>CAZUJZ010000020.1:0-18680 GCA_964620665.1 uncultured Desulfofustis sp. | reverse complement strand
CCGTTTCGATTGCGGAGATGATCGGCTTTAACACCGGCGATCTGGTCAGATCGGTCTCTGCCATGCATAGCAAGAAATTGCTCAAGCGCCATTTGGCTGCCTGCGGGGTTGCTGCTTTTCGTACCCAACGCAACCGCTCTTTCACCCGCCAGGCGATGGGCGTGAAGAAGTCCATCGAATTGAGTTCTGCCAGGGCATGTCGTTCATTTTCGCTGAGGTTGGTGGACTCCTCGTTCTTCAAGACAGCCCAGCGCGTTGCCTTGGGCGGCCGCTTCTTCTTGGCCTCCAGGAGACGGACTTTGTGACCGCCCTGGTGAAGATCTGCACGACATGGAACCAATCGACCGTGCGGCCTTTCTTGATCCAGACTGTCATTGCAGAGAGCGCCAGTTGAAACTTCTTCTTTGCCGTCCTCATCTTGACCAGCGGTTTTCCTTTTCTGCTCTTTCCCCACCGGAATTCAAAGCCAAGAAAGGTAAAGCTCTTACTGTTCTCCGTCTCGAAGCGAGTGAATTTGATCACATGCGTCTTCTCGGCGGACAATTCCAGCATGAACTTTCCCAGGCGTTCTCCGAGTACCTTGGAAACTCGCCTCTCGTCTTCCCGGTATTGGAAGCAGCAGACAAAGTTACGAAGTTCAGCAAAACCATCACGACCTTTTTCTTTCGTGTCGGGGAGGAATCGCGGAGCTTCCACCATTTTCTTCCAGTCGACTCAACAACAAGCCACAAGCCATCTCCATCGCGAAGCATGTAGGCCTTATTTTTCGCGATTTTGGCGGTACCCGTTAAACGGGTAGAAGCAAGTGGCTTTTATTGGGCATCGCTGGACAGCAGAAATAGAAAAGCCCCGGAAAACCGGGGCTTTTTGGACGATACTGGATGGTATCGGATATTGACTTGGTGCCGGAGGTCGGAATCGAACCGACATGGGATTGCTCCCGCGGGATTTTGAGTCCCGTGCGTCTACCAGTTTCACCACTCCGGCATGAGATGTTGTTTATAGCTCAGATCCCGTTTTGTCGTCAAGGAGAAAGCGTTGCCGGCTCCGTTCTCCCTGCTCAGTCCTGAAACAGATGGGACTGGACGTGACTGAGCGTCGGCAGCTTCTCCCTGATTTCCCGGACCCGTTCGGTGCTCACAGAGGCGGTCAGCAGGGTTTCACCTTCTCCGGCGCCGGCGATCGCCACCCCGTACGGGTCGAAAATCGCCGAGCGGGCGGCGAATAGGCCGCCGCACAGGTCGGCGCCGGCTACATAACAGGTGTTTTCAATGGCCCGCGCCTGCAGCAGGGTCAACCAGTGCTCTTCCTTCATCGGACCGCTATACCAGGCGGACGGAACGAGGATCAGGTCGGCGCCGTGCCCGGCCAGGTAACGAAACAACTCGGGGAACCGCAGGTCGTAGCAGATCGCCAGGCCGATGCGCAGCGGGCCCACGGCAAAGATCGGGGGCGGCGTCCGGCCGCCGATCATCGTGTCTGATTCCCGGACACTGAGCGCATTGAAGAGATGGATCTTGCGGTAGCTGGCCAGCAGATCGCCGTGACTGTCAAAGACGACGGCGGCGTTGATCGCCTTGTCCGGCTCCTGGTCGGCTTTCTCCCAAAAGCCGCTGGCCACGGCGATCCGGTGCTCGCGGGCCAACTCGCTCAACGCGGTGGTGAACGGACCATCGATCGGTTCGGCCACGGCTCCGAGCGGTTGTCCCGGTTGCGGCAGGGCCATGAACATCTCCGGAAACACGACCAGGTCACCACCGGCCTGCGCCGCCTGACCGGCAATCCGGCGCGCCGTCTCGATATTTTCGTGGACCGAGGACGAACCCGGGGTTTGCGCAAGGGCGATTTTTACGGTCATGGGCTGGTTTTCTCCCTGGTGGTCGACCGGGCCGACCGGCTCACCTAGATGAATTGTGGCAGCACGCGAATATCGTAGGCATGGGTGATGCGCCGTTTGAGCAGCGGATCGGACATCTCGATTTCGAACCTGTCTCCGTAGCTCAGGCCGCCAATGGCGGCAAACGTGCCGCAGAACAGACAGAACGAGTCTGAGTCTGCCGCGCACTCCGGGGGCATGCCGGCGAGCAGCTCGAATATATCGCGGTTGGCCGCCAGGGTCCCCTCCTGGTAGAGCCGTCGCCGCCCGCCCTCGGTCATCCAGGAGCGGAGCGTCACCTCGGCCAGGTGGTCTTGCACCTCGTCCAGCGGCCAGGCCGTGTCGGCCAGCGGTTTGGCACACATCTGTTTCGATTCCGGAATGCCGTATTGCTCGAACTCGCGATCGGTGTGATCGCTGCCCACCGTCAGATAGCGCCTGCCGTCCCGGGCAACCACGACGACCGCCTCGACCTCGCCGGACGAGTTCGATCCGACGACGCTGATCTCCTGCCGACTGCTCAGCAGCGACGGACTCAAGTTCATGTAGGTCGGCGTGCGGCCGGGCGGGGTGACGCCGAGGGCGGCAAGTTCGTCGATATGCTTTTGCAGGGCGGCCCGGTCTTTACCGACCCAGCCGGCAACGACCAGCCGGTCGATGTCCAGCTCCTGCGAGCTGTCGGGAAGCGTGAGGCTGATCGTGTGCATAATAAACCCTCCGGAATGAAGAAACGATCACTGAACGTAGCGGGCCAGAATCAATGCCAAATCAGGATAGAGCAGCAGCAGGAAGATCATCAGAAGGATCAAACCGACAAAGGGAATGCTGCCGATCATCACCTCGCTGATCGACCCTCGCTGGCGAATCCCCTGCACCACGTAGAGGTTGAGACCCACCGGCGGCGTAATCAGGGCCATCTCGATGAGCAGGATGAGCAACACCCCGAACCAGACCGGATCGAAACCGAGACCGACAACCACCGGCGCCACAATCGGAATGGTGATGACCATCAGGGACAGGGTCTCGACGAAAAAGCCGAGCACCACATACAACGCGATGATGACCAGCATGGTCGCCATCGGACTCATACCCAGATTGTTGACAAAATCGGTGAGCATCTGGGTCAGACCGATCGAGGCGAGGACAAAGTTGAGAAAATAGGCGGCGAACAGGATGAGCATGATCATCGCCGTGGTGCGCATCGTCCCTTCCACCACGTCGCGCAGCATGACCAGGCTCAGGCGCCGATGGGCCGCCGCCAGGGCCAGCGCGGCGAGCACGCCGAGGGCCGCCGATTCGGTCGGTGTCGCAAATCCGGCGTAGATGGAGCCGATCACCACGACAAAGATCAACAGCACCGGAATCAGGTCTTTGAGACTGCCGAGGCGCTGCGACCAGGAGGAACTCACCTTCTGCCCGGAGAGTTTCGGGTTGATCAGGCAGATGATAACGATCCCGATCATGAACAGGATCGTCAGCGAGATGCCGGGGACGATGCCGGCCAGAAAGAGGCGCGGGATCGACGTGTTGGTCAGAAATCCGTAGACAATCAGATTGATCGACGGCGGGATGAGAATCCCCAGCGTGCCGCCGGCGGCAATCGAGCCGGCGAACAGGCTCTCGGCATAGCCGAACTTGCGCGCCTGGGGCAGCGCCACCGTGGTGATCGTCGCCGCGGTGGCCACCGAAGACCCGGAGGTTGCGGCAAACAGCGCCGAGGTGGCGACGTTGGCGTGCATCAAACCGCCGGGCAGCCAGGAAAGCCAGTGAAAAAGGGCCCGGTAGGTGCGTTCGGCAATCCCGGCCCGCAGCAGGATCTCGCCGAGCAGCACGAACAGCGGAATGGCCAGCAGTAAAAAATCGGTGCCGGCCGACCAGGAAATTTCCCCGAGGGCCTTGTAGAGCGGAAACGGGGTAAATATGCTGCCCATGCTCAGGCCGAGGGCCGCCAGAGCGGCGGCAACCGGGATGCTGAGCAGCAGAAACAGGAGCAGGGCACCAAGAACGACGGCGATGGTCATCATCGGGAACCTCCGGTAGGTGCCGTTTCAGCTCCGGACGGGGCCACCTTTTCCTCTTTGATCTCGTCCTCGATGGTGTTCGGCCCGGTCAGGGCGCGGGCGCCCTCCAGATCGCCACGGGCCAGCCGGCCGACCGAGACCACGAGCAGCACCACCGTGGTCAGCAGAAAACAGACCAGCCCGAGGAACCACAGCCCCTGCGGTATCCACAACGGCGTATGCAACGGGGTGTTGGCCGCCGAATGTCTGACAATCGAGGTCTTTACCACCAGCCAGGCGAAGTAGACGAGCGGTACCTGATAGATGAGAAAGATCAGCAGCGACAGCAGATCGAGCAGCGATTGCAGCCGCTGCGACATTTTCGCGTAAAAAATATCGATGCGGATATGCGCCTTGCGCAGCAGGGCATAGCCGAAGGCCCAACTGCAACTGATCGCCAGCACGTAGCTGGAGATCTCATCGGCGCCGCCCATGGAGATCGAGAAGACCTTGCGCAGCACCACCTCCACGGCAATCATCGCGGAGGTGAAAAACAACAGCAAGCCGCCGACCCAAACGCCGACCCGATTGACGATTTCGGTAACAGTGAGGAGTTTGCCCATGCGCTCGATCCCGGCCATCAGCACCTGACGGCCGGCCCTGATAACTGCTGGTGCTGCCCGCAAACCGGCCGGTGGGTGGGAACCCGGCGCGGCCACGGACACTGCGTTTTGATGCATCCGCCGGCCTGATCATCGGCGGGCGCGGCCGGTATACGGCCGACCCGCCGACGGCCTCAGATGTTACTTGATCTGGATACCTGCCTGCTTGCCGGCAGTTTCGTTCCACTGCGCGACATCGGCCGGCGAGACCTTGGCTGCCCACGCCGGCAGCACATTGTCTACCAGAACTTGCTGGGCCCGCTGCAGATCGTTGTCCGAAATCGGCACCAGGGTCAGATCATTGGGCTCACCGTGACCACACTGCTTGCCCGTCAGGCAATCCACTCCGGCTATCGTCTCCTCGGCGGTCACCTGCCAGGCCGGCTCTTCCAGCTCGGCGGTGATCAGCTCCTGCAACTGCTGCTGCTCGGCTTCGGAGAAGCTCTCCCAGGTCTTCATGCTCATCGACGTGATCACATAATCCCAGCCGCCGACCGGCAGCGGATAGATATGATCGGCCACTTCCCCCCAGCCGGCCGAATAACCCGACAGGCTGCCGGTAATGGCACAGTCGACGACGCCGCGCTGCAGGGACTGCGGGACTTCACTAAAGGACATGGTGACGCCGGTGGCACCGAGGGCGGTAACGAATTCCGACGTGGTCCAGCCGCTGGCCCTGATCTTCTTGCCTTTCAGGTCATCGAGCCCGGCAACCGCGCCCTTGCAGAAAATGACCTGGGCCGGATACGGGGCGATGGCCAGCAGCTTGGCGTTGAAATCCCGGGCCAGCGTCTCGGCGACGATCGGCCGATAGGCGTCAACGACAGTGCGCGCCTGCTCGATCTCCGGGGCCAGCGCAGGCATATCGAGCCCGGCCAGAACCGGCGAGTCGGCGACCACGTAATCGGCAACGGTGTGCACCACGTCGAACACGCCCATATCCATCTGGCGCAGGACGGCGGGACCGCTGAGGTTGACCTGGCCGAGCGAGGTCATCTCGACCGTCACATCGGGCATCGCCGCCGGAACCGTTTCCGTCCAGAACGGCTGCTCGAAATTCTTGAACATCGTCAAACTGTTCCAACTGCCGACGACCCGAAGGTCCTTGGCGATCGCTCCCGAGGCTACGGTCAGGAGCAGACCGGAACACAGCGTGAACATGGCAACTTTTTTCATGGGTGGGCCTCCGTCATTTAGGGGTGAGGGTAGTAATGCACGTTCGGCTGATGAAACACCTTGCTTCTAAAATTCATCACATGTTCCACGATGGCGTCCTCCGCGGCCTGGGCGTCTCCCTGACAGACTTTCTCGAACACATCGAGGTTTTCCTGCAGCGTCTCGGCCAGATCCTGTTTGGTCCTGTTTTTAAAGGACAGGTACCAGGTGCGGGTCACCAGATCGAAGATATGTTCGGCCAGATCGTCGAGCAACGGGTTGTTGAGCAGCGCGACCAGGCCTTGATGAAACTTGCGCTCGATCACGAGCAGCGCATCGATATCGCCCGCCTCGATCAGCTCGGTAACGTTGTCGAACAGCGCCCGAATCTGCTCGAGCCGGCCGGGGTCGACGCCGCCGACGAGCATGCGGCTGCGGGCCAGTCGCCGAACGACATGGGTCTCGAGCATGATCCTGACCTCGATCAGGTTCTCGAAATCGGTAAAGTTGATATTGCTGACGAAAATGCCCTTTCTCGGCATAATCGTCACCAGTCCTTCCGCGGCCAACTGCTGGAGGGCCTCCCGGATCGGCGTCCGACCCATATCGAGTTCCTGGCAGAGGGTATTTTCCACCAGGCAGCTGCCCATCGGAAAATCCAGCGTGATGATCTGCTGTTTCAGCCAGTCATAAGCAATCTGGCGCATTGATTTGTTTGGCATACTTGTGATATATCATGTAGTATACCAGGTGTCAACAAAACGATGACCTTTTCAGAGGACCGAGGCAATGAACCAGCCATCTCCAGCACCTCCCGGCGCCGTCATTTCTGAGCGAATGAAAACACTGACGCCGGCACAATTCAGGGATGAAGTTCGCAGCGGCTCGTGGCGCCAACCGACCAGCGGCTGCTGTGTCGGCTACACCCAGCTCAACCTGGTCATCCTGCCGAGCCGGTATGGTGACGATTTCCAGCAATTCTGCCGGTTGAACCCGAAACCGTGCCCGCTGCTCGAAGTGGTTGATCAGGGCGGCTACGAGGCGAAAAAACTCGCCCCGGGCAGCGATTTACGAACCGATCTCCCCGGCTACAAGGTCTTTCGGGGCACCGAGGTTGAACTGCGCAGCGACGTGATCGACCTCTGGCAGGACGATTTCGTCAGCTTCCTGATCGGCTGCAGTTTCACGTTTGAAAACGCCCTTCTCAACGAGGATGTGCCGGTACGCCATATCGAGCTGGGCTGCAATGTGCCGATGTACCTGACCGACATCGCCTGCCGGCCGGCCGGCCCGTTTACCGGCCGCCTGGTGGTCAGCATGCGCCCCATCCCCGCCGCCCTGGTCGACAAAGCCTACCGGATCACCGGCCGCTATCCGGCCGTCCACGGCGCACCGGTCCATCACGGCGATCCGGCGGCTATCGGCATCGGTGATCTGTCACGGCCCGATTTCGGCGATCCGGTCCCCGTTCACGACGGCGACATCCCCGTCTTCTGGGCCTGCGGCGTCACCCCGCAGGCGGCATTGCTCAATGTCGCCCCCGAACTGGCCATTACCCACGCCCCCGGCTACATGTTCGTCTCGGACTATCGCGACGAGCAGTTCCAGGACCGGCAGGGGGATTTCAGCGAGGTGTGAAGCGAAGGGGCGGTTGTCTAGCGGGAGGGTGTTTCCACGAATACCGCGCGGAGTTTATAGAAGTAGTCGATGGCGGACCAGACGGCCATCACCAACGAGCCGTAGATCAGGATCCTGCCGATTTCATACTGGTACGGAACGGGCAGGACACCGAGCGGAAAGATCAGAAAACCGAGACCGAAGTATTGCAGATTGCTCTTGATCTTGCCGAGCATGCCGGCGGCGACCACTTTGCCGCTGGTGGCGGCCAGCCCGCGAAAACCGGTGACGATGATCTCGCGGCAGATGATGATCAGGCTGACGGCGGCCGGAATCTTGCCCAGCGGGATAAGCATGATCAGCGCCGTGGCGACCAGCGCCTTGTCGGCCAGCGGGTCCATCAACTTGCCGATCACCGTCTCGGCCTTGTATCTGCGGGCCAGATAACCATCGGCAAAATCGGTCAGCGCGGCCAGCACAAACACGAGAAACGCCGCCATTTCCACGGTCGTGCTCTGCCGGACCATAAACAGCACCACCAACACCGGTATCAGCGCAAACCGGAGACCGGTCAGGATATTCGGCAGGGTCAGCAGGTACTTCATCGGCATTATTGCACCGTTACCAAACCGCGGACATTGATCTGCGAACGATCGAAGGCATCGGCGAGCCGTCCTTCGCCGTAGCCTTCGTAAAAAGAGAGGACCCGTTTGACATAGAGGACGGTTTCCGGGAACGACGGTACCTTGCGGATCTTCTTGACCAGCGTGGGGCCGGCGTTATAGGCGGCCAGCGCCAGGGTCATGTTGCCGTCGAACATATCGAGCAGGGTGCGCAGATAACGCGTGCCGCCGTCGATATTCTGCCGTGCATTGAACGGGTCGGCAACGCGCAGCTCCCGGGCCGTTGCCGGCATCAGCTGCATGAGCCCCTGCGCCCCGCGGCGGGATACCGCGTGCCGGTTGAAATCCGATTCGGCCCGGATCACCGCCCTGACCAGGTTCGGGTCGAGGCGGTACCGGGCGGCACACCGGTTGATCTCCCGGTCATAGGCAAACGTGTTTTTCGCCGCGCCCCATTTTGCCGGCAACGGCGCACTCTTCTTGCTGAAATGGCTGAACGAAATCTGCCTGCTGGCGCTAAAAGGCCTGCACTGCGAGGAATCGGGCGTATTCGTGAAATGCTTGCCCCCTTTGCCGTCCGGGCAGACGAAAATACCGCCGCTCGCCTGGACCGTGGTGCCGGTCATGAAGATACTCAGCAGCAGGACGGCAAGCAGCCGGCTGGGCCGGCTGCCGCGTCGCTCCCCGATGTCGGGCCGGGGGCTCATTGGGCGCGCTTTTCCCAGTCCGAGAGAAACTGCTCCATGCCGACATCGGTCAGCGGGTGCTTGGCCAGCTGGGCGATCACCTTAAACGGGATGGTGGCGATATCGGCACCGATCAGGGCCGCTTCCATGACGTGCATCGGGTGCCTGACACTGGCGACGATGACTTCGCTCTGGAAGCCGTAGTTTCGATAGATGGTCATGATATCGTTGATCAGGTCCATGCCCGGTTGGCTGATATCATCGAGCCGGCCGATGAACGGACTGACGTAGGTCGCCCCCGCCTTGGCCGCCAGCAGCGCCTGGGCCGAGGAAAAGACCAGGGTTACATTGGTGTTGATCCCTTCGGCCGTCAGCTGTTTGACCGCTTTCATCCCTTCGACGATCATCGGGATCTTGACGACGATCTTGTCGCTCATCGCTGCCAGTTCCCGGGCCTCGCGCAGCATCCCGTCGGCCTCGAGGCTGACCACCTCGGCGCTGACCGGGCCATCGACGACGGCACAGATCTCCTTGAGGATCTCGTGGAACGGTTTTCCCTCCTTGGCCACCAGGGACGGGTTGGTGGTGACGCCATCCACCATGCCCATCGCCACACCTTTTTTGATCTCATCCAGGTTGGCGGTATCGATAAAAAATTTCATGACTCTTCTCCTTTTTCGGACAGAAAGTGTTCAGAACATTCCCTGCTGCAGAAGTAATGCGTCTCGCCCTTTACCTCCAGCTGGATGGCCTGCTGTTTCGGTACCAGTTTATGACAGACGGGGTCTTCGACCAGGACATCGGTGATCCTCTCGGTTTTGCCGGCAGATGTATCCGCCGTATCGTCCTTCTTCGTGCCGCCTCCTTTACCGAGGCTTCGCATGATCAACCGGTAACCGATATAAAGCAACCCTACCAGGATCAGAATTCTCAGCGGTCCCAAAAGACCTCCTTGTCGATTGTTACGTAACGTCCATGGCCGACTGCGACCACGGTACCTCCATTATAGTCGACCGGCAACAAAAGTCTAAACCTTCCGCAGTGAAGACATCTCATGCCGATATCTTTCGGCCTGCGAAGAGATTCACGGCGCCGGTGCCCAGGATCCCTTGAGCAATTCCTGGTCGGCAACCCGGCCGGCGGCGATTCTGCGGTGCAGATCGTCGAGCAATTGGCTCGCCGTAGGCCCCGCGGCCAGTTCGGGGTCTGGGAAATCCGGGGCGATATCGACAAGCGGCGCCAGCACGAACAAACGATCGGCCCGCTGCGGGTGCGGCAGGGTCAACCGCGGCTCGTCGCAGACCTCCTCCCCGAAATAGATCAGGTCCAGATCGATCAGTCGATCCTGGTAGCCTTTCAATTCCTTGTCGCGCACCCGCCCGAACGCAGCTTCGACCTGCTGCAGGATCTCGAGCAGGCGCAGCGGTGAACACCGGACGACGATCCGGCCGACGGCGTTGGTAAACCAGTGGCTGCTGCTCATGCCGACCGGGGAGGAGAGATACGGTGCGGACAGCTCGCCAAGCGTCACGTCCGGCTGCTCACCGAGCAGTTTCCAGGCCTTGATCAGTGTCTGCCGGCGGTCGCCAAGGTTCGACCCGAGTCCGATGAAGACGTTTTCACATGCCTCGGTATCCTGTTTCGTATCCATCACGATCCGCGCAACTCCCGGCGTACCACGGGCCGCCGTGCCTCACCGCCGCCTACAGATCCTGCAGGTCGAGAACGTCGAACATCGAATAGAGACCGCCTGGCTTGCCGGCCAGCCAGGCGGCGGCGATAGTGGCGCCGCGGGCAAAGTGATCCCTGGTCTGGGCGCGATGCGTCAATTCCAGCCGCTCACCGGGACCGGCGAAAAAAACGGTGTGCTCGCCGACGATATCGGCGGCCCGGATCGACTGGATGCCGATCTCCTGCGGTGTTCGCTCACCAATGATACCGGAGCGTTCATAGACACCGACATCGGCCAGCCGCCGGCCGACTCCTTCGGCCGCGAGTTCGCCGAGCTTGAGAGCGGTACCGCTCGGCGCGTCTTTTTTCTTGTTGTGATGGGCTTCAACGATCTCGATATCGAAATCGTTGCCGAGAATGGCCGCCGTCTTCTTGACCAGCTTGAACAGGACATTGACGCAAACCGACATGTTGGGGGCCTGGACGCAGGGAAAGTGCGCGCTCAGCTCGGCCAGTTCGGCCAGCTGGGCGCCCGACAAGCCGGTGGTGCCGATGACCATCGCCGTGTGCTGCCTGGCGGCCAGCCGGGCAAAGGACATGGTGGCCTCGTGAAAGGTAAAATCGATAATCACGTCGCCATCGGCGATCACCGACTCGAGGCCGGCACCGACCAGCACACCGTTGCGGCCGATACCCGCCAGTTCCCCGGCGTCGCTGCCGACCGCCGGGCTGCCCGGCTCCTCAAACGCGCCGCCGTAGACCAGATCCGGATGCCGATCAACCATGGCGCCGACGCGCCGGCCCATGCGGCCGGCGGCGCCGGCCACGATCACTCTTGTCATCGCTGTCTTCTCCTGGTGCCGCGGTGCTCTAGAGCATGCCGAGCCGGCGCAGCTCGGCCTGCAGCGCCTCGATGGTGGCCGTATCCGGGCCGGTCATCGGCAGGCGCGGCTCGCCGTCTTTCATGCGGCCGAGCATCTCCAGCGCTTTTTTGGCCGGACCGGGACTCGTCGACTTGAACATCAGCCGCATCAGCGGGAAGAGCCGGTAATGCTCGGTGCGGGCGGCGACGGCATCGCCGCCCAGGGCCGCTTCGACCATCCGCGCCATGCCGCCCGGGTCGACGTTGGCGACGACGGAAATAACCCCTTTGCCGCCGGTGAAAATGGTCGGCATGGCCGAGAAGTCATCGCCGGAAAGCAGCACGAAATCGGGTGGACAGAAGCGGATCACGTCACTGATCTGACCGAGATCGGCGCAGGCTTCCTTGATGCCGACGATATTTGGTATCTCCGCCAGGCGGGCCACCGTTTCCGGCAGCACGTGAATGACCGTCCGGCCGGGGACGTTATAGAGAATGATCGGTATATCGACGGCCTCGGCGATGGCCTTGAAATGGCGGTACAACCCCTCCTGGTTCGGTTTGTTGTAGTACGGCACGACGGACAGCGCCGCATCGGCGCCGCTTTTCTTGGCGCTTTCGGTCAACTCGATCGCCTCGGACGTGCTGTTCGCCCCGGTGCCGGCAATCACCGGCACCCGGCCGGCCACCGTTTTCACCGTCAGATTGATGACCTGTTTGTGTTCGTCGAAATCAAGGGTCGCCGATTCACCGGTCGTCCCGCACGGAACGATGCCGTGGATGCCGTTTTCGATCTGATATTCAATCAGATCAACCAGGCCCTGCTCGTCGAGCCGGCCATCAATAAATGGCGTTACCAGTGCGGTAAGCGCGCCATGAAAGCGTTCCATGGCTCCTCCTGTTGGTTTGTTCTTCACATTTCGCGCTGCCCGGCAAGTGCCTAGAGCAGCGCTTCGGCGGATAATTCCGCCTGATAGATCAATCGGGCCGCCCCCTGCAGAAACACATCGGTCGCCCGGCCCTGCTGCAGCGTAAACTGCACGAGCAGCTGCTCGCCGCCGGTGGTGGTGACGTCGACCGGCGACTCGCTCAGTCCCTGCTGCGCGGCAATGAGAGCGGCGGCAACCACGCCGGTGCCGCAGGCCATGGTCTCGTCCTCGACGCCCCGCTCATAGGTGCGCACCAGCAGGCTGCCGTCCTCGCCGACCCGGACGAAGTTGGCGTTGGCCCCGGCCGGGGCGAACTGGTCGTGATACCTCAGCAGCCGTCCCCACTCTCTGATCGGTACCTGCTCCGTTTCGACGAACACGACTGCGTGCGGCACCCCGGTATTGATGAAAAACACCTCATACCGGGCACCGTCCAGCGTGACGAAGATGTGGTTGCGGTAACCGGCCGGCTCCGTCATCCGGACACTGACGTGCTCCTGCTCGCCGATGATCTCCGCCTCGATGACCCCGGCCACCGTGCCAAAGCGCATGTTCGGCCCGGCAATGCCGGCCCGGTAGGCAAAGCGCGCCGCACAGCGGGCGCCGTTGCCGCACATCTCGGCGATGGAACCGTCGTTGTTGTAGAAGCGCCAGCGAAAATCCAGCTCATCGTCGTTTTCGATCAGGATCAAGCCGTCGGCGCCGGCTGAAAACCGCCGGCGGCAGACCAGCTGGGCGAACTCCGCCTGGCGCTGCTCGGGGATGAGCGGCCGGCGATGATCGATAACGATGAAATCGTTGCCGGCACCGCTCATCTTGGTGATCGTGATCGGAAAGTCCAGGTTCATGTCACTGCCTGCCGACGTCTCGCAGTCGGCTGCTATCTGGTGGTCGCCTCACGCGAAAAATCCGATTCGTTGGGCGGTGTCGCGTCATCGAGCGCGGTTACCGAGTAGTACGAGCGCGTGCCGGCCGGCGGCTGCGTATCGACGTAGAGCGAATACGGCGCCTCAACCTCGCCAATCAACTCGGGTCGGCGCTGGTCGGCCGCACGGCGGTAGACGCGGTAGCCGGTCACGTCTTCGTCGGCCGGTTCCCAGACAATCTTGACCCCGTCGGCGGTCTGCACGGCGGCCACGCCGGACGGCGGTGGCGGCGGGGTCTGGTCGACCGGTGCGGCGCTGATCGTCTCGCTGACGCCGCCGGTAACCTCATGACCCTGGTAGTCGAGCAGGCTCTGCACCCGGTAGAAGTAGGTGCGGCCGTTGATCACCCTGCTGTCGCTGAACGTCGTTGTCGCCAGCGCCTCGCCGAGCGGCTCGAACTCCTTGCCCTTGTCGCTGCGAAAGAGCTGATAGGTGATATCACCTTCCGCATCACTGCCGTCGACCAGCGTCGTTACCGGCTGCCAGTTCAGCGTAATGCGTGAATCGGCGACTTCGGCACTCAGCCCGGCCGGGGCGGAGGGCGGCACCGCCCAGACGAAGGAGACGATGTTCGAATCGGCGCTGGCGGCCCACCAGCTGTTGCGGGAGCGGACCTTGAAGAAATATTTATGGCCGGGGCGCAGCAGCGAGGTCTGATACACGGCCGTTTTCGGTTTCTTGGCCTCAATGGTTTCACCGCCGGGGATCTCGAGCGGCTCGCCAAAGGGTATCGGACACGTTTCACAGACCTCGTCGAGCGCAACCACCGCCCGGTACACGTCAAAGGCCGAAATATCGACCAGATCGGTGCCCCTGACGGTCTTGACCGGATAGGTCCAGCTCAGCTCGACGCCTTTGTCGTCAATGGTATAGCGCAAATCATCGATGGGCTCCGGAACGATGCTGGCCGGCGGCACCGGATCGGTCTTGAACCCGCACCCCCCGGCGACAATGATCGTTGCCAGAAGAAAAATCGTGCCTGCACATCGTGCGCAATATCCGCTTTTCATCATCGTATCCCCATGTGTTTTTCCGCGGCACCGAGTGCTTCCGTGACCCGCTGCAAACCCGTGCCTCCCGTTGAGATCCGGCTCTCCACCGAACCGTCCACGCTTAAAACCTCGAAGACATCTTTAGCAATCGCCGGCGAGAAACTGCGCAATTCATCAAGGCTCAGTGCATCCAGTTCGCACTTCTTTTCCAAGCAATACCCGACGATTCTGCCAACTATACCATGCGCTTCCCGGAATGGTACATCTTTCACGACCAGATAATCCGCAAGATCGGTGGCGGTCATGAAGCCGGTGGCGGTGGCGGCCCGCATCGTCTCGGTGTTGAAGCTCAGGTTGGCGAGCAGCTCGGCCATGATGGCCAGCGATGCGGAGACGGTGTCGACCGCATCGAACACCGGTTCCTTGTCTTCCTGCAGGTCGCGATTGTAGGTCAGCGGCAGCCCTTTGATCAGCGTCAGAAGCGACATCAGGCTGCCCACCACCCGGCCGCTCTTGCCCCGGATCAACTCGGGAATATCGGGGTTCTTTTTCTGCGGCATGATCGACGAGCCGGTGCAGAAGCGGTCCGGCAGATTGACAAAACTGAACTCGCTGCCGGCCCAGAGTACCAGCTCTTCGGAGAGCCGGGACAGGTGCAGCTGGATCAGGGCGCAGCAGGAGACGAACTCGATGGCGAAATCCCGGTCACCGGCAGTGTCCATGGAGTTGGCGGTGACGCCAGCGAACCCGAGCAGCTCGGCGACCCGCTCGCGGTCGATGGGCAGGCCGGTGCCGGCCAGCGCGGCGCTGCCGAGCGGGCAGACATTGATGCGCCGGCGGCAATCCTGCAACCGGTCCGCATCGCGCCCGAACATCTCGTAATAGGCGAGCAGATGATGGGAGATCAGCACCGGCTGGGCCCGCTGCAGATGGGTATAACCCGGCATCACCGCGCCGAGATAGGTGCGCGCCTGGGCCACGAAGGCCCGGCGCAGCGCGGTCAGCAACTCGCCGAGCCGGTCGCACTCGTCGCGCAGGTAGAGGCGCAGGTCCAGAGCGATCTGGTCGTTACGGCTCCGCGCCGAGTGCAGCTTCGCCCCGGCCGGGCCGATCCGCTCGGCCAGCGCTTTTTCGATATTCATGTGAATATCTTCAAGCTCCCGGCGAAAGGCGAAGCTGCCGGCAGCGATGTCCGCCTCGATACCGCTCAGCCCGTCGATGATTGCGCTCAACTCGTCACGGCTGAGCAGGCCGTTTTCGGCAAGCATCGTCGCGTGCGCTTTGCTGCCGGCGATATCGTAGCGATAGAGCCGGGCATCGTAGTGGATCGACGCGGTGAACTCCTCCACCGATTCGGCGGTCGCCGCGGCGAACCGGCCGCCCCATAGTTTTTCCGAACCGCTTGCTGGCGAGGTCATCGTTTCTTCTGCTGCAGGGCCTGGATTCTCAGGCGCAGTCCGTTGAGGCGGATAAAGCCGGTGGCATCCGCCTGGTCGTAGACGGAGTCCTCTTCAAAGGTGGCAAAACTCTCCTGGTACAGGGATTGCTCGGATTTCCGCCCCACCGGGATGCAGCTGCCCTTGTACAATTTCAGCCGCACCGTGCCGCTGACCGTGTGCTGGGTGGCATCCATCGTGGCCTGCAGCAGTTCGCGCTCGGGCGAGAACCAGAAGCCGTTGTAGATGAGTTCGGCGTAGCGGGGAATCAGCGAATCCCTGATCTTCATCACCTCCCGATCCAGCGTGATGGTCTCCAGGTCGCGATGCGCCGCCCGCAGGATAGTGCCGCCGGGGGTCTCGTAGACACCGCGCGACTTCATGCCGACGAAGCGGTTCTCCACCAGGTCGAGCCGGCCGATGCCGTTGGCGCCGCCGAGTTTGTTCAGGCGCGAGAACAGGGCCAGCGGGGCCAGCCGCTCACCGTCGAGGGCCACCGGGTCGCCGCCGGCAAACTCGATCTCCAGATAGGTCGGCTGATCCGGCGCCGCCTCGGGCGCCACCGTCATCTTGAACATCGCCGGGTCCGGCTCCGCCCACGGGTCTTCGAGGATGCCGCCTTCATAGCTGATATGCAGCAGGTTCTCGTCCGAACTGTAGGGCTTTTCCTTGGTCACCGGCACCGGGATGCCATGCTGCTCGGCGAACTCCACCAGCTTTTTGCGCGAATTGAGGTTCCAGGTGCGCCACGGGGCGATGATTGTGAGTTTCGGGTCGAGCCCGATATAGCCGAGCTCGAAACGCACCTGGTCGTTGCCCTTGCCGGTGGCGCCGTGGCTGACCGCGTCGGCGCCCTCGGCGGCGGCGATGCGGACCTGCTCCTTGGCGATGATCGGCCGGGCCAGCGAGGTGCCGAGCAGATACGATCCCTCGTAAATGGCGTTGGCGCGAAAGGCCGGAAAGATGTAGTCGCTGACGAACTCGTCCTTGAGATCGGCGATAACCACCTTCTCGGCGCCGGTGGCCATCCCCTTGGCCGTGACCGCCTGCCAGTCCTCTTCCTGGCCGATATCGGCGCAATAGGCGATGACCGGGCAGCGGTATTCCTGGGCCAGCCATTTCAGGATTACCGACGTATCGAGCCCGCCCGAATAGGCCAGGACAATTTTATTCACATCCATCGTTTCTCTTCCTTTATGGTGTCAGCCGGACCATCCGGTCGGGCCTGGGGGTGCTGCACCTGCGCCGGCCGCACGGGGCGACGCCGGACGATCGCGGCAAACTGCGCCGCGGCGCTTCACGCGTGTGGGTTGAGCAAGGTCTCAAGGATCGCCTTGTGCATGTGCATCTTGTTTTCCGCCTGATCGAAAATCACCTCGTGGTGCGCTTCCAGCACCTCGTTGGTGATCTCTTCGCCGCGGTGGGCGGGCAGGCAGTGCAGCACAACGGCCCCCTGTGGCGCGCGGGCCAGCAGGGCATCGTTGAGCTGGTAGGCGGAGAAGGTGCGGAGCCGCTCCTGCTGCTCCTCTTCCTGGCCCATCGAGGCCCAGACATCGACGTTGATCACCTCGGCGCCCCGGACCGCTTCGGCCGGCTCGCGCAGCACGGTGATCGGTTTGCTCGCCTGACTGCGGGCGTCGCTGAGAATCTTCTGGTTCGGCTCATACCCCTCCGGGCAGGCCAGCGCCAGTTCGAAGCCGAACCGGGCCGCCGCCTGGATCCAGGAGTTGGCCATGTTATTGCCGTCGCCGACCCAGGCGATCTTGAGCTGCTCGATGGCGCCCTTCTGCTCGACAACGGTCATGATATCGCTGAGAACCTGGCAGGGATGGTGCAGATCGGTCAGGGCGTTGATGACCGGCACCGTGGCGAACCGAGCCAGCTCTTCGACCACATCCTGGCCGAAGGTCCGCACCACCATGCCGTCGACGTAGCGGGACATGACCCGGGCCATGTCCTTGAGGGGTTCGGAGCGGGCCAGCTGGGTGTCCCGGGCGGACAGGAAGATGACCTGACCGCCGAGACCGTACATGGCGGACTCGAATGAGACCCTGGTACGGGTCGACGGTTTTTCGAAGACCAGGCCGATAATCCGGCCGGCCAGCCGGTTGTGCGCCACGCCGTCGCGTCGCTGCCGTTTCAGTTCGAGGGCGCGCTCGACCAGAGTGGCCAGTTCGACGTCACTGAAATCCTGCAGCGACAAAAAATGTTTCGTCATGTCTGTCACCTGCTCACCTGCTCCCGCAATCGGGCGGGGCCGGGCTGGGCCCGCATTGGTTACCGTTGCCCCCGCACCGCAGCTGCCGGTCCGGGGAAAACTTGTATCATTACCAAAAAACAGGTGCTTTGCAAAGAAATTCCCCAACACCACCGGGCCGTTCCCGGCAGGTGCTGCCCCGGTCAGGCAAGCTCGGCGAGAACCTCGGTCAGCGCCTCGATAAGCAGGTCGATATCGGCCCGCTCGACGATCAGCGGCGGCACGAAGCGCAGCGCCACGTTGCCGGCGAAGTTCATCAGGAATCCTTTGTCGAACATGGCGTTGACAATGGCCGCGCCCCGGGCCGTGCCGGCCTCGGTCAAGACCAACCCGCAGATCAGCCCCAGGCCCCGGACCCCGGCGCAGACCTCGGGGAACCGCTCGACCAGGCCGGCCAGCCGCTGCCTCAGGTAGTCGCCCTTGGCCCGGACGTCTGAAAGAAAACCGTCGCCCTGCATGACCTGCAGCACGGCCACCGCGGCGGCCGCGGCAACCGGATTGCCGCCAAAGGTCGAGGCATGGGTGCCGGGGATCAGCGCCGCGGCAAGCCGGTCGCTGGTCAGCATCGCGCCGATCGGCAACCCGTTGCCGAGCGCCTTGGCGATCGTCATGATATCCGGGGTGATGCCGAGCTGCTCGTAGGCGAACAGGGTGCCGGTGCGGCCCATGCCGGTCTGGATTTCATCGAAAATCAGGTGCAGGCCGCGGTCGTCGCACAGCTTGCGGATGGCCTGCAGGTAGTCCCGGCTCAGCGGCCGCACCCCGCCCTCGCCCTGCAGCGGCTCGCACAGCACCGCGCAGGTCCGCTCGTTGATTGCGGCCTCGATGGCGCCGATATCGCCGAACTCCACGTGGACGAACCCTTCCGGCAGCGGCTCGAAGCCGGCATGGAACTTGGGCTGCCCGGTGGCCGCCACGGTGGCCAGCGTCCGGCCGTGAAAGGAGCCGGCCAGGGAGATGATCTCGTAGCGGTCCGGCGCCGAGGCGA
>CAZUJZ010000019.1:0-24533 GCA_964620665.1 uncultured Desulfofustis sp. | reverse complement strand
GGTTTCTACGGCAATTGTGACCTTGGGAAGTTGTTTGCTCCAACAGGATTTTTGTGCGACAGGACTCACGCTTGAGAATTTAGGCTTTGTAGATATGAATGCAGAGAAACTGAATCGATCTGTATGGTGAATTGCTACAGATCAGATAGAAAACTGACAGGTGGCATCAAGCAAAACAAACATCCACTGGAGGGTAACATGAAACGTAACATTAGTATTGTATTGATGACGGTATTTTTCTGCTCCTTTGTCTCCGCAGCACTGGCTGCAAAATGGACGTGTAAAATTGCTTTGATTCATTCGGAAGACCTGTACAAGGATTCCGGCTATCCGACCGCAGTAGTTTTTAAGAATATTGTGGAGGCACAGACGGGTGGCGAAATTGAAGTGAAAATTTACCCAAACAGCCACTCGGTACGGAAACCGAAGCCATGGAAGGCTTGCAAATGGGAACGGTTCAAATAGCCAGCCCTTCGGTAGGGGCAGCCAGTAAATTTGTTCCGGAGTTGTACTCTTTAAATATCCCCTTCATGTTCGACAGTCATCGTGAGGCCTGGCTCTTTTACGATAGTGATTTTGTGAAAGACACATTCGCTTCGGCGCAAAAAAACGGGTTTCGCTATATTGGGCAAACGGACGATGGGGGCGGCTTTGTTTGTTTAACGAATAGTAAACATCCGGTGAAAAAGCCTTCGGACTTGAGTGATATCAAGATGAGAGATCTTGAGCACCCAGGTCGCCTTAAATTCTGGAAATCATTAGGTGTAAATGCAACACCGATTCCTTGGGAGGAGCTTTACATTTCTCTGCAAACAGGCGTTGTTGATGGGCAGTCGAATGGGTTTGGCATTATTTCGTGGGCTAAACTCTGGGAGGTTCAGGACTACGCGACATTATTGAAACACTATTACGGTAGTCTTACTTGGTTTGTCAGTGAAAAGTGGTATCAAAGTCTGCCCCCGGCATATCAAAAGGTTATTATTGAAGCAATGGACGAGGCGAAGTGGGCTGGGCGTGGAGTTGCTGTGATCAAGAATATTACAGGTGCAGAGGAAGCAATAAAAAACGGGATGGAGGTATACTACCCGACTTCAGAGGAAATCGAAGCGTTCAGGTCAATTGGTCAGCCAGCCTATGTGGAGTGGGTCAAAAAGGAAACCGACAGTGATCTGGTTGATGATGCCTTAGCCGAGGTTGATCGTATCAGGTCAATGATGGATTAACAAGAGGGTAGATCAAAGTGATATTAAGTTACCATTATCCCATCAACAGGTTGATGGGATAATGGTTTTCTCGTTGTGGAGACATTTATGGAGAAAGCTGCACTCATTGCCCGCACCCTGTCAAATAGGCTTGAGTCTTTGATAAATTGGGCTGTTATTCTGATTACTGCCGCCATGGTCATTATCGTGCTCGCGGGCATTATTTCAAGGGCAGGTTTTAATGCCGCCTTCCATTGGTCTGAAGAACTCGGCCGCTATACCATGATTTGGGCAGCGTGTCTTGGAATCGGTTTGGCGCTCAAAAGAGGATTGCATGTAGGAATTGGTATATTTGCAAAGAAATTCCCACGAAAAATCGGAATGGCCTG
Organism: uncultured Desulfofustis sp.; assembly: GCA_964620665.1. Taxonomy (GTDB): domain Bacteria; phylum Desulfobacterota; class Desulfobulbia; order Desulfobulbales; family Desulfocapsaceae; genus Desulfofustis. The sequence goes on along the minus strand of CAZUJZ010000019.1, from coordinate 22,942 downwards.
TGATATAGCGGCGAGAGTATTGATCACGATCTTCTTGATTGTAATGACTATTAACGGAATCATAGTATGTCAGTTTGTTTCCATGCAAACATCGCCAACAATGGGTTTTAATATGATGTGGGTATTTGCAATAACGCCCGTAACATGCATCTTACAACTGATCTTCCTTGCACTAATGACTATCGAAGACCTTGCTGGTGATTTCTGGGGACAAAGCCTTGTTTTGAGAAAGCACAATATAGCTTTTTATGAATAAAATTGTGCATGAATTGTATGTACCAAATCACGTTGCTCTGTAGTAACATATTGACACCTCAAAAAAGCAATTCCTATGAAAACATGCAATGGATGGTAAATATTTGTTGTCGAAATGCCCGTTATATACCGGCGGTAAATTTGTCTTGATCTCATGCGCCTTGATCTTGGAAGAAAGTCGGAATTTGATAGGGCAATCCAGGTAACATAATGACCATTTATGGTTAGTTTTTTCGTGCATATATGAAGATATTTTTGAACAAAAATATGTAATGCAATTATTTAAGGAGTAGATAAATGGGCTTCGCATTACTTGGTTCCTTTTTGTTTCTTGTGTTTGTTGGTGTTCCGATTGGCTATACATTGGGAATCGTTTCCGTCGGGGCCGTTTGGTCTGCTTGGGATCCACAGTATATGGTCGTATTGGCTCGAAAGATGGTATCTGGTGTTGATTCGTATACAATCATGGCTATGCCACTTTTCATGTTGGCTGGAAATATCATGAATAGAGCCAAGATTACAGATGCCCTTGTCGACTTTTCACATTCACTGGTGGGTCATATACGCGGAGGATTAGCCCAAGTAAATATTGTAGCATCCATTCTGTTTGCTGGACTGACAGGAGTGGCAATGGCTGATGTGGCAGCTCTGGGATCAATACTCATTCCAGCGATGCATAGGGACGGCTACACGAAAAAGTTTGCAGCTGCCATAACTGCAGCCTCTTCAGTCATTGGTCCAATTATTCCGCCGAGCCTCGTCATGCTGATCTATGCTCATGTTATGGGTGTGTCAGTTGCAGCACTGTTTTTGGCTGGTGTAATTCCAGGTATTTTGATGGGCTTGATGTTAATGGTCACCACTGCAATCATTGCGAAAAAGAGGAATTATCCGAAAAGAGGGACCCGGCCAACGGTTAAAAAAGTTACGATGAGCCTGTTTCGCAGCTTGCCGGCATTGGGATGTCCTGTAATCATCTTGGGTGGAATAATTTTTGGTATTGCAACACCTACGGAAGCTGCCGGGTTGGCTGTGCTCTATTCATTCTTGCTTGGCTTTTTCTTTTATAGAACGCTTAAATTGACTCACCTCAAAGGTATCCTGCTGTCAAGCATGGTGCATACCTCTGTTGTGTTCTTGATTATTGGAACGGCAACTCAGATGGGATATCTCATTACGGATATCAACCTCCCGCAACAAATTTCCGAAGGGTTTCTTAGTATCACAGAAAACCCGATTATAATGCTGATTGTTATTAATCTTTTTTTGCTGTTGATGGGCATGATACTGGAGATTATTCCGAATGTGGTCTTGCTGAGCCCCATACTTGCTCCTCTGGCAATGGAAATGGGAGTTGACCCGATTCATTTTGCGATGATACTTCTTATCAACTTAAATATTGGGATGAACACCCCACCGATGGGAGGGCTTCTCTTTATTACCAGTAGTATGGCCGGTGAAAAACTTGATGATGTGATGGGTGAAATGTGGCCATTCATAGGGACCCAGATTTTAACCCTTCTGCTTATAACATACTGGCCGGCAACAACATTATGGCTCCCCAGGTTGTTTGGTTTTCATTAACCATTTCGAGATGCATGGTGAAGTGAGAACTTTTCAGAAGAGCGTTGTTTGAAGAGAGACTGAGATAAAGCGGAGATCGGTGCAGTTTGGCCGTCACCTGCCGAAGCGCTGGTAGTGCCGACAAGGCTTACGCGGTTTTTTTATAAAAGATCCCCCGGGGTTGGCGTACCGAGGTGATTTTGTTTTCCGCATCGAGGACATCGAGGTATTTGTTCACCTCGTTGGTATGGAGCCCCAGAATAGAGCTCAAGTCCTCTATGGTGCAGGGTCTTCGGGCAATGGTTTCCAGGATTGCCGTTGCGGTATCGCTGCGGTAGGACTGCGAGTCCTTTCTGGTTGTTGCGGCAGCAATGATCTCGACCTGGTCGAGGTTCCAGAAATCCTTTACCCGCTGCAATTCGGCGAGCGTCGCTACCCGCAGATTCGGCACGGTTCCGGGCCGATCCAAGGTGTTGAGCTGTATAGTGTCGGGGGCTATCCGGACGATGGCATCCCGTAACGCCCGAAGCTCGGCTTCGTCGTCGTTGTAGCCGGGCAGGATAAAGATCTCCAGCCAGATGGTGCCGCCGAATTCCTTTCGAAAGGCAATGAGTCCGTCAATGCAGGATGCTGCAGCAAGTCCTTTGGCCGGCCGGTTAATCCGCCGGAACGCTCGGTCGGTGGCGGCATCGAGTGAGGGGAGTACCAGGTCCGCCGCGAGGATTTCCTGCCTGACGGCAGGGTCGAAAAGCAGTGTCCCGTTCGTCAGTACCGCGACCGGAATCTGCGGCTGCCGTTTTTTGATAAACTGAAGAATTTCGCCGATGTCAGCGTGCAGGGTGGGTTCTCCGGAACCGGAAAACGTGATATAGTCGGGGAGCGGGTGGTTGGTAAAATAATCTTCCATCTCCGCTTTCAAAATGGCCGTATCGACATATGCCCGCCGGGTGAGCGTCAACTCGGTGGTCTTGCCTACCTCGCAGTAAACGCAATCAAGCGAGCAGATTTTGGGGGGTACCAGGTCCACCCCCAGGGACATGCCGAGGCGTCGCGACGGTACCGGTCCGAACAGGTGCTTATACATGTTCCGGTGCTTCCTGGTCTTAATTGTACGCTTTCCGAACCGCTTCGTTACTCATCGTCGGTGCAACGATGTCTTGCCACTGCGGCCCGCTCCAGGTTTTGAGACCGGTGTGCGTCTGCAGGTATTTCTCCGGGATGGGGTGTGTCCCGATCACCACCGGCACCTGGAATTTCTCCTCGATAAACTCCTTGAAATAGGAAATATGAGGACATGGAGGGTAACCAACAACAAATCCGGTGGCCAGATGAATCGCCTGGACGCCGTTTTTCACCATCTCCTCGGTGCCATATTCTATATTGCCGCCCGGACACCCGCCGCAACTCGTGTAGCCGACGATTTCCAGGGATTCTTCCGGTTGGTAGCGGTCGAATGCCCCTTCGCGGTTTTCCATGGCGCGGAAACACTTGCCGCCAGCGCATCCTTTGTAACGATCACAAATAATAATGCCGATTTTCATAGTGGTCTCCAATCATCCGTCAGGCAGATTATGGGCAGTCGTGACGCGGCACTCGGCCCATTGATATTGATCACCGCATCCAGCCCCTGCTGTCTGCCGGGCGTAGAGCAGGAATTACAACTCAATACGTTATCGTGTACCTGCACACTATTTCGTTTTTACCGTCTTTCCAAGCTATTCTTTGCTCTGCAACGAGTAAACAGACAGATTCAGTTTGAAAACCGGTCTCCGCGTCTCTTGGCTATCACATTTTCGCAGAAATGTGTCGGTAAGCATCCGGAATTCAATCAGCATGTTTTGCAAGTAGCGCGTATGCCTGGTGCTGTCGAAGAGAAAAGAGAACCGGAGTCGGAAATTTTTGCCATTGCGGCAGAGCGGCAGGTATCGCGGAGATCAATCCGGCTCCTTGAGCCAGCTCAGTATCTCGGGGAAAAAATGCGTGAGTCCCTCGATGACCCCTGCGGCATAATTACCATTGAGAGAGAACAGGTTCCCACGGGCGAGATAGAGCCTGTCGCTCAATTTTTTCTGCTGCAGGTCGGTAACAGCCTGGCGGCGTACATCTTCGGCGGCGTTTTTTACCAGGATCGCCTGAAGACCGCTGGTGAGAGCGTCGAGATCATTGCCGCTGTCTCCGGCAAAGACGGTCCGGCTCTCTTCGATTCCTTCCTGTCGTATCAAGAAGCGGATGGCCTCGAGTTTGTTGGCGCTGAACGGCAGAATATCCAGCAGCCCGCGGTTTTCCGCTTCATCCCTGCTCCAAATCAGATTGGCGTTTACGGAATTGGCCTGCAGAACCGCATTCAAGTCTTGCTTGAGTCTTTTGCTGTCCGTTTCCGGGTCGGTGAAGTAGCTCAGTTTGTACGTGTTCTGCTTTTCAGACGGTTGCAGCCACAAGTCACGGGTACTATGGTCGGTCAGCAGTTCCGCAATATTTTCTCGCGTCAGGCCATTCCAGTCTTTTCCGATGTGGTGTTGCCAATCATTGTCGACCTGCCATTCATTATTCCCGAGCCGGTAGAGCGTCGTGCCGACATCACCGATGACGAAATCGGGTTGGGGCAGTTGGTACTCCGAGATGGCCTGCTGGACCAGTCTTTTGTCGCGGCCGCTGACATATCCGAGACGCAGGCCGGGATAATCGGCAAGCCGGTTCAGCAATGGCCTTGCTTGAGTTGATTCCGGTTGCACACCATTGGGGATCAAGGTGCGGTCCAGATCACTGCAAAGAAGTATCGTTTCCATTGATCGATATAACCCGTTTTTCCCTTTGCTGATGAAATTCCATCAGCGTCGTTGTGGTTTGCCCGTACAGGAGATTAATTGCCCTTCCGACGGGATGTAAAAGTTGACCCGGAAGACATGATGATAAACAGAGCGGCATCGAAGTACACGGGGGCGTCATGGCCGGCGGCCAGGCCCGTCTGGATGCCGGTTCAGCTTTCAAGAATCTTATCTAAAGCAGTGTCGAGCGTTTCGTAAGTAAAGGGGAAACCGGACTGCAGCAATACCTCGGGCTTGCCGCGCTGGCTGTTGAGCAGGGTTTGTCCGAATTGCCCGAGCAGGGTCTTCATCATCCAGGCCGGTGCAGGCAGCATGACCGGTCGATGCAGCTTTTCGGCCAGCGTCTTGGTCAACTCAGTATTGCGCACCGGTTGCGGTGCACAGAAATTCACCGGGCCTGAGATGTCGGGGTGATCGATCAGAAAACTGCAGGCTGCAACCAGATCTTCCATATGTATCCACGGGAACCATTGGTCGCCGCTTCCCAGCCTGCCGCCGGCAAAGAGCTTGAAGGCCGGAATCATGGATGCCATTGCCCCGCCGTCGCGATCGAGAACGATGCCGAAACGCATCAGGGCGACACGGTTGCCACCGGCTGCCGCATGCAGCGCCTCACGCTCCCAGTCCCGGCTGACCGTGGCCAGAAAGTCGCTGCCCGGCGGCTGTTCCTCGGTGAGCACATCGTCGCCGCGATCACCGTAATAGCCGATGGCGGAGGTGCTGAGAAAGGTCACATCGGATCGATCCACGAAGCTCTCTACCACGTTTCTGGTCGTCTGGATCCGGCTGTCGTAGATTTCCTTTCGGGCCTTTTCGGTCCACAGGGTAAAGATCGATTTGCCGGCCAGGTTGACGACTACTTCGTGATCGGCAAGGTGCCGCTGCCACTCCCCGGGTTTGGTTGTATCTGCCGACAGATACGTGAATAAGGGGTGAGAGATCATGTTGCCGGGGTTTTGCCGCCTGCCCACGGCAGTTATTTCATGTCCGTTGTGCAGCAGAGCCTGACAAAGGTGACTGCCGACAAAACCGAGTCCACCGGTAATAAATATCTTCATCGCTCCTCCTTGCGGTCCTGATTGGTCTCTTTCACCGAAACCCCTTGCAGATCCGGGGGACCATCCCGGCCCGGCAAGATGATAAGTCGCTTCCTGGTGCATCAACAATAAGCACGACTTTCCCCAGCGGCCAAATCACAATGGAGATGTCCTGTCCTCCCGGACAGGACATCTCTACTCTGTAAAGGATCGTCAGCTGCGCCGGTCACCCTTCATGACAGGACACCTCCGACCTGCAAAGGATCGTCAGCTGCGCCGGTCGCCCCCGTCTATCGATAAAGAGTTTGCCTCTCTCGCCCGGCGAAGCGGCCTTATGGCGTGATCGGCCGGCGGTTGATGACTCGACTGCAGCTGCCGTTCGGCAGCTCAGGAGAGACTATGCAAGATGCTTGCCCGTTGCCAGCAAGGCGCTCTCTCCGACTGCCGAATTGGTAATGGACGATAGGCACGATAATTGAACAGTTATTTCCAGATGAGTGGTGCCTGAGGTGCTTCGAGGCTTCCCTTATGCTCGTGGGCAGGAACAAAGCACCATCCACAAGAGGCCGGTGAATATCGACTGCCAGTGTGCAGCAAACCATTAGTTGACGGGATACCATAATGACGGATGAACAGACACCGAAGCATAATAAGCTGGAACAGTACCCGCTATGGGTGCGTATATTGTTGTTTTTTCTGGTCTGGATGATCATTTCCTATGGTTATATGACATTCTGGCAGGACAGGCAGATCGAGGAGATCTCTTACTCGCAGTTCAAGACAGAAATAAAAGAAGATCGGGTCGCGTCGATTGAGATGACCGGCAGCAAGGTCGTGGGCACTTATCTGGGCGAACGTGAAGAGACGGAAGAGGAGGCCGATCAGTTGCCGCAGCAGTTTCGAACCGTGGTACCGGATATTGACGATTCGGGCCTGATGGATCTTCTCGAAGATCATGATGTGGAAGTTTCCGCCCGGCCGGACGAGCAGTCCTGGGTGCGGGCGCTGGTCGTCACCTTGCTGCCGTGGATTCTGATCATCGGCCTGTTCGTCTATTTGAGCAGAAGAATGCAGAGTCAGATGGGCGGATCGGGCGGACCGTTCAGTTTCGGTAAATCCAAAGCCAAAGAGATACGTTCGGAGGAGGCCGATATCACTTTTGAAGATGTGGCCGGCCTGGAAAATGCCAAGAACGAACTCCGGCAGATGGTCGACTACCTGAAAGATCCGCAGCAATTCCAGGAAATAGGTGCGGAATTGCCCAAAGGAGTTCTGCTTGCAGGTCCCCCGGGAACCGGCAAGACGCTCATGGCCCGTGCCGTTGCCGGGGAGGCGGGTGTGCCGTTTTACAGCATCAGCGGTTCGGAATTTATCGAGATGTTTGTCGGGATCGGCGCCTCGCGGGTTCGCGATATGTTCAGAAAAGCCAAAGAGAATGCCCCGGCGCTGATTTTCATCGACGAACTCGATTCGATCGGCAGGACCCGGGGCACCGGCATCGGCGGCGGCCACGATGAGCGGGAGCAGACGTTAAACCAGATTCTCTCTGAAATTGACGGATTCAGCCCACAGGAGTCGGTTATCGTGCTGGCGGCGACCAATCGTCCGGATGTGCTCGATCCGGCCTTGATCCGGCCGGGTCGATTCGATCGGCAGATACATCTGGACTTGCCGCGCAAAGAGGCGCGGAAAAAAATTCTCGAGTTGCATGCCGGTAAAGTTTTGTTGGCTGATGAGGTTGATTTTGATCTGTTGGCCGGGGCGACCGTCGGCTTTTCCGGAGCGGATCTGAAAAACCTGGTCAACGAGGCTGCTTTGCTGGCTGCGCGAAAGGAGAAAAAACGTGTTGACAATGAAGATTTTAATGAGAGTCGGGACAAGATTATCATGGGTATCAAGCGGGAGGACCGGCTTTCCGAGCGTGAGCTCGAGACGGTCGCCTACCATGAAGCCGGTCATGCCCTGACAGCGCTGCTGCTGCCAGAGGCCGATCCACTTGCCAAAGTATCCATCATCCCTCGGGGCAGGGCGCTGGGTGCGACCGAACAGGTGCCGGAAGAAGACCGATATAATCTATCCAAGGCTTACCTGCTGGACCGTTTGACGGTGATGATCGGTGGGCGGGTAGCCGAGGAGCTGGTTTACGGCGATATATCGTCCGGTGCCGGTGACGACCTGAAAAACGCCACGCAACTGGCTCGCCGCATGGTCTGTCAATGGGGGATGAGCGAGACCATCGGCTTGATGGTATTTAGAAAGGGAGAACCCCACCCATTTCTCGGGCGGGAACTGACCGAAGAGAAGGATTACAGTGAAGCCACCGCCGAGAAGATCGATGCCGAAATCAGGCGGCTCCTGGAAGGGGCAGGCAAGCAAGCCCGGGAATTGCTCGAGCAGCACCGCGAACAGCTCGATCTGCTGGCCGAGACCCTGATCAGCGAAGAGACCCTGACCGCCGAAGAAATAGAGCAGTTGCTCGATCTGGGCGATCATGGCGATGATTCCTCTTGATGTCCTGTCTGAGTGGACAGTTCCTGCCGGCTCGGACCTGATTCGTGCTGATTCAGGCAAAACGGTCTTTGCAGGACCGCTTTGGGATGATAGAAGAAAGGAAGCGGTCTGCGGTACCCGAGCTTTTTGGTACATACCCCGCGGCCGTCGAGCACAATGAAAACTGAAAATCGGCGTCGTGGTCGGAAAGGCTGGCCGGGTCTTCGCGATGCAGCCCCCGGCAGGGCCGACCAGCCCGGGGAGTTCAGCCTGTGGAGCTGATTTTCATAAAAAAGGTTAATTTGTGAACGAAAAACGATTTGATCCCAAAAAACTCCACAAGCTCAACGACCCGAAGAGGTTGCGCGATTTGCCGCCCGACTATCTATGGGCCAAAATTTGTCTGCCGGCGGCGGAGGTCCTGATCGATATCGGTGCCGGGACGGGCTTTTTCAGCATTCCCTTTGCGCCCTATGCAAAAAAACTCTATGCCTGCGATATCTCGGATGTCATGCTTGCTTGGCTCCAGCAGAACGTCTGTCCGAGCTATCCGACCATTGTTCCCGTCAAGATGGCGGCCCAGGCGGTACCCTTGCCCGATCAGGTGGCGGATCTGGTCTATATGATCAACCTTCATCATGAGTTGGACGAACCGGTTGATCTGTTGCGGGAGTGCAGAAGACTACTCAAGGACGGCGGGAAACTGCTCATTGCCGATTGGAAAAAGCAGGAGATGGCGGAGGGTCCGCCGGCGGAGATCAGGTGTCTGCCGGAAGAGGTAAAAAGCGATGTCGAGCAGGCGGGTTTCAGAAACGGTATTGTGCACGAGGAGTTGGTAAAACACTTTCTGCTTGTCGCGGAAAAATAATCGGCGATGTCCTTTCTGCTGATTCGCCGTTGTCTTGATCAGCGTCTGTTGTTGATAAGCTGAATAATCCATAGTGTCCGATGCATGATAGAGAGGAGCAAGCACCAGCGGTTGGATGATGAAGCGCGGCTACGCCACGGCGATCGATCGGGCAGCGACACGGTTCTCGACCGCTTGCCGAATGGCGAGTTGTGCCTGCGTCTCGGCGGTGACTGGCTGGCCGGCCGACTGCCGGTGTCGGCAACCCAGGTCGAAACGGAGCTTGCCGCCGGGCCAACCTCACGCTTTGTGTGTGCCGCCGATAACCTGGAACGCTGGGACAGCGGCCTGCTCTCGCTGCTGAGCCAGGTACGGGAGCTGTGTGATCGGCAGGGTGTAACATTTGATGATTCAGGTCTTCCTGCCGGCGTGCGACGACTCCTCGCCCTGGCCGATAACGATTCGGGGCATGGTGGGCGGCCGGATGGCCAGGCGCGCCCCTCGCTGCTTGACCGATGTGGTCAGTGGGCGATTGTCGCCTGGCAACACATGGTGGAAATGACGGTCTTCCTCGGTGAGGTGACCGTTGCCTTCGGTCGATTGCTGACGGGCCGGGCCCGTTGCCGGATGTCGGATCTGCTGGTGATCATGCAGGAGTGCGGTGCTCAGGCGCTGCCGATCGTTTCACTGATCAGCCTGCTGGTCGGTCTGATCCTGGCTTTTGTCGGGGCGGTGCAGCTTTCTCTGTTCGGGGCTGAGATCTATGTCGCCAGCCTGGTCGGCATCGCCATCGTCCGGGTTATGGGAGCGGTCATGGCCGGGATCATCATGGCCGGCCGCACCGGTGCGGCTTTCGCCGCCCGGCTCGGCACGATGCAGGTCAACGAGGAGATCGATGCGCTGGTCACCCTCGGCATCGACCCGGTGGAGTTTCTCGTGCTGCCGCGCATCGTCGCGCTGGCGGTGATGATGCCGCTGCTCTGCCTCTACGCCGACGTGATGGGTATTATCGGCGGCATGGTGGTCGGGGTACTGATGCTCGATCTTAACATTATGGAATATCTGGAGATGACGAAAAAGGCGGTACGGCTCCAGGATTTCTGGATCGGCATTTTTCACAGCGCGGTATTCGGCGTACTGGTCGCTCTGGCCGGTTGTCATCGCGGTCTGCGATGCGGTCGCAGCGCTTCGGCAGTCGGCGATGCCACCACTTCGGCGGTGGTGACCGGGATCGTCAGCATTATCGTGGCCACGGCGATTATTACCGTTATCTGTGATATTTTGGGGATTTGATTCATGTCCGGTACCGCTCAGTCAACGAGATCACCAGTCATCGAGGTAACCGGGCTGACCATGGCCTATGGCGAACGGGTAATCCAGCGCGATGTGACATTTACCGTGAACCGGAGTGATATTTTCATTATCATGGGCGGCAGCGGCTGCGGCAAGAGCACGCTGCTGCGCCATCTCGTCGGCCTCCACCGGCCGGCGGCGGGACGGGTGGTCCATGACGGGGTCGACTTCTGGGAACTGTCCGCTGATGAGCGCCAGCGGATCATGCGCCGATTCGGCGTCCTCTACCAGAGCGGGGCCCTGTGGAGTTCCATGACCCTGGCCGAGAACGTGGCGCTGCCGCTCGAGCAGTACACCGATCTGGCCGCCGGTGAGATTGCCGACCTGGTCTCTTTCAAACTGGCGCTCGTCGGTTTGGCCGGCTTTGGAGGGTATTATCCGAACGAGCTCAGCGGCGGCATGAAAAAGCGGGCCGGCCTGGCCCGGGCCATGGCCCTGGACCCCGATATCCTCTTTTTTGACGAGCCGTCGGCCGGGCTCGATCCGATTATCTCCCGCCAACTCGACGATCTGATCATCGAGTTGCGGGACAGCCTCGGGGCGACGGTGGTCGCGGTGACCCATGAGTTGGCAAGTATCTTCGCCATCGGCAACAATTCGGTTTTTCTCGATGCCGAAGCCGGGACCATGATCGCCTCGGGGGACCCGCAACGGTTGCGCACCGATTCGGATGTGGCGTTGGTGCGGCGGTTTCTTACCCGCGGTGAGATCGATCGCTCGACCGACAGGACAACGGTGCAAGGGGGTGAGAGCGGATGAGTAAAAAGGCGAGCAAAGCGACGATCGGTCTGTTCGTGCTCGGTGCAATCGGACTGGCGCTGGTCGGCGTGATGTTGTTCGGTTCCGTTAAGCTGTTTCGCCCGACCGTAAAATACGTCATGTATTTCGAGGGTTCCGTGAAAGGACTGTCCGTCGGCGCACCGGTCGTTTTTCGCGGGGTCAAGATCGGTTCGGTGACCGATATCATCCTGCAGGGAAATCTGCAGGATATGAGATTTACCGTGCCGGTTATTGTCGAGGTCGATTTGGGACGGTTCCAGATATCCAAGGGTGATCCGGAGACGATCGATTATGAGAGAGATCTGCAGGAAAAAGGGTTGCGGGCCCAGTTGCAGACCCAGAGTTTGGTTACCGGCCAGCTGGTGATCGATATCGATTTTCGGCCGGATCGCCAGTCCCGCTTGGTTCCCAACGTGACCGATTATCCGCAGATCCCGACCGTTCCGTCAACAGCGGAAGAACTTACCCAAAAACTTGAAGAGCTGCCTATCCAGCAGCTTGTCAATCGAGTCAATGAACTGGTCGGAGGGCTGGAGCGGCTCGCCAATTCGACCGAGATGCAGGAACTGCCGCGTGTCATGAACCAGGCGGCAACCGAAGCCCGGACACTACTGAAGTCGATCGATCACGAAGTCGACCTGCTGTCGTCAGACGCCCGGATACTGCTGGAGACGATCGATCGCGAGGTCGGCCTGCTGTCGGCAGACTCCCGGACCGTGCTTGCTGCGGCTACTGCGGTCATCGAGCGCGCTGATCGGGTGCTTGCCTTTGAAGAAGGGGTGCCGGCCGAGGTGGCGGACAGCTTCCGGCAATTGTTGGATGAGGCGCGGCTTTCCCTGGGGCGCTTCGACGAGACGCTTGCCGCCGTCCGCAACACCGCATCGGACGAGCGTGCCAAATACGAACTGCGGCGCACCCTCAAAAACCTGGCGGAAACGTCACAAGCCCTCGGTATCCTGGTCGATTACCTGAACCGGCATCCGGAAGCGCTCCTGTGGGGAAAAGACGATCAGGTGGAACAATGAAGAAATACATTTTCCCGGGCGTTGTTGCCCTGATACTCGCGGCGGCGTTGCTCACAGGGTGTGGCAGCACACCCCCGACCCGTTTTTATGCGTTGTCCGCACTGGCCGGCGGCGACACCGGGTCGATCGGGACCGCCGGCCAGCAGCGAATAGTCGTCGGCATCGGGCCGATTGCGCTGGCCAAATATCTGGAGCACCCGGCCATTACCGTCCGCAGCGGGACCAATACCCTTTTCCGTTCGGAAGTGAACCGCTGGGGCGGCTCACTTGGCGATGAGGTGAGCCGGGTGCTGGTGGAAAACGTCGGACACTTGTTGTCGGCAGAGCACTATCTGGTTGTGCCGTGGCTGGAACCGGCCGGTAACGATCTGCGGGTGCAGCTGACCATTACTCGATTCGAGGCGACCTCGGCCAAGAAGGTGGTCCTCAACGGTGTCTGGCTTCTTTTTGGAGGACAGGACAACAGCCTGCTCGCCTCCGGTGATCTGGCACTGGTCGAGCCACTTGACACGCAGGATTACCCGGCGATAACGGCGGCCATGAGCCAGGTCCTGGCCGAACTGAGCCGATTGGTTGTCGGGCACATCAGGGCTGCGGCGGCGCGGTAGAAAAGGGTGGCACGACCGTTTCGGTCAGCCAGGAAAAAGAGCATTGCCGCCCACCCCTTCCGTTAGCAGCGGGGTTATGATCTTGCCGGGTGCGGCAGTTGGTCGGCGAGGCGGTGGCATCACTGCTGCGGCACAAAAAACGGTGTACCGGAAAGATGGCATGGCAGAAACGACGAGCAGAGATCCGCTGCATGGCATAACACTTGAGCGAATGGTGACCGACCTTCAGGCCCGACTCGGCTGGGAGGGCCTGGCTGAAAAGGTGCATATCCGCTGCTTTCGCGAAAATCCGTCGATTTCTTCCAGCCTCAGGTTTCTTCGGCGAACGCCGTGGGCGAGAGCGAAGATCGAACGTCTCTATCTCAAGATGATCGGCGCAAAACGGCCGGGAAGTAAAAAACCTCGGGGAACAAATGGCACGAAGTGACATGGACCCGTACCTCCGGCCCACTTTTTTTATCGATTTCGATAAGCCGGCAGTGCGGAAATTTGCCGAGCGGGTCTGCGGGGGGCGAGAAAACGACAGCTTGCAGGACAAGGCGATCCGGCTCTACTATGCGGTGCGCGATGAAATCCGTTATGATCCATATGATATCCGTTATGACCCGGAGGCCTTGCGGGCAAGCACGATAATCGGCACGGGGACAGGCTATTGCGTCGCCAAGGCCGTGGTCCTTGCCGCCGTCGCTCGGCAACAGGGTATTCCGAGCAGACTGGGCTTTGCCGATGTCCGCAATCATCTGTCAACGTCCCGGCTCCGAGAGGCGATGGGCACCGATCTGTTTTTCTATCACGGCTATACCGAATTTTATCTGGAAGGGCGATGGGTCAAGGCCACACCGGCATTCAATTTGTCATTGTGCCGTCGATTTCAGGTCAAACCACTGGAGTTTGACGGTGAACACGATTCGATCTTTCATGAATACAACGAAGAGGGGCGGCGGCACATGCAGTACATCACGGATCATGGCGGTTATGCCGATCTGCCGTTCGATGAAATATTTGCCGCCTATCGCCATCACTATCCTGCCATGTTTGCCAATCTGACCGGTATGTCCGGTGACTTCCAGGCCGAGGCCGAAGCGGAGCGGAAAGGGAGATAGACAATCGGAGGCGCACGGCGGTATACGCCGGCCATAGCCAAGACGGAGAGGGCTTATCGCCGGTCGCGGCCAGGCGCGTCAATATGGGGAAAAGGGTTCCAGGCCGAAAACGCCGCGGGCCCGGTCGCACAGGGTATTGCCGGCGCCATGCTCCCAGGAGCGCTGGAACGCACAACAGGTTGATGGCCGGTGTTCGTAGATGCTACAGGCGACATGGTTGCCGACACTCCCTTGCAGGGCCAGACAGCGAGGGTGTCTGGCCTTCGTTCCTTTCATGAATCGCCTCGTCTCGCCGAGCGGCAGGGAGAGGTCGAACAACTCGCTGTTGCCGGTGCTATCGACGGCCTCATTATCGGGAAAGGAAACGAGATAGAAGGCGCAGCAGGCACCGCACCGTTGGCACGGACCGGGGGTATGCGTCCTGCGGAAACTGTCCGGAGTAGCCGCGATTTCCGGAGGTTGGGACAGATCGGTGAGTGCTGCCGACGGCGGGGCGGCGACGGGACCGCCGGTTGCCGTTTTTTTGCCGGCAGGAGCAGGCTGGGTGGGGGAGATCCTTTTTGGTCGCCAGGGAAGCCGGTGCATATCAGTCTCCGAGAAGCGTCATTGTTCGGTCTTGCTGGCCGGGAGAGGCAACAACGCCAGAGACTGAAGAGACGGGCCGCCCGCCGGTTCGGCAGCTGCGCTTTCCGTCGGGGGCAACCGGCGGCCGACCTCCGGTGGTCAGCCCTCCGGTGCGTTCGAAAAAGAGGCGGTGGGCGCGGGCAGACTCGCCATATCCGGCTGCCGTAGCACACGCTGCTGCAGACAGCCGGGAAACGCAGCTTACTCTACTCTATCGTCAGGGGAAAAGAGACAATTATTTCGTGCTCGGCATATCGCTCGCCGCTGCCTTCCGAAGAACAGCGATCGCTTGACGAACCGGGATCGAGGCAGTAACAGTTGACGAACATGGTGGCAGTCAACAGATACGGAAACGGTGGAGGGTGATGGACAAGCGGCACCTGACAATGCTTCATACCTCGGATTGGCATCTCGGGCGAAGCCTCTATGGACGGAGTCGATATGCCGAGTTCGAGGCCTTTCTCGGCTGGCTTGCCGAAATCATCGAGCGGGAAGAGGTCGATGTCCTGCTCGTTGCCGGCGATGTTTTCGATACCAGTGCGCCGGGCAATCGCGTGCAGCAATTGTATTATCGGTTTCTCTGTAAAGTGGCGGGCTCTGGCTGCCGTCACGTGGTGGTCATCGCCGGCAATCATGATTCACCGTCATTTCTGACGGCCCCCAGGGAATTGCTCCGGTCGCTCAATATCCATGTCGTCGGTACGGTCGGCGATCATGATGATGAGGAAGTGCTCGTGTTGACGACGGACGACGGGGCGGTGGAGGCGATTGTCTGTGCCGTTCCCTATCTGCGCGACCGGATGATCCGTAATGTTGAGGCCGGGGAGAGCGTTGCCGACAAGGAGCGGAAGCTGGTCGAAGGGATCCGTGAGCACTATCGGGCGGTGATCGATCGGGCAGAAACGATCCGGGCGGAGCAGGAGCGGCCCGTCCCCATCGTCGGCATGGGCCACCTGTTTACCGCGGGCGGACAGACGGTCGAGGGTGACGGTGTGCGCGAGCTGTACGTCGGTTCGTTGGCTCATGTCCCGGCCGGGATCTTTCCCGACACCCTGGACTATCTGGCCCTTGGTCACCTGCATGTTCCGCAGCTGGTGGGCGGTTGTGAAGCGCGACGCTACAGCGGCTCCCCGCTGCCCATGGGGTTTGGTGAAGCGCGGCAGAAAAAGAGCGTCTGCCTGGTGCGTTTTGCTTCCCCCGACGCCCCGCAGTCCCCGCTGATCAGCACGATAGAGATACCGGTTTTCCAGCAGCTCAAACGCGTTGCCGGAAACTGGGAAGAAATTGCTAAGACCATCGAAGAACTGGCGGCGGACGGGGCGCGGGTCTGGCTGGAAGTCGTCTATGATGGGGAAGAGATTATCGGCGGCATGCGCGAGCGGTTGGACGAGATGGTGGCCGGAACCGACCTGGAGATCCTCCGGATCAAGAACAATCGAATCTTTGCCCGTGTTCTCGAGCAGAACTCTTGTCAGGAAACGCTCGGGGATCTCGATGTCCATCAGGTGTTCACGCGCTGTCTTGAAATCAACGAGGTGCCCGGGGAGCAATGGGAGTCATTGCGTCACGCCTATCGGGAAGCGGTATTGTCCCTGCTCGAGGATGACCCCGAGACGGACGAGCGGGGCGGTTGATGCGAATTCTCCAGATTCGATTCCAAAACCTCAACTCCCTGGTCGGGCACTGGCAGATCGATCTGAGCGATCCCTCGTGTGCCGCCGACGGGATTTTTGCCATTGTCGGCCCGACCGGTTCCGGCAAGACGACCATCCTCGATGCCATCTGCCTGGCCTTGTACGGGCGGACGCCGCGACTCAGCAGAGTGACCAAAAGCGGCAATGAAATCATGTCCCGGCAGACCGGCGAGTGCTTTGCCGAGGTGACCTTTGCCACCCAGGCGGGCCGTTATCGTTGTCACTGGAGTCAACACCGAGCCCGCCGGAGACCTGACGGAGAATTGCAGGCGCCTCGTCACGAAATCGCCGACGCCGATTCCGGTGCCATTTTCGAGACCAAGATGCGTGGGGTTGCCGAGCAGATCGAGGCGGCAACCGGCATGGACTTCGATCGTTTCACCCGCTCCATGATGCTTGCTCAGGGTGGATTCGCCGCGTTCCTGCAAGCGGCTCCCGACGAGCGGGCGCCGATCCTCGAGCAGATTACCGGCACCGAGATTTACAGTCGTATCTCTGTTCGGGTCCATGAGCGGCGGCAAGCCGAGCGGAAAAAGCTCGACACCGTGCAGGCGGAGCTGAGCGGCATGTGCCTTCTCGGCGAAGAGCAGGAACAGCAGCTTGTCGCAGATTTGGAGCAGAAAATCTGTCATGACAAGGAGTTGAGCGAACAACTGGCGCAGACAGTATCGATACTCACCTGGCTCGACGAGATCGAACGCCTGGTTCGGGTCGGCACGGCGATCCGGCAGCAGAAAGAGGACCTGCAGCAGCGGATCGATGTCTTCGCCCCCGAGCAGGAGCGGCTCCGCCGCGCCGTCGCGGCCCTTGAACTGGCGGGAGAGTATGCCACTCTGGTGTCGATGCGCAGCGCCCAGGAGGCGGACCGGAAAGAGTGGCAGGTGTGCCGGGAGGCTTTGCCGTCGCACCTCTCTGCCGTCCGGTCGGCAGCCGAGGATGCGACCAGGATTGCCGAACATCGTGAAGCGCGTAAAGCGGAGCAGCAGCAGGGTCTGCCGGTTATTCGTACGGTTCGCGAACTGGACCTGACCATCAGAGAGAAGGAGGCATCGCTGAAAACCGCTGCCGAGGTCGTGGCGGAGAAAGAGCAGGCCAGGGCAGCGCTGCGACAGCAACAGCAGCAGGAATCGGCGCGCCAGGAGGCAACGCAGCTCGTTCTCACCGAGGTGCGGCGGCAGCTCGAAAAGAGCAGGGTGGACGAAGGCCTTGTCGAGAGCCTTGCCGAGATTCGGGGACGTTTCATGACGCTGCGAAATTGTCAGCAGCAGCTGACCGCCGTCGGCAAAGAGACCGAGCAGGCGGAGCAGGCATTGCGCGCCGCGATCGAACGTCGGCAGACAAAAGCCGACGCCCTGGCAACGATGCGCCGCGAGCGGGATGTCAGGCAGCAGGCGTTGGCCAACAACCGGACAGAGCGTGCCGCACTGCTGCGCGGCAGGGAATTGAGCGACTGGCGCGACGAGTTGACGTCACTGATCGAACAAAAATCCCTTCTGGCCAGACTCGCCGATGCGGCCGGATCATTGGCGGCGCATCGGCAGGCTGTCGCCCAATCGGTTCAGCGGCAACAGGCCTTGGAGGCGGACCTGGCGTCATTGACGGAGCAGCTGCAACGATGGACCGACACAGAGGCGGCCCGGGAAGAGCAACTGCGCCTGATGGATGAGCGACTGGCCCTGCTCAAACGTATCGAGGATTTCGAGGAGGCGCGGCGGCAGTTGCAAAACGGAGAACCGTGTCCGCTGTGCGGTGCCAGGGAGCATCCGTTTGCTGAAGGTACCATTTCCGTTGCCGATGAAACCCAAGAAAAGAGAGAGCGTCTCAGGGGGGACTACAAGGCGGCGCTCGATGCCCGTTCCCGGGTGCAGATTAAGCATGCCCAGGTGGGGAAGGATATCGAACAGCTTGCCGCCGGCATCCGGGAGCACAACGAAAAAATCAGGGAAACTGAAGCGCTGATCAGCGAGATCGGTGCGGCTGTCGGGCTGAAAGTCGCCGATACCGATCTGGCCAAAACTATCGAGCAGTTCCAAACCGCCAATGAGACGGCAGTGCAGCAGACGAGAGCGCTTGTCAAACAGGCCGACGACAATGACAAAGTCTGCGCCGCTCAGCGCGATGCTCTGGATACAGCCAGGGAGTCTTTGACCACGGGCGAGGCCGACTTTCAGGCGGCCGTTCACGAGAGCGATACGGCGCGTCAGCTGCTGGAGCGCCTCACCACCGAGGCCGAAGAATGTGCTCGGCAGCTGCAGCGGCTCCTGGATTCATTGCGTGAAGATGTCCGGGTATTCGGCATTGAGATCGTTTCCGCCGATACGGCGGAGCAGGTACAGACTCATCTGACCGAGCGGCGGGACCGCTGGCTCGCTCGTCAGCAGGAGCGACAGAAACGGGAGCAGGAACTCGCCGCACTGGAAATGCAGAGCCGTCATCGAGCCGAGCTGATCGAGGCCGCCGACGAGGAACACCAAAAACTGAGCAGGCACCACGAGATTCTGGCAACAGAGCGGGATGCCCTGTACCGGGAACGGCGGGAGCTGTTTGGCGACAAATCTCCGGAGCGGGAAGAAAAGCGGCTGGCCGATGGGGTCGAGGCCGCCGATCACGAGTTGGCCGCAGCCCGGCAGCGGCAGCACGAGGCCGAGCGGGAACGCGGGCACCTGCAAACCCGCCTCGACTCGTTGGCCAGTTCGCTGGCTCAGAGGGAGCAAGGGTTGACGGCGCAAGAAGCGGCCTTCCGGGATCGGTTGGCGCGAGCCGGTTTCGCGGACGAGCGCAGCTTCAATCAGGACTGTCTGCCCGAAGAGCAGCGCACGGTCTTGTCGCGGCAGGCGCAGGAGCTTGCCGACGAAAAAACCAAACTCATGGCCAGGGAGCGAGACACGCTGCAACTATTGGAGCAAGAGCGGGGCAAGCAGCTCAGCGACCTGCCCCGGGAAGAGATCGGTCGCCGGCAGGCCGAGTCGGCTGCCGCCCAGAAAGCGTTTCAGCAGCAGATCGGCGGGCTCCGTCAACAATTGGCAGAAAACGAGCGGTTGAAAGAAACCCAGCGCCAACGGCTTTTACTTGCTGCAGCCCGGCAACGGGAATGGGAACGCTGGGACCGGCTGCATGAGCTGATCGGTTCGGCCGACGGCAAAAAATATCGGAATTTTGCTCAAGGGCTGACCTTCGAGCTGATGGTCGGCCACGCCAATCGCCAATTGCAGAAGATGTCCGACCGCTACCTGCTGGTCCGTGACCGGGTGCACCCGCTGGAGTTGAGTGTTATCGACAACTACCAGGCCGGCGAGATTCGCTCGACGAAGAATCTCTCCGGCGGCGAGAGTTTTCTGGTCAGCCTGTCGCTGGCGCTCGGTCTGTCACAGATGGCCAGTGACACGGTGCGGGTCGACTCGCTCTTCCTCGATGAAGGATTCGGTACACTCGACGACGAGGTGTTGGATATGGCCCTGGAAACATTGGCAGGTCTGCATCAGGACGGCAAACTGATCGGCGTTATCTCCCATGTTCCGGCGCTCAAGGAGCGGATCGCCGCGCGGATAGAGATCGTCCCCCAAACCGGGGGACGAAGCAGGATCGTCGGTCCGGGTTGCCGGCAGTGCGAAACAGCATGACAAGGTGAGGTGTGGCGGCCTCGACCGGCGCAATTGACCTCGCCGTGGCAAGGGGGTAGGTTTTGTCGGATGGGAATGTTTGTGTCGGGCACATTTGCCTGAAGTCCGACCGCGTGATAGAGTGATTGGGTACAGTCGCTGCGGCGACGATTATTGGTCTTCAAAACAAGGAGAAATCACGGTGAGAACGAAACATGTCTGTTGCTTGTCGCTTGGTCTTTTGTTGCTCGGCAGTTCCGTTTCGGCCCAGGAGCTGGTTGGCGACTGGCAATCGGTCCCGGGCAAGAGTTACGGGGCGGTCAGCGGTCAACCGGAACGGAGCCATCATTCGACTCGGCCGGCCGGTGATCACCATATCGCCAACGACAGCGCGGAGACGGCGCTGCCCTGGCTGCTGAAAATCACCGATCAACAGGGTAATTCCCTGCACGGGCAGTGGTGCAGTCCGTCGGCATGCGAGTCGCTTGTCGGCGTCATCCGCCGGGACGGCTCGATTGTCATGGTTGATGAGGACAGCACCTTTTTCGCGACTATGTACGGAGAAGAGATGGAATTAGTCGTCACCGAATCCGGAGAAGATTTACGGGTGGCCGTTGCTCACACCATGCAGAAAAAATAATCCGGTTTCTGCCCCGGCGATCGGCAGCCCTGTTTCACCCCGATGATTGCTGGGTGATAGACTGTTGGGGGGGCAGGTTTTAACCTGTCCCCCCGGCACATCGTAACGGAGGAGCAAAAACGAGTCAGTGCGAAACGATATCGATCTGAATTATTTCAAAAACCGCCTGGAACAGCGTCTGGTCGAGCTGACGGCGGCGGCACAGGAGCGAAGAAAGAACAATCCCGGGGTCGAGCTGGACCAGTCGCGGGTGGGGCGTCTGTCACGCATGGATGCGATGCAGCACCAGGCGATGAGCCAGGCGACGGCACGCCTTGCCGGACTCGAAGTACAGCGCATCAAAAGCGCTCTGGAGCGGATAGCCGAGGGTGACTATGGCTATTGCGTCATCTGCGGCGATGATATAGCCACCGGCCGGCTGCGGTTTGATCCCAGTGTGCCGACCTGTATTACCTGCGCTGAAGCGGCCGAGGAGCGGACATAAAATCACGGCAGAAACTGCCAGCGGGCCAGATACAGCACCGCCAGGTAGCGGACCGATTTCCCCAGTCCCACCAGCAGCACAAATAACCAGAACTTCACGCGCATTACGCCGGCGACAAAGGTCAGGACATCACCGCCGAGCGGCAACCAGGAAAACAGTAGCGTCCAGACGCCATAGCGCTGGAACCAGCGCTGCGCCCGATCGATCTGCTCCTGTTTGAAATAAAACCAGGACCGGTCCCGATACTGCAGCAGGTAGCGGCCGAGTCCCCAGTTGACCGTGGCGCCGAGGGTGTTGCCCAAGGAGGCTGTCAGGATGAGCGGCAGCGCCGGCGTGTCGCTGCGGATGAGGGCATAGAGGACCACCTCGGAAGAGAACGGCAGCACGGTGGCGGCAAGGAAGGACAGCGCAAAAAGGATCAGGTAGGGTGACATGGCCCGTGTAGTTACGCTCGGCCGGAACCGCCGGGGTCCCTCGATGATCGGTGCAGGGAACCGCGGAACCAGGAAAAATAGACACCGGTCAGGCAGAGCGCGGCGGAGATAAAATAGACGGTATGGATGCTCTGCAGGAACAGGTCGTAGTTGTCCGGACCGATGGCCCGGCGTCCGATGATCAGTGCCAGTACCACCGTGGCCATGGCCATGCTCAGCATCTGGCCGATCAGGCGCATCGTGGCCACCATTCCCGAGGCCAGGCCATAATGACGTTTTTCGACGGCGCCCATGATGGCACTCATATTCGGTGAGCTGAACAACGCGAAACCGGTACCGAGCAGGACCAGGTTGGCGACGATCAGGTGCAGGCCGGTATCCGGCTGCAACCTGGTAAAGAGCGTCACGCCGACCACGGTGATGATCATGCCGGCGGTCGCCGGCAGGCGCGGTTCGATCCGATCGGAGAGTCTGCCGGTCAGCGGTGAGAGCAGCGCCATCATGACCGGTTGGGCCATCAGGATCAGCCCTGCCGAATGTGGAGTCATTCCTTTGATATACTGGAGATAAAGACTGAGCAGAAAGGTGACGGCAAAGGTTGCCGAGTAATTGAGCAGTGCCGCCAGGCTGGAAAAGGCAAAGGTCTTGTTCCCGGAAAACAGGGAGACATTGAAGACCGGATAGCGGGCGGTGCGCTGGTGGCGGATGAAGACAACCAGTAGCAGGATACCGGCCAGCAGCAGGATACTGCCGACCGTCGACGGCAGGCGGGTGGCGCCGTAGACCAGGGAAAGAATGGCTACCGCGTAGAGCAGGCAGGCCGGGATGTCGAGGCGCTGGTCCGGTTCGCCGCGCCATTCGCCCTTCAGGTGGCGCAGGGTCAGCAGAAACAGGAAGAGACCGAGCGGCAGCATGAGCAGGAAGATACTGCGCCAGCCGAAATGGTGGGTCATAAGGCCGCCGATGAACGGTCCGGTCGACAGACCGATGTAGACGGCGGCAACATAGATACCGATGACGCGGCCGCGCCGCTCGGGCGGGAAGACCGAGGTCAGGATGGCCATGCCGGTGGTGATGAACATCGCCGCCCCGAGTCCCTGTATGACCCGAAAGGTGATCAGCATGGCGGCTGAGCCGGCAAAGGCCGCCGCCGTCGATCCGATCGTATAGACAACCAGACCGGCGGCAAATACCCGCTTGCGCCCATGAATGTCGGCAATCTTGCCGGCCGGAATCAGGCCGACGGCAACCGCCAGCAGATAAGCGGTGGCGACCCAGCTCAGTTGCACGGCGTCCATCTGCAGGTCGGCCTGGATAGCCGGCAGGGCGACGTTGATCGAAGAGATGATGAACGGGCCGACAAAAGAGGTCAGCGTGGCCACAATCAAGGCCGAGCGTTCCAGGGCGCTCTGTGCTGATTGTTGGTGACGCATGGGAGAGTGTCTCCTGATTATCGTTCGAAGGGCACGCGAGCAATATGATTAGAATCTAGCGCACGGCCGGCACCAAGGGAAGCCTTTTGCCCGGAGAGCCATTTGCAAAACAATCTTTTCGCCCAAACTCTGCGTTATGCTCAAAATT
>CAZUJZ010000018.1:0-24904 GCA_964620665.1 uncultured Desulfofustis sp. | reverse complement strand
GAACATCCGTGGCCCGAGCCATGCCGCAATTGACGAAAAAGTTGGCATGGGTATCATCAACCCGGGCATCACCGATCCGGCTTCCCTTCAAGCCGGCCTCATCGATCAACCGACCGGCGCTCATTCCAGGTGGATTTTTAAAGACGCAGCCGCCACTGGGAATTCCCGACGGTTGGGAAGATCGCCGCTTGTCCAGGAGTTGCCTCATTCGCTGTCTGATCACCTCCGGTTTCTCCGGCTCCAGCCGGACCAGCACCGCAGTGATGACCCGATCGGCGTGCCAGTCGGGTCGGCTCTCGCAGCACCGGTAGGAAAACCCCATGCGCTCTTTGGTCAACGTAAGGGTATCTTCGGCCCCGGTCAACTCGACCGCAGCCACTACCTCGGCCATATTTCCTCCCCAGGCCCCGGCGTTCATGATCACCGCGCCGGCCACGGCGCCCGGTATGCCCGCGGCAAATTCAAGCCCGCTCAATCCTTCGGCGCTGCACCAATCGGCCAGCCGAGAAAGGCCGACCGCCGCTCCGGCGTGAACAAGCGTCTGCTGATCGGTTGCGCTCCGCTGCCTGACAATGTACTTGAACTTTCCTTCGAGCACAATAATCACCCCGCGAAAACCGTCGTCGTCGGCAAGAATATTTGAACCTCGCCCAAGTACCTTCCACCTCAACCCTTCGCTCCGGCAGAGCGCCAGCACACGCTGCAGGTCTTCGACAGCAAGCAGCGTGACCAGCGCATCGGCAGGCCCCCCGATCCGATAGGTCGTTCGGGATGCCAAAGGCACGTCCCATCGGATCGAACGAGCACCGACCACGCTGGTCAACGCTGCTTTCTGGGAGGAACTGAGTACCATCGTTTTCTCTTCACTCCTGCGGATCAAGCAGAGCCAGCAAATCTTCTCCGGCCTTGACGATATTGCCGGCCCCAAGGGTCAACACCAGATCACCTTCCTGCAGATCGTCCCTGAGCATCCCGGCGATATCGTTGACATCGGCAATATAGCGCGTATGGCGCTGGCCGTGACGGCGAATTTCCGCAAGCAATGCCCCTCCGGTTATGCCTTCGATCGGCTCTTCGCTAGCCGCATAAATGTCGGTCATGACGAGCACATCGGCCAGGTGGAAGCAGGTCAGAAACTCGTTGAACAACCCTTTTGTTCGACTGTATCGATGCGGCTGGAAAAGCACGATCAAGCGTTTGTCCGGCCAGGCCTGCTTGATCGCCGTCAGCGTGGCACGAATCTCGGTGGGGTGATGACCGTAGTCGTCGACAACGGTAATGCCGGCCCCCTCCCCTTTACGCTCCATACGCCGCTGCACGCCGGCAAAGGATCCCAATGCCGACGCCATGACACCAAAGGAGATACCGAGTTCGAAACCGACGCAGATCGCCGCCAGTGCATTGTAGACGTTGTGCCTGCCGGGCGGCGCCACATCGACCGGACCCAATTCCTCATTGTCTCGCTTGACGACGAAATGAACCCGGCCGTCGGCAAAAACAATATCTTCGGCATAGAGGTCGGCCTGCCGGGTCAGCCCGTAGGTGATCATCCGTTTGCCGATCTCGGGCAGGATCTCGACGATGTGCCGGTCGTCGAGACAGACAATGGCGGCTCCGTAAAACGGCACCTTGTCGATGAACTGCAGGAACGACTCTTTGACATGATCCAGGTCCCGATAGTAATCGAGATGCTCGAGATCGATATTGGTGATGACCTCCAAAACCGGTGCCAATTTTAAAAAGGAGCCGTCACTCTCATCAGCTTCCGCGACCAGAAAATCTCCGGTGCCCAATTTCGCATTACCGCCGAGACAATCGACCTTGCCGCCGACGACGATGGTCGGGTCGAGTCCGGCGCTGGCCATGATCCAGCTGACCATCGACGTGGTCGAGGTCTTGCCGTGACTGCCGGCAACGGCGATGCCGTATTTCTGCAGGCGCATCAACTCGGCCAACATTTCCGCCCGCATGATCACCGGAATGCCGGCCTCCCGCGCCGCCACCACCTCCGGGTTAACGGCGGGGATGGCCGACGAGGTGACCACCACATCGGCCCCCGCCGACCACTCCCGGTTATGGCCGATGCGAATGGTGCAGCCGAGTTCGGCCAGCCGGTCGGTAATGCGGGATCGACTCAGATCAGAGCCGGAGACCCGATAACCGAGGTTGGCCAGCAATTCGGCAATGCCGCTCATGCCGATACCACCGATGCCGACAAAATGAATTCGTTTGGTTTTTTGATACATACTATCCTATCTCCCGGCCGCTGCCAGACAGATATCGACGATCCGATCAGCGGCATCGGCGATGCCCAGCCCCGCCATCGCCGTCGACATCTGTTGCAGTCGTTGCCGGTCACCGAGTAATTGAGTTATCAGTTCACCGAGTTGCTCGGCCGTCAGCTCCCGCTGAGCAAATACCACCGCCCCGCCGCTGTCCGCATACCAGCGGGCGTTGCGATGTTGGTGATCGTCGGCGGCATGGGGATACGGGATGAGAATCGCCGGCAGGCCAAGCACGGAGATCTCGGCCAGGGTGGTCGCCCCGGCCCGTGACACGACCAGATCAGCCTGCCGATAGACCTCCGCCATATCGTTGAAAAAAGCGGCCACCTGACAGTCGATGCCTCCCTGGCGATAGCGCTGGTCAACCCACTGCTCGTCGGCAGGACCGGTTTGATGAACGACCCGGAACCCCGGCACGGATTCGGCCCTGGCGATCAGCGCCTCACTCACCAGCTCGTTGACCCGGTGAGCACCCTGGCTGCCACCGAGAACCAGCAGTGTTTTCTTATCGCCGGCGGGGGGCACAGAGCGCTGTCTGGCATCAAGAATCGACCGACGTACCGGGTTGCCGGTCAACTGCGTCTTGCCGGCTGGAAAAAACCGACCACTGTCCGGCAGCGAGATGCAGACCCGGTCAACGAGACGGCCGAGTTGCCGGTTAGCCAGACCGGGCACTGAATTCTGTTCGTGAATAACGGTGGGCCGGCGCAACAACCAGGCCGCCGCCACCACCGGACCGGTTACATAGCCCCCGACCCCGCAGACCACATCGGGCCGGAAACGCAGAATCTGCCAGCACGCTTCGATCAGCGACACCGGCAGCACCGCCAGGGCCTTGAGCAATTCCAGCGGGCGTTTGCCCTTCAACCCATAACTGTGGATGGTGCGCACCGCAAAGCCGCAGCGTTCCAGATGCCGGCGATCGAGCCGGCGATCAGTGCCGATGAAAAGAATTCCACTTTCCGGCAGCCGGCTGCTCAGCTGCTCGGCAGTGGCAACGGCAGGAAACAGGTGCCCGCCGGTACCGCCACCGGTCAGCAGCAGGCGAAACCCGTGTCGATCCGCGGCTTTGGTATTCATGGGGCCACCGCCTGTTGCCGGTCTCGCTGTCGGCGCCGGACCGCCTCGACAAAACAATCGCCGCGGTGCGGGTAATTGTTGAACATATCGAAACTGGCACAGGCCGGCGACAGGAGCACCGTGTCTCCCGGGGCGGCCAGGTCGGCCGCCCGGCTGACGGCATCTTCCATGCTTCCGGCATAATGGACCGGCACCAGATCGCCGAGCGCGGCGGCCAGCTGCGGCGCAGCCTCGCCGATCAGCACCAGATTGGTCACCCGCTCCCGCACCGTTTCGCGCAGCAGCCGATAGTCATCGCCCTTATCCTTGCCACCGGCGATCAACACGACCCGGTCGCCGGCCTGGCTGAGTCCACTGCTGACCGCTCCGGTATTGGTCGCCTTGGAGTCATTGATGAATCGTATCCCGTCGATCTCGGCCACTACCTGCATCCGGTGCGCACCGACCTGAAACGATGTCAGCACCTGCTGGGCCAGGTCCGGATCGATCCCGAACCGCCTGACGGCCAGCAGCGCCGCCGCACTGTTCAGGCGACCGGACACGGAGTTGAGCGCTGCGCCTGACAGGTCATAAACCGTCGGGCCGCCCGATTGGGCAACGCATATCCGCTCGCCATCGACGATGGCCGCCGCACCCGGCTTGCTGCCAAACTGCGCCGCCACCGAGGTCCATGGAGTCGGCAGGGCGGCGCCAAGCAGCGGATCATCGCCGTTGACCACTGCTTCGGTCCGCTCCGGACCGCCTTGCAACAACCGCATCTTGGCGGCCGTGTAAGCGGCCAATGAGCCGTGACGGTCGAGATGATCCGGCGTGATATTGAGCAGCACCCCGACCTGCGGGGCAAAGGCGCCGCTCAACTCGAGCTGGAAGCTGGATACCTCCAGGACCACCACGTCATAGTCTGTTTTGTCGAGCAGCAGCGAGCCGATCGGTGTGCCGAGATTGCCGCCGACAAAGATCGACCGGCCGGTTGCCGCAAGCAGCGCTCCGATCAACTCCGTTACCGTGGTCTTGCCGTTGGTACCGGTTATTGCGATCACCGGTCGGTGCAGCAGCGGCGCGGCAATGGCCAGTTCCCCGACGATGTCGACACCCGTGCGATGCACCGTGGCAATGGCCGGATGCGCCGGATTCACCCCAGGACTGAGGACGAGCAGATCGGCCCGGCCGAGAAACTCGGCGCTGTGTCCGCCACATTCAAGTTCGGCAACGCAAGATGCCAGCACGCTCCGCTCGGCCTCGTCAAACGCCGCCTCCTGCCGCGCATCGGACACCAGCACCCGGGCGCCGCACTCGTGGAGATAACGGGCCATCGCCCGGCCGGCCAAGCCGAAACCGACGACTGCCGCACGCACGCCGGGTGTTATGGTGATGTTATCGGTCATCAGCGCAGCTTCAACGTGGCAATGGCCAGAAAGCCGAGAATAATCGATACGATCCAAAACCTGACCACCACTTTCGTCTCATGCCACCCCTTTTTTTCGAAGTGATGATGAAACGGGGCCATCAGAAAGATACGTTTGCCCTTGGTCATCTTGAAGTAGCCGACCTGCAGTATCACCGACAGCGCTTCCATCACGAAGACGCCGCCGACAATGGCCAGCAGCATTTCCTGCTTAATGACGATCGCCACGGCCCCGAGCGCCCCGCCCAGCGACAGCGAGCCGACGTCGCCCATGAAGACCTGGGCCGGGTAGGCGTTGAACCAGAGGAACCCGAGGCAACCACCCACCATCGCTCCACAGAAGACAGCCAGCTCGCCGCTGCCGGTGACATAGGGGACCTGAAGATACTGGGCGATGTAGAGATGTCCGGCAATATAGGAAAAGACCAGGTACACCGCAGCGGACACGACCGTCGGGCCGGCGGCCAGGCCGTCAAGACCGTCGGTCAGGTTGACCGCATTGGACGCACCGACAATGACGATCATCGCAAAAACAATATAAAACCAACCGAGATCGGGACGAATATTCTTCAAGAACGGCACGCTGAGATGGCCGTCGAAGCCTGGGTAGAGATAGATGAACAGACCGACCGCCGCCGCACCGCTGAACTGGAGCAGTAATTTGCTGCGGGCGCTGAGCCCGGCGCTGGATTTCCGGCTGACCTTGCGATAATCGTCAACGGCGCCGATCAGCCCGAAGAAAACGGTAACCGCCAGGATCAGCCAGACGTAGACATTGTCAAGCCGGGCCCAGAGCAGCGAAGACATGAGAATGGCGGTCAGAATGAGCAGACCGCCCATGGTCGGCACCCCCTGCTTGGTCAGGTGCGTCGCCGGCCCGTCATCCCGAACCACCTGACCGATCTGCAGCCGGCGCATGGCCCTGATGAACAGCGGACCGACAATCAGCACGATGAGAAAGGCGGTGACCGCCGCGGAAATCGACCGGAAGGTGATATAGCGGAAAACGTTGAAACCGATGAAAGTGGTATGCAACGGATAGAAGAGATGGTAGAGCATGGAATATACGCCGGCTAAGGATTGTAGTGTTGACAACGGTCGACGAAGGCTTCGACGACGGTGTCCAGGGCAAGCCCCCGGGACGCCTTGACGAGAACCCAGTCGCCCGGTTGTAAGCGTGCACTATGCACCAGCTCGCTGAGCCAGTCAACCGCTCTTTCCTTGCCCTGCAGCACGATGATCTGCTCCTCGCGCATGCCGCCGGCCAGCGCGCCCTGCCTGATAGCTTCGGCAAAGCCGCCCACCAGGCCGAGGTAATCGATGCCGAGCCGCGCCACCTGCCGGCCGAGCTCTTCGTGCAGACCGGGAGCGGTGGCGCCAAGTTCCAGCATATCGCCAAGCAACGCCACCCGCCGACCGGCCGCGAGCCGGGCCAGGGTTTCCAGGGCCGAAGACATCGAGGCCGGGTTGGCGTTGTAGCTGTCGTTGAGAACCTGGATCCCGCTTGGTGTCTCAACGGTCTGCATGCGGTTGGCACTACTGCGAAAAGACTCAAGTCCCGCGACGATGCAGGCCAGATCGATACCGGCGGCATGGGCGATGGCCGCGGCAGCGCAGGCGTTGGCCGCGTTGTGCAGCCCCGGCGCCCGAATCGTCAGCCGCACCTGCCGCTCGCCGACATAGAGTGTCAGCGTCAGGAAACCGGCCTCATCGGCAACGCTCTCGGCCGCCCACACAAGCGCATCTGCCGGCCGCTGCCCGGGATGAACCGAAAATCCGATCGTGGCTCGATCATGGCGTCGGGCACACGCGACAACGCGCTCGTCATCGAGATTGACGATCAGTACCGTCCGCCGGTCGGTGGTATCGAACAACTCTCCTTTGGCCCGGGCCACACCGTCAATCGAACCGAGCCCCTCGAGATGGGCGCCATGGACATTGGTAATACAGGCGATATCCGGGTCGGCGATCTGCGTCAACCGGGCAATCTCACCCGGCCGGTTCATACCCATCTCGAGCACCGCCGCCCGGTGACGGGCGTTGAGCGGCAACAGGGACAAGGGCAGACCGACCAGGTTGTTGAAATTCCCTTTGGTTTTCAGAACTCGGCCGGCCGGTCGATCACCCCGGTCAGGCCAGCGGCACTGGAAGATTGCCGCGGTCATCTCTTTGACCGTGGTCTTGCCGCAGCTGCCGGTCAATCCGACCACGACCGGGTTCTGCTGTCGCTGCACTGCCCTGCGGCGCCAATGAGCCAGATCGCCGAGGGCGGTCAGCGTATCGGCAACTTCGATGCAGGCTGCCGGCAGCCCGGCAGCCCGCCGGGCATCGGCCACGATCAGGCAGCCGGCGCCATTGGCGACGGCTTGTTCGAGAAAATCGTGGCCATCGTGCACATCGCCGCTCAACGCGACGAAGACATTTTGCCCACCCACGGTCCGGCTGTCCGTTGTGATCGCTGAAAAGCGGGTGAACGGCAGCTCGGCATCACCGACCACCCGGCCGTCGACCGCCGCGGCCAGCGTCGCCAGATCCCACAGCAGCCCAGCCTCGCGCGCGGCCAGGCAATCATCGAAAAACCGCTTGCCGGTCGCGGTTATCTGATACTGCTCGTGTCCTTTACCACCGATGAAAACGATGTCTCCGGCCCCGGCGACGGCAACGGCGGTCTCAATGGCATCGCGACGGTCACCAATCTCGACACACCCCTTGTCCGTCTTACCGCGTCGCGTCAACCAATCGGAACCATGTACCGGCACACCGCTGTCGCGCACGCCGGCCAGGACCTGGGACCGGATTGTCTCCGGTATTTCACTGCGCGGATTGTCGTCGGTGACGATGGTCACGTCACTGCAGGCTGCGGCAATACCACCCATGAGCGGACGTTTGCTGCGATCCCGATCGCCGCCGCAGCCGATCAGACAATACAGGGTGCGGTGCGGCACGCCGGCCAGCGTGGTCAATACGTTGTCCAGCGCATCGGGCGTATGGGCATAATCGACAAAGACGGTCGGTTGGCCGCCCGGTCGTTGGGCCAGTTCGACCCGCTGCAGCCGACCCGGCGCGCCCGGTGCGCTGCTGAGCAGTCGACCGGCGGTTTCTTCATCGAATCCCAGGGCCGTGAGCGCCGCCAACGCGGCCAGCAGATTATCCATGTTGAAACGACCGACCAGCGGCGAGCTAAGAGACCGCTGCACACCGTGCCGCCCGAGGTAAACAAGCGTCGAACCGGCCAGCGTCGAGTGGGAATCAAGCAGGCGGATCTGCGCCGTGGCGCCCCCACAGGTCAGCAACTGAACCGGCAGACTCCGGCACCGTCCCATAACCCGGGCGGCCCACCCGGCCTGCGGACCCTCCTGGTCCTCCGGCAAGACGACAACGACCGTCGCACCGGTCCGCACGTGGTGCTCGAACAACAAGGCTTTAGCCGACCAGTATTCCTCCATGCTGCGGTGGTAATCGAGATGATCCTGGCTGAGGTTGGTAAACACGGCCAGTGCGCAACGAAGGGGGCCGAGGCGCTGCTGCTGCAGCGCATGGGACGACATTTCCATCACCACATGGGTGACCCCGTCGTCGGCCATCTCTTTCAGGATGCGATGGAGCTGCACCGGATCGGGTGTGGTGAACGGGGCAGGGTAACGGATCACCTCCCCGTCCCGGCCCCGATAACGATAATCGATCGTCCCGATCATCCCGACCTGCAGACCAGCCTGATCCAGAGCGTGCTCGAGCAGATAGGAGACCGTCGTCTTACCGTTGGTGCCGGTAATACCGATCAGCGACAGCGCTTCCGCCGGATTACCGTAGAACCGTGCGGCCAGAGTCCCGAGGGCCAGACGGGTGTCGTCAACCACCAGGATACACGTTTCTGCCGGCAGTTGGTCAGCCCCCAAGAGATCTTCACGATCGGCCAGCACCGCCACTGCGCCGGCCTGGACGGCTTCAGCTATAAAACGATGCCCGTCGACGGCGCCGCCGCCCAACGCCACGAACAGACTCGCCGGTCCGACCGTTCGAGAATCGGCACTGATCTCCCCGATAATCAGGTCTTCCGGCCCTCGTCGGGAACGACAGCGATAGGCGATCCCTTCCATGAGTTCGGTGAGATACATATCCTTTTGTGGCTCCCCACCTGCCCCTGATCTTCCGTTACAGTCCATCTCTGCCGCCTTCACTGCAGCTCCAAAGCCTGATCATCTTTAAAGTCGGCATCGACCCGATCCTGCTCGAGGATGAGCAGTGCCCGGCCGCCGGGCGGCAGCGGTGAGCCGGCTGGGGGCCGTTGGTCGACCACGCGCCCGGTACCCTGAACCCGGACGGTTATGCCGGCCCCTTGCAGAATACGCAGACTTTTTCGCAGGCTCATGCCGGCCAACTCCGGCATGACCACCGCCACGGCGCTCAGTTCGTCCGCTTCCTGGACCTCGGGTCCCGTGTCAGACGGCTCGCCCCTTACCACGGAACGATAATTGATACCGGTCCGATCTCCCGGACTCATCATATCGGCAAGATTTTTCATAACCCGCTGCAGCGCGATCACCGGCGCAATCAATGATTGCACGTCGCTGTCGAGATCGACCGCATCTTTGCCTGCGGTCAAATAGCCGGGATCCGAACCGACGGCGAGCACCACCAACTCCGGCTGCTCGGCCGGAACCAGCGCCAACGAGAGGTGGTGGCGCCGAAAGGAATTCATGCCGCCGTTCATCCGATACGAAGTGCTCGTTCCCGAGAGCAGGCTCGAATTGATCGGGCCGGCCTGTCCCATTGCTTGAAATAATCGTTTCAATTCAGGTATCAGTGCATCGTCGATCACTCCCTGCTTGCCGGGCTCGTTGAAGTCTTCGAGCAGATATTCACTCTGGTTGTACCGCAAAACCAGACGATCGGCGGCATGGGGCTTGATGCCGATACCGCCGTTAACGCTTCGGGTTATCGACGTCAGCAATTGCAGCGGTGTCTGTATCACCGGAACCGTCTCATAGTCCGGTAGCATCACCCACGGCGGATCAAACGATACCCGTTCTGACACCGACGGGGGAGACGAGGTGAAATCATACTCCTCACGGCCGCCGGCGCCCAGTTTTTCCCACAACTGCAATTGCACACCCAGCCTGCGGCGCTCCGCGGCAACGCTCCAGGGCAGCTGGGCGCCATCACCTTCGAATGACTGACTTTCCAGCAGCGAGATCTCTCGAAGAAAGACCTTGAATGACTCCGGAACGGCAAGCACCTGGTCAAAGATATCGGCAAACAGCTCTTCCGGATAGGTATGAAACCGGTTCGGATCAAATGAAGGCGTTTGGGCATAGCCGACCAAGGCACCGGAAGCCGCTTCCATAACCAGTATTCCCCGTTTGCTGCCGGACGGAAGATTTACATATGATGCCAGATGCTTATCGAGTATCCTCTGAATCTTCAGATCAACAGTCAACAACAAATGTCGACCGTCGACACCGGGGCGGCCTTCGGCGACCAGCGGCAACGTTTCAACCGGACGCTTGTCAAGCCGATATTTCCGCTCCTGCCGGTTATAAAATTGTTCGATACCGGCCAGGCCGGTATCCTCTTCGACGAACCCGACCAGATGCGCCGCCGACTCCTTCTCCGGGTAGTACCTGACAAATTCTCGGTGCAGGTGCACACCGCGCAGGGCCAGGTCAGTGATCAGCTCTTCCTGTTCCTGGCTGATATCCCTGGCCAGCCAGATTCTGGGACTGCCCGCGCCGAACCGCTCGGCGAGAACTTCGGCCGGGATCCGGAGCACCGTGGACAGCGGCTGGATCACAGCGGCCAGATTGGTGATTTCCCGGACGGTGGCATACACCGAAACGCGTTCGTAGGAAACGGCCAAGACCTTGTAATTACGGTCATAAATAGCCCCCCTGACAGATTCTCGGGACCGTGCGTCAGAGCCCTGCTCCAGGGCCAGATATCCGGTGAAACGCTGCCAGATTTCCGGTTGCCATCTGCTGACGTACCAGGAAGCACCGGCACAAACGATACCGACCAGCACGATGATGACCAGTCGCCGCCTTCCGACCTGTTTTGTTCGCAGACGGGACCGCTTGACCATCGAGCCGCCGGCCTAGCGAAGCTTGAGTACCTGATCCTGCTCCGGCACAAACAATGCCAGCCTGCTGCCCGCTTCTCGTTGAATCTGTTGCTCAGACATCAAAGCGGCACGCTCGGCAAACAAGGCCATCTGCTCGTCTTTGATGATCAGCTGCCGCTCGCTGATCGCGACAATATCCTGGCGAACGGAACCCACGGTGTGCCCGAGCCACAGGTTGACAATCAGCGCGACACCGACCGCGACCAGCGCCACCTTCACCGCAGCCAACCACAGCATGGCTCCGCCCGGCAACTCAAAGGTGCGCCGCCGATCAAAGCGCTGCACGAAACCCGGCTGAAACACCGGTTGCCGGATGGTGAACGAATTCTGATAGTTCATACTCTCCCCCTGTTGCTTATGCCAATCGTTCGGCGACCCGCAAACGTGCGCTGCGTGATCGTGGATTAGCTTGAATTTCAAATTTTTCGGGCACAATCGGTTTCTTCGTCAGCACGGCCAATTCCGCCGCACCGGCAAAGGTCCGTTTAACAATGCGGTCTTCCAGCGAGTGAAAGGAAATGACGCAGAGACGACCGCCGGGCAGCAAATGGTGGGCTGCCCGATCGAGAAATCGGCCGAGATTGAGTAACTCGTCGTTTACCGCGATGCGCAGCGCCTGAAAGACTTTTGTCGCCACATGGATCTTCGGCGGATGAAATGCTTTCGGCACGGCCCGGGCTACCAGCTCGGCAAGTTGGCCAGTGGACCCGATCGGTTGCCGACGCCGCTCTGCCACGATATAGCCGGCAATCCGCCTGGCCTGCTTTTCTTCTCCAAAATAATAAAAAATATCGGCAAGTTCCTGCTCTGTTGCCGAAGCGATAAGCGTCGCCGCAGTGAGCGTCCGGCGCCGATCCATGCGCATATCGAGCGGTTCATCAAAACGAAAACTGAACCCGCGCCCCCCGCTGTCAAGCTGTAACGAAGAGAGTCCGATATCGACCATAATACCGTTGACCGTGTCATAGCCGGCTTCAGCCAAGCCGGCATCGATCTCCTGAAAATTCCGGTGCATGATGGTCAACCGCTCCCGAAACGGTGCGAGCGTAATCTCGGCGCCGGCAATCGCCTCTTCGTCCCACTCAAAGGCGATAACTCTGCCATCCGGTGCACACCGCCGAAGAATCTCCCGGCTGTGCCCGCCAAGTCCCAGCGTGCCGTCGACATAGACGCCTCCGGGCACGACGGCCAGCATCCCGATGGTTTCTGCCAGCAAAACCGGTCGGTGTGTCGTCCCATGGATATCGCCCTCCATCAGAGAATGCCGAGCTTGGCCAGACTGTCGTTATATTGATCGAAATTATCCCGGGTCCGGTTAAACTCGGCGAGCCAGGCGTCTTTATCCCAGATTTCAATGAATTCGAGCATGCCGTTTAAGACTACATCCTTGCTGATGCCGACTTCGGTCCTGAGCGGCGCCGGTATCAGCAGGCGCCCCTGCTTGTCCAGAGAACATTCGCTGATCCCGGACACAACGTGCCTGATAAACCCCGACAAATTGGGCTCTTCCCGGCCCCTGGTGAGCAGTTTGTCTTCGATGATCTGCCATTCAGAGGCTGGATAGGCGCGCAGATACGTCCCCCAGGACGTTATCATCAACTCCGGGGAACCATAATGGTGCAGCACTTCCCTGAACCTGCTCGGGACATTGAGCCGTCCCTTCGGGTCGAGCGAGTGTTCGGACCTGCTGCGAAATCTGCTCTTGATTATCTCGTCTCTGGCCACTGGGTTGCCTACGGAAAAACTACTATCAACCGCTTTACATCCACTTTATACCACTTTCTATCATTTATACTATCAACCAGATTGAAGTCAAGGGAAAAGACGAGGAACTTCAAGACACTAGCATGACATCACAGATTCCTCGGGAGCTACTACATATAGATACACAACCAAAACACAGCACTATATAGAGTAGCAACACCACGGATCAGCGCACCAAAGCCTGACCTTCAAATGACCCTCTTGAACGCCTATCAATCTGATATAAAAGGACAAATTACACATAAAGAAAAACTGAAAAAATATTCGAAAAAGAGGATCGGTGGTTCAAAGTGGCTAACCAAGGGAGACACGACTCGGCGACGGGGAACGCGGTGGACGATGCAATGGCGGTCGCCGAAGAGAGACAAGTGCTTGTTTTTGTCAGGCAGGGAGAACTGGAGATCGGTGATCAGGTCCGAACCGGACCGGCCGCCCAACCATTTCGCAGCGGTACCGTTTTATTCGTCCTGATCGAACAAGGATGGTTGCGTTCGTGCCGTCCCGTGAGGCTTACGGCCAAAATGCTCATAAGCGGTTACGGTCGCGACCCGTCCGCGAGGAGTTCGGGCGAGAAATCCGGACTGGATGAGAAACGGTTCGTAGACATCCTCGAGGGTGGTCTTTTCCTCGCAAACCACGGTAGCCAGAGTTTCCAGACCGATCGGCCCGCCCTGAAACTTGTCGATGATGGTCAGCATGATGCGCCGATCCATGTCATCCAAACCGAAACGGTCGACATTGAGCAGGTTCAGGGCACCGTCGGCAACTTGCCGATCGATAACCCGCTGGTTGCCGACCTCGGCATAATCACGAACCCGCCGCAGCAGGCGATTGGCGATTCGCGGTGTGCCCCGGGACCGGCGCCCGAGTTCCAGAGCACCCTCGTCATCGATGTCAACACCGAGGATCCGGGCCGAACGCTTGACGATGGTCACCAGGTCCTCCGGGGTATAGAATTCGAGCCGCAGCATCACCCCGAAACGATCGCGCAACGGCGGTGTCAGCAGACCGGTCCGTGTCGTTGCGCCGACCAGGGTAAAGCGCGGCAGATCCATTTTGATCGAACGGGCACCCGGTCCCTGTCCAATAATCAGATCAAGCTGAAAGTCTTCCATGGCCGGGTAGAGGATCTCTTCAACGACATGATTGAGCCGGTGAATCTCATCGATGAACAGGACATCACCCTCCTGCAGGCTGGTCAGGATGGCGGCCAGGTCCCCCTGCCGCTCGATCACCGGCCCGGACGTCACCTTGATGCCCGAGCCCATCTCGTTGGCGATAATGTAGGACAGCGTCGTCTTGCCGAGTCCGGGAAAACCGTGAAACAGGACATGATCGAGCGGCTCGCCGCGCATAAGGGCGGCTTTGATAAACACCTCGAGACTGGCCCGCACCTGCTGCTGGCCGATATATTCGGCCAACCGTTTCGGCCTGAGATCGTTATCATTGGTGTGATCCCGCCCGATAGGCGCCGGGTCGACGAGACGATCGTCACCGAACAATTCTTCTTCGAAATTCATGCCAGGCTCCTCAGGCACTCCCTGAGCATCTCCTCGAGAGACAACTCATAAAATGCCTCGTTACCGATCCGTTGCTTGACTCTGGTCAGCGCCTGTCGGCAGATCGGGTCGCTGTAACCGAGATTTGTCAGCGCCGACAATACGTCCATCACCACCGATGAGGTGCCGGGACCATCCGGTGCACCGGGGGCGGTCGGCTGAAATTCTCCGTCGGCCACCAAGTGGCCGACCTTGTCCTTGAGCTCCATACAGATCCGCTCGGCGGTCTTTTTGCCGACGCCCGGCAGACCGGTCAGCCGCTTCACGTCGCCGGAACCAATGCTGCGGCACAACTCGTCCAGCGGCAAGCCGGCCAGCACCGCCAAGCCCAGCTTGGGCCCGACCCCGGAAACTGAAATAAGGGCCAAAAACAACTCCTTGTCTTCCGCCCCGGGAAAACCGAACAGGACGATGGCATCGTCACGGACCTGCATATGGACATGAAGAAACGTGTCCTCACCTTTGTCCGGTAGACGGGACAACGCATCGGCGGTGAGAAAGACCTCATAGCCGACACCGTGAACATCGATGATGAACCGGTCTTTCTTTTTCACTACGACCTTGCCGGCAAGCGTTGCAATCATGGGCATCCTCCCGTCTCAGAGACGGAACTGGTTGGCGTGGCAGATCGCCACGGCCAGGGCATCAGCGGCGTCGGTACTCGGCATGGACGGCAGTCCGAGCAGGACCCGGACCATGTGCTGAACCTGGGCCTTGCCGGCCTGGCCGTAACCGGCAACGCCCTGCTTGATCAGTTTCGGGCTATAATCATACACCTGCAGGCCATTCTGCATTGCCGCCACCACCGCCGCCCCGCGGGCCTGGCCGAGTTTGAGCGCGGACCGCGGGTTGGTCGCCAGAAAAACGTCTTCGATGGCGGCTGCCGTCGGACCGTGGAGCTGAATCACCTCGTTGACCCCGTCAAAAATCTGGTTGAGCCGATGGGCGAACGGCAGCTGTGACGAGGCTTTGATCACCCCGCAGGCAATGAAGCCGATCCTGCCCCGATCCGAGACGATCACACCGTAACCGGTCGTCCGCGAGCCGGGATCGATGCCGAGAATCCGCTCCATGCCGACCGGTTGCCGCTGGTCCGGGCAACCGGATCAGGACAGTTTCTCCATTAACTCAGCATCGATATCGAAATTGGCATGGACGTTTTGGACATCGTCATGGTCCTCGAGACTCTCCAGCAACTTCAGCAGGGCCACGGCAATATTTTCCTCAGTCACCTCCACCGTGTTTTTCGGAATCATCGAAATGGATGCCTCGAGAAAAGAGACTCCCTGCTGTCCCAGCGCCTCGCACACGTCGTTGAATGATTCGACACCGGTCAATACCTGAAATTCACTCTCTTCCTCGACCACGTCCTCGGCGCCCGCTTCCAGTGCCTTGTCCATCAACTCTTCTTCGGCAATAGACGACTTGTCCACCAGGATCTGACCTTTTTTATCGAACATCCAGGCGACGCAGCCGTTCTCTCCAAGATTGCCGTTACTTTTGGCAAAGTAATGCCGGACATCGGCCACCGTCCGGTTGC
This sequence comes from uncultured Desulfofustis sp., assembly GCA_964620665.1. GTDB lineage: Bacteria > Desulfobacterota > Desulfobulbia > Desulfobulbales > Desulfocapsaceae > Desulfofustis. Next base: position 9,153 of record CAZUJZ010000018.1, on the reverse strand, counting down.
GGTTGTCGGTCATGCACTCGACCAATACCGCCACGCCGCCCGGTCCGTACCCTTCATAGAGGATCTCTTCGTAGACGACCCCGTCGCCTCCGCCCGACCCTTTGTCGATAGCCCGACTGATATTGTCCTTCGGCATGTTTTCGGACTTGGCGGCGGCGATGGCCGCCCGCAGCCGGGGATTGCCGTCCGGGTCCGCTCCCTGCCGGGCGGCAACGGTTATCTCTTTGATCAATTTAGAGAAAATCTTACCGCGTTTGGCATCGATGGCACCTTTTTTCCGCTTGATGGTCGACCATTTCGAATGTCCTGACATATACCTTCCTGTAATGTTGATTGTTCTGCCCGGCCGGCCCGTTGTCGAGCCGGCGTGTCTTACCGCTGTTGCTGCTTCGCCGCCTTCCGGTATTCCATGCCGAGAACGAAGAGCTCGCGGCTTTCCTTGCGGGAACTGTGCGGCTTGATCACCTTGACCAGGGAAAAATGCTCCTTCAGGGTAGCGATAAATGATACCGTTTCCTCGCCCTGAAACAGTTTGCACAGATAATGCCCCTTTTCATGGAGCAGCTGTCCGGCAAGATGCAGTGTTTGGTCGGCCAAACGCATCGATTGTTGGTGATCGGTCCAGCGATTGCCCGTCGTCCGCGGGGCGATATCGGAGAGGAGCACTTTAAACGCCGGCCGAATCCGACGAATTCGGGAAATCTGCTCCGGATCCGTGATATCGCCACAGAGCCAGTGGATAACGGCACCACCCGGTCGAGAAGCGATGACCGTTTCCTGCAGATCGATACCAACGACGATCCCTTTCGGGCCGACTGTCTCGGAGGCATAGAGCGACCAGCTACCCGGGTGACAGCCGAGATCGAGGACGCTGTCGCCGGATCTGAGCAGCCGATATTTTTTCTGCACCTCTTCCAGTTTATAGATAGACCGCGCCGGATATCGCTCCTTCTTGGCCTTCTGGAAATAGTAATCCCTGACTTTCCGCACGGTTTATCCCTTGTGCCCGGACGGAGATCGCCTCTGCCCGGAACGCGCCCCGGTTCGCCCGGTTATTTCATGCTCCCGCCCGGCAAGGTAACGGTTGACCCAGTCAAGCGCCTCCTCCCTGGTATGCACCACGCCTTCGACCACCGCCGTTTCAACACCTTCCAGCAGTTCGCGAAACAACGGGCCGGGCTCCAGGCCCAATGTAGCAATCAGATCGTTGCCGGTCAACAATTTCGGTCCGCTCAGCACCGGGGCAATCGCCTCTTGATAGAGGCGGTCGACCCGGGCATGCAGTCCGGCCAAGTCGGCCTCGATGGTTGCCGGCCGATCCGTGCCCTGTCCCGCCAGGGTGTCGGCCATGGCCAGCACAAACAAGCCGGCCAGATCGTCACCGGCCCGGCGACAGATCTTCAGCAGCGCCCGACGGCTTACCTCGCCGTCACGTCGGGCCACATTGCAGAGATGAAACGGGTGCATGTGCATCGCGATCAACTCGCCGACCCGCTGGGCCCGCCGCCGGCTCCAGTGCAGCCGCTCGGCCCGGCGGCGAAAGATTTCTCCGCCCCGCTCGTCGTGACCGTAAAAGGTGATGCGCGGCTCACAACGGTCTGCGTCGGTACGCACCGCCTTGACAACAGGTTTGCCGACATCGTGAAACAGCGCCGCCCATTTCAGCAGTGTCCGGTGATTCGGGTCGGCGAGATAATCGACCAGCGAGCCGGACGATTCGGGGAAATACTGTGCCGGTGCGGTTATGATGCACTCCAGGCACCGCAGGGTTTCAATGTTATGGCCAAGTACATCGAGATGGTGGCAGGTCGGCTGATCTACCCCGTCGCCATACATCAATTCCGGTGCCACGTGCGCCAGCAGGCCGCAGGTGGCCATGGTGGCACAGGCCAAAGCCGCCCGCGGCGTTGCCATGATCCGTTCCCATTCAGCGTTGATCCGCTCGGTGGCGCTGCTTGTGATCAGGGATGCAGCCCCGCTGATCGCAGCCATTGTCTCAGCCTCTATGACAAAATCGAGTTCGGCACCAAATCGGATGGCACGCAACAGGCGCAGTGGATCGGAGACGAAAGCCCCCGGACAGCAGCGAATAATGGCGTTATCGATATCCTGTCTGCCGCCGAGCGGATCGATCAGGGAGACCTGGCCATGTTCGTCTTTGCCGGCGAGATCGACGGCCATCGCATTGATGGTGAAATCGCGTTTGACCAGGTCCTGTTCGATTTCGGTCGCCCCGTCACGAAAACCGGCGGCGTCGATAACCAACTCGTCCAGCACCAGTCGACAGGTATCATCGGCAGGATCTCCAAGTTCCACCACTGTGCCGCTGCCAAGGTGCCGCGCCACCCGGCGCAGAAACCCGGCGGCGTCGTGCTGGACGGCCACATCGAGATCGGCCGGCGCCGCAGCGACCCGGCGCAACCAGTCGCGCAAGACGCCGCCAACCAGGTAGACACGTTGGCCGCGGCTGCCGGCAATCTCCGGCAACAGCTCAAGCAACCCGTCTGGATAGAACCGGGCCAGAGCCGGCAAAGATATCTGCTTCTGTCGCACTTTTTTTTCTCGTCGAAGTTGTCTATAGTAGGCGCTAACGTGGTGCCCGAGCAGTCAGGGTACCATAATCACCCCGTCTGCACATTGCTTCTCAATCAGGTGTACCGGAGACCAGATGTTCAATAATTTGTTTTATCAGCAGCTGCTCGCCCTCGGTCTCGACGCATCCCTCGCCGAATCGATCGCCCTGGTTATCAGCATTACCCTGATTCTGCTGATCATCATGGTCGCCACTCTGGTGCTGCGCCGGATCCTGCGAACGATCTGCATGGGGTGGATCAAACGCAACCGCTATCGCTGGGATGATGTCCTGATCAATCGTCAGGTGGTCGACACGGTCAGCTGGTTTGTGCCGCTGCTGCTGATGAACCTGTCCATTGATGCATTGCTGCCCGAAGGCAGCGCCATCTACCTGATCCTGAAGCGCACCGCGCTGGTCTTTTTCGTGCTGGCCGGCGTGCTCAGTTTCAACGCCGTCTTGTCGGCAGCCGGCGATATCGCCCGGCTGGTGAAGATGAAGCGGGCCGATGTGCTCAACGGATTCATCGACGCGGTCAAAATCGCCAGCTTTATCTTCGGCGCCATTTTTATCATCTCGATTTTCTCCGGCATGTCGCCCTGGGGCATCATCTCGGTACTCGGCGGCATGACCGCGGTAACCATGCTGGTGTTCAAGGACACCATCGTCGGCTTCGTCGCTTCTGTGCAATTGACCGCCACCGACATGGTCCGGATCGGTGACTGGGTCGAGATGCCGTCTTACGGCGCCGACGGCGATGTGATTGGTATTTCGATCCACACCATCCGGGTCCAGAATTGGGACAAGACCATCACCACCATTCCCACCTACGCGCTGGTCTCAAACTCTTTCATAAACTGGCGGGGCATGGCCGAATCCGGCGGCCGGCGGATCAAGCGGGCGCTGATGATCGACGTCAACTCGATCCGCTTCTGCGACCACAACCTGCTCGAACACTTCTCCAAAATTTACCTGCTCAGAGACTACCTGAGCGCTAAAAGCAAAGAGATCGAGCAATTCAATCGGCAACACTCGTTCCCCGACGATCCGGCCCTGCCGATTAACGGCCGCCGGCAAACCAACATCGGCATATTCCGCGCCTACGTCGTCGCCTACCTGAAGAGCCTGCCGCAGATTAATCAGGACATGACCTTTCTCGTCCGTCACCTCGCCCCCACCGAACATGGTCTCCCCCTGGAAATCTATGTCTTCTGCACGGACAAGCGTTGGGCGTTTTACGAAGCGATCCAGGCCGACATCTTCGATCACCTGCTTGCAGCGCTGCCGCAATTCGACCTGCGGCTCTTCCAGAACCCGAGCGGCCACGATCTGCGGCACTGGAGCCAGCCGGCTATTACCACTGCTCAACCGGACCAGCACGCATCGTGAGCGACTATCCGCAGCTGGTCATGGCGCCGCTCAAGGGCATCACCGACGCGATGTTCCGCCGCATCTACGCCGCTCACTTCTCCGGACTCGACGGCGCCGTGGCGCCGTTTATCAACCCGCAGAGCACGGCCGTTTTTTCCGATAAACTGCTCGCCGACCTGCGGCCGGAGGCCAATGCTTCTCTACCGGTCATCCCGCAACTGCTCAATACCGACGCAGCCGGTTTCCTGGCCCTAGGCAATCGCCTTTTCGATCTGGGCCATCGGGAGATCAACTGGAATCTTGGCTGCCCGGTGCGGATGGTCGCCAAAAAACGGCGCGGCTCCGGATTGCTGCCCTACCCCGATGCCGTTATCGCGCTGCTGGAGGAGGTCTTGCCAGACCTGAAGCCGCGCCTGTCTATCAAGATGCGCCTTGGTTATCACGACTCCCGGGAATCGGCGCTGCTGCTCCCCCGCCTCGCCCCCTTCCCGCTGACCGGGATCACCATTCATGCCCGTCTCGGCAGCCAGCTCTACCGCGGTCGCACCGATCCCGATGCCTTTGCCCGCTGCTGCACCCTGACTCACCATCACCTGACCTACAACGGCGATATTACCTCACGGCAGGTCTTCCAGGCACTCGCCGGGCGATTCCCTGCCGTGGATCGCTGGATGATCGGTCGCGGCCTGCTCGCCAACCCGTTTCTCCCGGCGGAAATCAAAGGCGAGACCACAACCGGTGCGCGGCGACTGGCCACCCTGGCCGCTTTTCATGACGAGTTGTACCTGGCCCTCAAAGAGCGACTGAACGGACCGGGCCATCTGCTCGGTCGCCTGAAGCAGATCTGGATCTATTTTATCGATGCGTTTCCCGGCGCTCAGAGGCAACTGAAGAAAATCACCCGGGCAACCAGCGAACGCGCCTATCAAGAAGCCGTACGAGAAATCGTCGGCACGACGGAATAACCGCCGCATCTGCGGGAGAAAATGATGTCGCTGGAAGTATTGCTTATTGTCCTGCTCGCGGCACTACTCCATGCCGGCTGGAATGCCCTGATCCGCGCTTCCTCGCACAACCTTCAGGACGCCTGTCTCCTGGTGGTCGGGGCGGCCTTCTGGACGCTGTTCCTGGTACCGCTTCTCCCCCTGCCGAAGAGCGAAAGCTGGGGTTATCTGGCCCTGTCGACGGCACTTCACGTGGTCTATTTTTTCTTGCTGGCCGTTTGCTATCGCTTCGGCCAGCTCAGCTTCTCCTATCCGATGATGCGCGGCATCGCCCCGGTCCTGACGGCGCTGGCGATGGCCGTGATATTCGGCGAATCACCGTCCACCGGGGGCTGGATCGGCATCGTCTGCATCTGCGGTGGGATAGTGTTGCTCTCCGGCGACGCCTGGCGATCGAAATCGCTGCGCTGGGCCGCGGTCGCTCCAGCCCTGGCCACGGCCGTCATTATTGTCTGCTATACACTGGTTGACGGTCACGGCGTGCGGCTGGCCGGCCATGCACTGGCCTATACCTGCTGGTTGTTCCTGCTCACCGCAGCAGCACTGATTGCCGCGTCGGCACTGCTCGGCCACGTGGCCAGCTGGCGACGGACACGAACACAATGGCTCCGGGGGCTGTTTGGCGGGGCATGCTCGCTGGCATCCTACGGGTTGGTTTTGTGGGCCATGATGCAGGCACCGATCGCCCTGGTCGCCGCACTGCGCGAGTCATCGGTGGTCATCGCAGCGATCATCGCCGTCTGCTGCCTGGGAGAGAGACTCACCGGCTTGCGTGTACTCTCAATCTGTGCGGTAACCGCCGGCGCCGTGGCCATCAAGATCATGTGAACGGGTGGAGAGGCGAGTCCCTGCGCTCAGTCTTTTCGCTCACTATACCTGTCGGTAACGCGGTCCTGTAAAAAGATATGGCGGTAATGGGCGCGGTCGCCGCCTTCATACCACTGGTGGCCCTGTTCGACACAACGAGGACAGGCCTTGCGCGGGATGGTCACGCCGAGCATGCGGACGCCGCGGTCGGAGATACTGTCGATCCGCAGAGCACCGGCGCAGTCGTCACAGATACGGATGGTCTCTTCCTGCGTTTCCAGGATATTATCGGTATCGTAAAAAATCTGGCGGCGCCGCTCGCCGCAATCCGGCTTTTTCCGAACCGTATGGGTGATCGCCGCCCGCTTGTTCCAAATCTCCAGCGCATAATTGCAGGTCTTCTCGATCACCCTGGTCACATCGGGATCCTGGCGCAACCGGTCCGGGTTGAAATCCGGCTCGCGCAGGTGACTGTAATCGAGACCGGCCATGGCCATGATGATACCTGCATTGACATAGGGGAGTGCCCCCTCGATCGCATAGCCGCCTTCGAGAACGGCGATGTCCGCCTTGAGCATCGACGTCAGCCTGGCATAGCCGCGGGCGGAAAAATTCATATTGGTGATCGGATCGGAATAGTGATTGTCCTGCCCCGCCGAATTAATGATCAACTGCGGCTGAAAATCCTCGAGAATCGGCAGTACCGCGTGCTCGATCGCGTAGAGAAACCCCTCGTCGCAGGTCTCCGGCGGCAGCGGCAGATTGATGGTCGTACCGGCGGCATTGGGGCCGCCGAAATCGTTGAGAAAGCCGCTGCCCGGATAGAGGGTGCGGCCGTCCTGGTGGATCGAGATGAACAGTGTGTCCGGGTCGTGCCAATAGATATCCTGGGTGCCGTCGCCGTGATGGCAGTCGGTATCGACGATCGCCACCCGGTCGACCCCGTAGGCCCGGCGCAGGTATTCGATCATGATTGCTTCGATATTGATATTGCAGAATCCCCGGGCCCCGTGGACCACCCGATTGGCGTGGTGACCCGGCGGCCGCACCAGCGCAAAACCGCGTTCGATCGTGCCGTCCATGACCGCCATGCCGATGGTCTTGGCCCCACCGGCGCTGATCAAGTGCGACTCGGTAATGACCGCCCAGGGATCCGGGACACAGAAATGAACGCGCTGGATATCCTTGATGGTCACCAGGTCGGACTTGAGTTCGACAATGCCGTCGATATCGAGCAACCCCTCCTCGAACACCTGGTCCTGGGTATAGAGCAGACGCTCCTCCCGTTCCGGGTGGGTGGGATCAATGGCCCAATCGAAGGCCGGGAAAAAGACGAGTCCGGTTTTGTGGGTGGCGCGAAGCATAACAGGCGATCCTGGCACGTTATTGGTGGGTGCAGGCACCGGCTCCTGCCGTGAGCGGCCCTGCCTGCCTGCCTCCCCGAAAACCGACCCCGGGAGAGACTGGCCTGGTTAACTCTACAGGTCGGGGCGATTCAGCGTTTCGGTCTGCGGATCATAACCGTGGATCAGGCCCGGTTTGACCTGCGCACGTACCCGGATATTCTTGCCGACCGTATAAAAGCCGCGCACCATGTTGAATTGCGCCTCTTCGACGACCTCGGTCTGTACGAACTCCGGGTTTGCTCCACGGGCCAGGGCCTTTTTCCGCACCAGTTCCAGAGCGATATCCCGGATATTGTCCAGGTCGAAACTGGCCGGGATATTCTGGTGATACCCCTCGCCCTGGGCGGTGACCACCTGGCGGGCCGTGTCGGCGTAAACCGTCACCTCGCAGGTGGTGCGAGCCAGCGCGCAGCCGATGGCATTGGCGACCTGCCAGTGCGGCACCGGCATGACCTCACCGGGAAACAGGGTGGCCAATCGCTCGGCAAATTGTCGCGCCGGACCGCCGAGAACGAGCAACCGGTCCGGCTGAATCTGGATACCCTCGTGCATCTCGTGCACGGTGTAGACCGGACGGCTGTTGATGTCGCTCACCATATTCCGTGCCGCGGTCAGGATTTCCCGGCAGGCAGTGGTGAAGATCAATTCGGCGATTTCCTCGACGGACAGCTGCAGAGCGGCGGCCAGCGGCGTCAGACCCTGGAGCGAGCGTTGATGATCGCCGCCGTCGGCCAAACCGAGCACACAAAAGGCGTCTGTCGGCGTCGGCAACGGTCCGCCGTAGGCCATGGCCCGCCCGAGCCGATCCGGGCCGATGCTGATCTGCCCGTCGCGAACCCGAACAACACTGTCGCCACCGATGCCGATGGAACGCGTCTGCAGGGCGCGAATCAGGGTTTTGTACGGCCCGATTTCGATGCCGCCGGAGGCGAGCACCGGCACGCCGTCGAGGATCACCGCCATATCGGTGGTCGTGCCGCCGATATCGAGCACCAGGCAGCTCTCCTCCTCGCGGGCATAGGCGATCGCCCCCATGACGCTGGCCGACGGGCCGCTCAGGATGGTCTGGGCCGGATAATCAAGCGATGTCGCCATATTCATGTTGCCACCGTCGGGCTTGAGAATCCGAATCGGCACAGCAATCCCTTTTTGCGCCAGGGATTCCTGCACCGCCGTGAAGAAATCCCGGTGTACCGGATAGACCGCTGCATTGAGATAGGTGGTGGCGATGCGCCGGGGAAAGCTGAGCACGCCGGACAGCGGGTGCCCCATAAAGACCCGCTCGACATACGGGGCAAGCAGCTCGGCCAGGCGCAGTTCATGCTCCGGGTTGCGCACGGAAAACTTGGTGACGACACCCACGTAGGGCAGGCCGGCGGCCCTGATCTGTTCGCCGACAGCCTTTATCTCCTGCTCGTCCAGCGGCTCGATCTCTCGACCGCCGTGGTCCAGCGCGCCGCGCACCACATAATAGTGGTCGCCCACGCGAAAATGCTCGGGATCGATGCCCGGGCCGCCGGATACGAGCATGGCCACCGGCGGCAGGGTGTTCTGCACCACCATGTTGGTGGCCAGCGTAGTGCTCAGTACCAACCGCTTGACGTCCTCGGGCCGTTGCCCCTCCATCAGCAGGTCAAAGGCCGTCAGCAGTGTTTCGTAGAGGTTGTCCGGGTTGGTCGGTACCTTGATGTCACGTACCAGTCCCCGGGAGTCGAAAAGAACCGCGTCGCTGTGCGTGCCACCGACATCCAGGCCAATGATCATGGGCGTGCCCCGCTGTGATTGGAAACGATCTGCTGGAGAAGATTCAGCGTACCGGAAGCGCTGAGGATTGTCAATTGCGCTGATGCAATCAATCAATTCCGGTGGTTCTTCTGATAGCCGGCCCCCATGGCTGGAGGTCGCAACAAACAATGAAAATCGGCAGCGTGGTCGGATGGGCTGGCCGGTCCTGCCTCCGGCTGCTGCGCTGCGGCCTGATCGGCTGGCCTCC
>CAZUJZ010000017.1:19867-25352 GCA_964620665.1 uncultured Desulfofustis sp. | reverse complement strand
ATGGCCAGACTGAGCAGCGAGAGGGCAAACCATTTCCGTTCAAAAGGCAGCGCCGTTTCTTTCAAAAAGGCATAGAGCGGTTCGGTAACCAGGTTGACCGATGCCGGAGCATGCAGATAGGTCATGGTGAAAAAGGATTCGGCCAGGTTATGGGTGGCCGGATAAACCGCCTGGGCAAGCCCGCGCACCAGGATTGAAAACGGATCGAGATAGCCGGCCAAGGGCAGTCCCAGCAGCGCCGAAACAAGCACAAAGATCAGCAGCGAGGCGGCCAGATGGGGAAACAGTGTGGTCTGCCGTCGCCGGCCATGCCTGACAGCCGGCTGCACCCCGTCCACCAGGCTGCCGAGCGGACAGATCCAGGCGCAAAAAGAACGTCCCAGCAGCAGACTGAGGACGATGATCAGCAGGGCCGGCAGCATCAGGGCTATCACCGCCCGAACGGCCAGCATCGTCGAGATCGCCAGCAGCGGATCGATTCGAAACAACAGATTGACAGCGTATTGAATGGTATCGGAGCCGCTGTAATCGGTATTGATGAAGAGAAACAAGAACAGCAGCAGGAAACCGAGCTGACTTATCATCCGAGCCAGGCGCAGCCGCCGGTACAGACGTTTCTGTGCCAGCCGGTCGCCGGAACTCACAGCCGCTGCTCGCTGATACGGATCCGGCTCGGGTCCATCTGGCCCAGACCCATCTGATAGGCGGCCACCGTCGTTTCGATCCGATCCGGCTTAAGACCGAACAGCGTGGTGGCCACCGCATCGGCCGCCACCGGATCGGCCGAGGCGATGACCGTGTCGGCCTGCCGGACATCCTCGAGCCGGCCTCCCTGCGGTCCGTTTCTCAGCAACAGCCGGGTGGCGTCGATCACCGTCAAAGTCGGCCTGATGACCGTGGCCAGATCGGCCAGTTTCTGGGCCAGACCATGATGCAGCCGGCCGCGGTTACCGCCGATCACCCCCATCACGTTCTTGAGACCGAGCGTCAGCCCGCTCAGTCCGTGATGTTTGGCCACCGGCACGTTGATGTAGCAATCGGCGGTCAAGGCGTCCCGGTAAATCTCCCAGCTATCGAGGGACCGGCCATCGGTTATCTTCACGTCGACAAACTTACGATTGTCGATGTAGTCCAGTTTGATCCGTCGATCAGCCATACCGGCAACGATATCGGCAATGCCGCTGTTGACGTAGCAGCGCCTCTTCTCATTACAGGTATGATCGAAGATCCGCACCTCCCCGGCACCGGCCTGAAGAGCCAGCTCAACCAGGGTCTTGACCACCAGCGGGTGGGTGGTCGCACCGTATTCCGGGGCTCTGTCCCAGGCAATATTGGGTTTGACGACAACGCTGGCGCCCGGTCGAACAAAGCGCTCGATACCGCCGAGCAGGTGCAGGGCCTGGCGAACGACGGCCTGATAGTCGGCGCCGGTAACCAGGGAGAGTTCCGCCGCCCCGGTCGCCTTACCCCCGGTCGCAGCCGCTGCGAAACGCGGGGCAGACAGTGACAGCCCCAGCGAATAAAGGAGTAGCTGTCTGATAAATGCCCGTCTGTCCATATTGTATCCTCCCGGTACCTATAGGGTACCTCTTGTGTGTTCGGCCATTGTACCATAGATAGGAATCATTCTTCAATGCCGCGTCCGATCGACGGTTCCCGATAGATGATTATCGTTTCAACCGTTGCGTATCGACATGGTTTTCTACTATCATCACGATGATGACCCACGACCAACCGGATTTTCCGCCCTTCCGGAGCCCGATGGACACCGACTGGACACAGCGCGACATTATCGATCTCGAGTATTGTCTCGATCGTGACGGCTCCGAGCCGCACGAACAGCTGCACCAACGGGATCGGGCCATTTACCTGGAATGCTGCAGCGATCGGGAAAACGATCCGCGGCGACTGCTTCGCCACTGGCTCAGGGCCCGCCGGCGTGTGCTGTTTGACGATCCCGGCAGGAAAAGTCCCGGCAGCCAGGTCGCCACCGCGCTGCAGCTGCTGAAACTGCTGCTCTATGGCCTTGGCCTGGTTTTGGGCGGTGCAGCCGGACTGAGCTTCTTCAATTACTCCGGCACCAATCCGGTCAACGTCTTCCATTTTCTCCTGCTGTTCATTTTTCCGCAGCTGATCATGCTCGCTCTGCTCCTCGGCGCCACCGTCATGCGCCTCACCGGAATCAAGCCCTGGCCGTCTGTGCTCGTCCGCCTCTTCATTGGCCTGCTGCCGCTCCTGAGCGGCCGGCATGGTGCCGGGGCAAAGCGGTTGTCCGGCCTGCTGCGGCGTATCGGCACGGCCTACGGCTCCCTGCTCTATTGGCCGCTTTTCCTGATCGCCCAGAAATTCATGGCGTTTCTCAACACCGGACTGCTGGCGGCAACACTGCTGAAAATAAGTACCACCGATCAGGCCTTCGGCTGGCAATCGACCATCCAGCTGACCACGCCATTTATCCACCGAGTCGTACACGTGCTCGCCGCCCCCTGGTCCTGGCTGGTGCCGGAGCGCTTCGCCTATCCATCCCTGGCTGAAATCGAGGGTAGCCGGATTATCCTGAAAGACGGCGTCTATCACCTGGCCACCCAGGATCTCGTTTCCTGGTGGCCGTTTTTGGTACTCGCGCTCTTGACCTACGGCTTGCTTCTCCGCCTGCTCCTGGTGCCGCTGGGCGCCATGATGCAACGCCGCTCCCTGCGTCGCCTGAATCTGCAGCGCCCCGATCTGCTGCGCATCGTTTACCGCATGCGCACCCCGCTGCTCGATTCCGGCGGCGTCGGCGCTCCCGACGAACCGTCCCCGTATCTCGCCGGCAACGATGGACGGCACGCTTCGCTACACGACAGCCACAACCTGGCCGACCGGCCGTTACTGACCATTGTTCCCGACGATCTTGCCGACGAGCGCTTCGCCGCCTCCCTTGATCGTCTCCTGCGCCGGCACGGCCTGCCGATCGGTGATCGCGAAATCTTGAGATCCGATGAACCGCTCTCTGCCGATCAACTTCAGCGGTTGGCCACGTCGTGCCGAGACGGCCAGACCGGTCTTCTGCTGATCACCGAAGCCTGGCTGCCGCCGATCAACGAATGGCTTCACGCCCTGCGGCAGATACGCATGACAATCGGCGCGACGACCCCGATCTTTGTCGGCCTGCTCGGCTGCCCGAACGAGGCGAACGGCTTTTCAACACCGCTGCCCCAGGACCGTCTGCTCTGGCAGCACAAACTGCAGGAGCTCGGCGATCCCTTCCTGACCGTTTTCGAGCTCGAAGCCGGTAACCGAGAAGCAGACCAGGACGGCCCATGATCCCGGAAATCGCCATTATCGGACACCCCAACGAAGGAAAATCCTCCGTCCTTTCGACACTGGCCGAGGACGACACCGTCCGGGTCAGCCCCTTCCCCGGAGAAACGACGCGCTGCCGAACCTTCCCCATTGTCATCGACGGTCGTGAAATCATGCGCTTTACCGATACTCCCGGCTTCCAGAACCCGGCCCGGCTGCTGGCCGAATTGAGACGGAGCGGGGAATCCGGCCCGGCCGGACTCCGACACCTGGTCGAGTTGACCGGCAGCCGGCTCGAGTTTCGCGAGGATCACGAGCTGCTGCAACCCCTCGTCCGCGGGGCCGGCGTCATTTACGTGGTTGATGGTTCGCGGCCGCTGAGGCAAATCGACACAGCCGAAATGGAGCTGCTGCGGCTGATCGGTCGACCGCGCATGGCGGTCATCAATTGCAAGCGAGACGGGCAGGGCTTTCTCCAGGCCTGGAAGGACGAGTTGGGGCAGCATTTCAATTCCTGGCGCCTGTTCAACGCCCATCGTGCCACCTATGCCGAGCGAATCGATCTGCTGACCGCACTGCAAGCCATCGATCAAGACTGGCAACCGGTGCTGACCGAAGTGGTCCGAGCCTTCCAACAGGACTGGCAGCGGCGTTGCCGGCGCAGTGCCGAGATCATCTGCACGCTGCTCGGCGAGGTCCTGGCACTGCAACTGACCCAGGAGTGCCGGCCGGAAGACGATGAACAGGCACTGCGGGCCCGCCTGCTGAAACGCTACGGCGCCGCCGTTGCGCAGCTGGAAAAAAAGGCTCAGCAACAGATCCGGACACTGTTCAAACACAATATTTTCACTTGTGAACTGCCACCTCACTCCATCCTGCACGAAGACCTGCTCAGCGAACGTACCTGGCAGCTCCTCGGGCTGACTCGCCAGCAACTCGTCCTGCTCGGCCTGTTCAGTGGCGCCGCCGTCGGGGCCGGTGTGGATGTCGCGGCACTGGGCCATGGTCTCGGGTTATTCACTGCGCTCGGCGGCGCCGCCGGCGTATTCGGGGCGCTGACCGGACGCAAACGACTGGTGGTCGACGCCTCGCTGCTCGGCCTGCGCCTGGCCGGAGCCAGAATGCATGTCGGCCCGGCAAAGAACATTTCCTTGATGTTCATCCTGATCAACCGGGAGCTACTGTTCTTTCGCCATATCATCAACTGGGCCCATGGTCGCCGCGATTACCCGGAGCATCCCCACGATCAGCAGCCGCTGTCTCCAGACACCTTCACCGACACCTGGAGTGGTGCCGAACTGCGGACCTGCCAGGCATTCTTCCACTCAGTCCGTCGAGCTCCCCCGCCCTCAGAAGATGATATCACCGAGCAGATGGAGGGAATCATCGAGAAAACACTGATGAACATCAGCCGCGACACCCCGAGGCAGCGTTGAGAACAGCGGCATTTCCCGCCACAGACGACCACGTTCTGTTGATCCGCACGAAAAAAGAACACTCTCCGACGAGGCGAAGCCGCCGCGGACAGCCGTTGACAAACGGCATCCGCCGATTAATTTTAAGCCAGCAGGATCAGTGGGCCGGCAACCGGAAACCGATCGTCGCAGCACGGGCACACCGAGCCGGGACCTGGGCCACGCGGCATTTCCCTGCGCTCCACCGGATTGCCGGCCGGAACCAGAAAAATTCGTCAGCTCAGATAATCGCTTCATCCCAACCCTGGAGGAACGTTCATGTCTGTCTCCAATCAGCCTGCCTCTCATTACCAGTATTTACTCAAAACCTTTCCGGACGTGATGGCGGCTGTCGAACAAGTCGGATCAACAGTTCGTCAGGCAGGGCCGCTGGACCGGAAAACCACCGAACTGATTCAATTGGCGGTGGCGGCTGCTACCCAGTCAACCGGTGCCGTGCACTCCCATGCCAAACGGGCGCTGGCTGCCGGGGCCACCCGGCAAGAACTCGAACACGCCCTGCTGGTGCTGATTTCCACGGTCGGCTTTCCCAAGGTTGCCGCTGCGCTGTCATGGATTGAAGAGGTCCCGGAATAACCCGGTACGTTCTGCCGACAGCCGGTGGCCGATCGCCGCCACCGGCGAACAGACCCGCATGATCGGCGGCCCTCAGGAGCGCTTGTGCTCGAGTTCTTCCCAGCGCCGGTAGAGCGCGTCCACTTCCTTGCGGGCAGCTTCGTGATCTT
>CAZUJZ010000017.1:0-19767 GCA_964620665.1 uncultured Desulfofustis sp. | reverse complement strand
TCTTCCCAGCGCCGGTAGAGCGCGTCCACTTCCTTGCGGGCAGCTTCGTGATCTTCCCAGCACTGGCGCAGGACCTCTGAATCGGTGCCGATATCCGGGTCACCGAGTTGCCTGTCAAGCTGTTCGAGCCGTTGCTCGGCCGTCATGATCTGCTCTTCTATCCGTTCGTATTCCTGCTGCTCCCGGTAGGTGAGACGCGTACCCTTTTTCGCACTGCCACTGCCGTGCCCTTTCCTGGCTGCCGGGGCGGGTGCGGCTTTGCCGTCTTTCTCCGTGGAGTCGTTAAGTTCACGCAGCCATTGCTCATAATCGCCGTATCGGCGTACGACTCCGTCGCCGACAAACCCGAGCACACTGTCACAGACCCGATCGAGCAGGTAACGGTCGTGGGTGACGAGCAGCAGGGCGCCGTCAAAGTCGAGCAAGCTCTCTTCGAGGACATCGAGCGAGGCGATGTCAAGATCATTGGTCGGCTCGTCGAGCAGCAGGATATCGGCCGGCTGCCGCATCAGTTCGGCGATCAGGATACGGGCCTGCTCACCGCCGGACAATTGCTCGACCGGGGTTTCCAACTGATCCGGGCGAAAGAGGAAGCGTTTGGCCCAGGAAACGACGTGAACCGGTCGCCCGCGGAAGAGAACCCCGTCCCCCTCCGGGGCAAGTGCCCGGCGCAGGGTCGCCTGCCGGTCGATACCGGAACGGTCCTGGGTAAAGCTGACCACCCGCACGCCTTCCGCAACCCTGATCTCACCACTATCCGCGGTAAACTCCCCGCCGGCCGCCGAGGCCAGGATCTGCATAACGGTCGACTTGCCGCAGCCATTGGGCCCCACCAGACCGATCCGGACGCCGGGTGAGAGGACCAGATCGAGCCCGCTGAACAGAAGCGTGTCGCCGAGGCGTTTGCTCAGCCCGCGTGCTTCAAGCAGCTTTTTCGTCTTGCGCCCGGTCTCGCTGAAGTCGATCCCGACCCGCCCCTCGGCCCGGTTCATCGCTTTGACCCGGGCCAGTTCGTCCTGCAGCCGATACGCCTCGTCGACCCGGTAGCGGGCCTTCGTCGTGCGGGCTTTCGGTCCGCGGCGCAACCACTCGGTCTCCCGCCTGACTTTGTTGGCCAACCGTTCTTCCTGCTGCGCCTGTTGGTCCAGAAAATCCCGGCGCTTTTCGAGAAAGAGAGAATAACTGCCGTCCACCTGAAACGAACCCGATGGATAACTGCGGGACAATTCCACGATCCGGTTGACACTGGTTTCCAGAAACCGACGGTCATGGCTGACCATGATCAGGCCGGACGGTGCCGACGGTCCCGGAGCAGCCAGCACCTGCTCGAGCCATACGATACCGGCAATATCGAGATGGTTGGTCGGCTCATCCATGATCAGCAGATCCGGCTCTATCACCAGCGCGCAGCAAATTGCCACCCGTTTGCGCCAGCCACCCGACAACCGGGCAACCGGCAGCTGCGGTTCAGGCAGCAGAGCTCGACTGAGCATGGCCTCTGCCCGGCTCTGTTGTTCGGCCGGCTCAAGCGGCAGATCGGCCAATGCCCGCAGCAGGTTGTCAATACCGTTGAGCCCCCCGTCCAGTTCATCTTCCTGGGTGAGGAGACTCACCACCAGGTTCCGGCGGCGGATCACCTCTCCATGGTCCTGGTCATCACGGCCGGCGATGATCTTGAGCAGCGTCGACTTCCCGGAACCGTTCGGGCCGATCAAACCGATCCGATCGCCCTCGGCGATAACCAGATTCAGATCGGCAAACAAAAGCTGAGCCCCAAAGGACTTGGTCACTGAGCGGCAGGAAACGATGGCGGACATAAAAAAAAATCTGTCGCTTTTCAGCGACGAAACGGCTTTGACAAACAGCCTATTTTACCTTGATAGTTTGACACGATACGAGTATAAGCAAAACATTGTCCGGGCGCCCGGAGCGACCACGCCCGAACCGTCAGACATCATACAGACAGAGACAGCTTTTAACAACCACGAGAAGGGCTCTGCCATGAATGACCGATTTCACATTATCGTTACCGGAGAAAATGGGCGCTCGTCCTCCTTTCAAATCTCCAAAAAGGGAGCCGTACTTTCCCTCTCTTCGCTCATCACTCTGGTGCTGGCCGTCTGCATCTTCGGCTACTTCACCACCGGTTCCTATCTCAGCAATAAACTGCTGACCAAGAAAACCCACTCCCTCCAGACCCGGCTCACCGCCAGCGAACAAGCCACAAAAGATTACCTGCAACAGATCGCCGATCTCAAAAAAGATCATCAGAGCGAGTTGCTCGCCCTGATCGAAGAGCAGCAAGACGTGCTGACCGAGCAGAAACTGACCTTCGATCTGGAAAACACCAACCTGCAACTGGAAAACCTGCGCCTGATGAACACCGCGGTCAGCGATCTGAACCAGCGAAGCGAACTGATCGAGACGGTCATGCACACCATTGGCGTTAAAATTGAGAATGGCGCGGCCAACGCCGGGGAGGGAAGCGGAGGCCCCTATGTCCCGGCGGATGAAACCTCCTATGACGACCTGCTGAAAAAAGTCGACGATTATCTCGAGGCCGTCCGTCTGATGCCGCTCGGCAGACCGGTAAGCGGCTCCGTATCTTCCCCGTACGGCAAACGCGTCGATCCGATCAACGGCAAAAGCGCCTTTCACGAGGGCATTGATATTCGCGGCGAACGGGGCGAGAAGGTGTTTGCCACCGCCGCCGGAACGGTCACCAAGGCATATAAGAACGGCGGCGGCTACGGCAATTACGTTGAAATCGATCATGGCAACGGCTACCGGACCGTCTACGCGCATCTGCAAAATTACCTGGTTAAATCAGGAGAACGTGTCGAGCAGGGGCAGGTCATCGGTCAACTCGGCGATACCGGACGGTCGACCGGCGCCCACCTGCATTACGAGATCCGTCTGGGCAGCAAGCCGATCAACCCGACCAAATTCATGAAAGTTGCAGAAATAGCCCAGACGGCAACCGCCAAACAGAAGTAAGGAAATTCATGTTCAGCAAAAAAGACAGCAGCGTCGAAAAAGAATTGCAGAAAGTTGAGAGCGAAACGATCTCGGCCATCATCGACAAGACCATGCTGATCATCGGCGAGGTCTCCTTCAAAGGGAAAACCCGCATCGACGGCACCATCAACGGCAACATCAGCGGAGAGCACTTGATCCTCAGCGAATCCGGCACAATAAACGGTGATATCAAGGTGTCGTCCTGTATCTGTCACGGCGCCGTCGAAGGAAATGTCATCGCCAACCTGGTCACCGCCCGGAAAGGCTGCTCGATCAAGGGCCGGCTTGAGGCTGGAAGCCTGACCGTTGAACCCGGCGCCCGGCTTGACGGCGAGGTAAAAACCGCCGGCAACAACTCCGCCACCGGGGACGCCAAGATTACTCCGAAAGCAACAGCCGCACCGCCCCAGAAATCTTGATAACCATTTCCGCCATGCCCACCGCTCGATCACCCGGCATTGCCAATCGTCTTGTCTGTCCGGCCTGCGGCAACGATGAGACATTCATCGAGCTGGCCCACGATGTCATGCTCACCTCGTATTACCACCAGAACAGTGACGGAAGTTTCACCCATGAAAGTGACGCGACCCAGATCAACGGTGAAATTCTCCTGTTCTGCGGCTCCTGTCAGGAAGACCTGACCCACTATCACCAACGATTTCGGGAGATGATCTTTTGAAACGGCAGCGCCGGATCATTACCGACAGCCAGACCGTTTTCAGACATTTCCATCAACTCGAGCCAGGCGACCTGATC
The DNA here is from genome assembly GCA_964620665.1 of uncultured Desulfofustis sp. GTDB lineage: Bacteria > Desulfobacterota > Desulfobulbia > Desulfobulbales > Desulfocapsaceae > Desulfofustis. The sequence continues at coordinate 15,993 of CAZUJZ010000017.1, read as the reverse complement.
TGCTGCCGGCTCAGGATCAAACCGGGAGAAGAGCACCTGCTGCTCGATCTCGCCGAGCGCGGCATTACCGGCATCCCCTCCTTTCGCAGCCAATGGTGCAGCAGATCCAAAGCGTTTCAGACGCGGTTGTTCTCCTGGGCGATGATCCCGGGGTCCACGGTAATCTACACCATCCATGACCTGATCGAAGCTGTCGACCATTATGGCCGGACCGGAATCGGCCGGGTTGTCCTCAAACTCGAGGGAAAAAACGGCGGTCTGGGCGTTCTGCTCTTTTCTTCGATTGAAGAGATCTACAACCAGGCGGTGCTCGGACTGATCCCCTATCCCTTTGTCATTCAACCCTTTCTTGACAGTGCCCGGGATCTTCGGGTAATCATCATCGATGACTATCGGGAGGCCTACGTGCGTACCAATGCCCACGGTTTCAGGCAGAATCTGCATTGCGGCGCACGGGCCGCACCCTGTTCTCTGACCGACGAGCAGACCTTCCTGTGTCGGCGGATCATGGCCCAGGGCGGCTTTCCCTACGCTCACCTCGACCTGTTGCAACTCGATGCGGCGACAACATATTTTTCGGAGATAAACCTACGGGGCGGCTTGCGGGGAGCCCGCATCACCAGTGATGAATACCGCCGACGCATCGAGGCCGTCCACCACCGTTTCATTGACGAAAAGAACGTGTTTGATGAACAATAAAAAAAGGAGAAACTCCGCGAGGAGCTTCTCCTTTCCAAGGTCAGAACTAAACCTGGTCGGAAATCAGACGCAACCGGTCGGTTTCGGCAAACCTGCCATTTTACAGGCTCCCTTGCCCGGTCCGGAGGGAAACAGCTCGTAGATGCGCTTCAGCGGATAGCCGGTGGTTTTGGAGAGAATACGAACCATCGGTGCGATACCGTTCTTCTTGTAGTATTCCTGCAATGCATCGATAACTTTCTGATGCTCATCGGTCAGCTCGGAAATACCCTCTGACGCCTTGACATAATCGACCCATTCATTGTTCCACTCTTCCATTCCTTTCAAAAGGAATCCATCTTCATCAACCTGGAAGGATTTTCCATTGTGTTCTACTGTGGGCATTTCATACCTCCTTGATATAGTGATTCTTTGAGACCTCGTAATAGTACCCGTAAGAAGATGCTTCTCACACTCGCTATAGTAATTGCGCTTAATACTATAGGCAAAACTATTTGTCAAGTGAATGAGCAATCATTTGTCTTTCGATGTTTTTCCAGCATGTTACATCGTGGTCTTCGGGCCGGCTCCGGCACCTGTCGGCACGTCTCCGGCAACACCTTCCCGATCGTGCTGCACACCTGCCATCGGCGGGATGGCCGGTCGCCCCATCTGTGCGATTTTCCTTGCACGAAGGGGATATCCGGGGTAAATCGAACCGCGATCATTCGTGTTTAATCGACGGTACCGGACACCCCCGCCCGACCGATACCGGCTTCTCTGCCGTCTGCTTACAGCAAGAATTCCGATGGACGGGGCGGGAATTTGCTCGACTTCAACGAGAGATTGTACACTTCGTTCCTCCCTTCCCGGCAGCATCATGCCCCGGGACGGACGATCATGAAGCCTCAGCCGACCACAGCCCATGCTAGCCTTTTTCCGAAAACGTGCCCAGTCCCTGTTTATTCAAGCCATTGTTGTCGTTATCGCCCTCGTCTTTATCTTCTGGGGGGTCGGCACCAACATGATGAACAAGCAGGAAGCCGCCATCATCGTCAACGGCGAAGAAATCTCCTTTCAGGACTATCAACAGACCTATGATCGCGCCTATGCCCGAATCGCCGAGCAATTCGGTGGCACCATCCCGAAAGCACTGGCCGACAGCCTCGATATCAAGGGCCAGGTCATCAACCAGTTGGTTCAGGAAGCCCTGCTGCGACAAGGTGGCCAGGCCATGGGCCTGCTCGTCAGCGGCCGGGAAGTCCAGGAAGCAATCGAATCGATGGTGCAATTCCAGGATGACGGCGCCTTCGACCTGCAGCGTTATCAGTCGATTCTTGCGGCAAACCGGCTGTCCCCGAAAAAATACGAACAATCGCTCAGGCACGACCTGCTCGATGCAAAAACGGTCCGGGCCCTCTCCTCGTTCGTCACCTCGGTCAGCGACGCCGAGATCGAGGATTTGTACAACCTGGAAAACGAGACGGTTTCTATTGCCTACACCATTGTTTCACCGGAGCGCTATCTCGCCGAAATCGATAGTACCGAAGAGGCTCTCAGGCAGTGGTATGAAGAAGCCGGCGATCGCTACAAGACGGAGGAGGCGATCAAGCTGACCTATCTGCCGTTCAGTTTCACGGAGACCGCCGCCCGGATTGCCATCGACGAAGAAGAAATCAACGCCTATTACGAGCGGCATAAAACACAATATCAGACTGCGGAATCCCGCAATGCCCGTCACATTCTGCTCAAAGCCGCCCCGGACGCCGGGGATCAGGTGCACCAACAGCAGCGGAGCATCGCCGAGGAAGTCCTGGCAAAGGCCCGCGCCGGGGAGGACTTTGCCGCACTGGCCAAAGAGTACTCTGAGGACGCAACGGCCGAATCCGGCGGTGAACTCGGTTTTTTCAGCCGGGGGCAAATGGTCAAACCCTTTGAAGAGGCCGTTTTCGCGTTGCAGGAAGGCGAGATCAGCGACATCGTCCAGACCGATTTCGGCTACCATATCATCAAACTGGTGGCTGTCCAGCCGGTCGGGGTGCGCACACTCGATGACGTCCGCGAAGAAATCAGCGCCGAGCTGCGCCTCGACAAGGCCCGGTCATTAGCTTTTCAGGAGGCCGGATCGGTCTACGAACAGATAATCGAGGCAGGCAGCCTCGACGCGTACTTGCAGAATCACCCCGACACCACCGTGGTCACAACCGACTTTTTCAGCCGGTCGGCACCCCCTGATGGGATGCCGACGGATCCGAACTTTCTCGACGTTGCCTTTTCACTGAAAGAGGGGGAACTCAGCTCACTGGTCGAGGTTGAGGACGGGTATGCGATCATCGCAATCGACGCTGTCAGGGAACCGCAAATACCGGAACTCGATCAGGTCAGACAACAGGCGGAGCAGGACTTCCGCCGCCATCAGGCGGACGATAAAGCGCGCAACGTGGCCCAGCAGGTAATCGACAAGCTCGACAGCGGCGAATCTTTCGCCGCCGTCACCGGCGAAAACAAGCTGCCTCTGGAGCACGCCGGGCCGATGAAAAAAAACGAGCCGGCACCGTCCTCATCCTTCCCGCAGCAGCTCGTGCAGGAGGCTTTTCGACTCACCCGTGCCGAGCCGGTAACCCCGGAACCTGCACTGGTCGACGATGACTATTACGTCTTTCAACTGGAAGAACGAAACGCCCCTGAAGAGCCGATCAGCGAGGCCGAGCGGCAGCGCTACCGGGAACTGCTCATCGAGTTCAAGCAGCGGCAACTCGTTGACGCCTGGCTGAAAAGCCGGCAGAACCAGGCCAAGATATCCATCCATCAAAGCCTGCAACGTTCCTGAGTCGACGACAACGCATGATCGAAAACAGGCGGTGCAGAGGACTGCCTGCTACCGATCCGGCGGCGTGTCTGCGACGATCTTCTCCCGCTCCTTTCTGGCCTGATCACCGCTCAGGATACGCCGGACCCCTTCATGGGACAGGCTGATGCCCTGCTCATCGCCAAGCCGGCCGGCAATCTCCCTGAAGGAGTGCCCTGAGGCACGCATTTCCCTGATGGCCTCGATGACCCGCTGCTGGTCGGGATGCTGCCGAAGAAAGCCTTTGTCGTCGACCCGCCAGCCGAACGGTACCGGTCCCCCGATATAGCGCCCCTGGCGCCTGCTCTTGCGCTTCGCAGCCCTGATGGCATCCCCATGGCTGCTGCTCTCACACGCCGCCAGAGCGGCAAGCAAGGCGCGCACCAGTTCCTGGTTACCCTCCGAAACGATGAGCCGCCGCTCGGTCGACAGCGTAATGTTTTCTCTCAGATCGGCGCAAAACAGCGCGATACGTCGTTTCCGCAAGTCATCGAGTAAACGGACCGCCGAGCCGGCCGAAGCAAGCACCCACTCGGACCGAAGAACGATCACGACATCTCCGGGTTGCAACCGACCGAGCAACACCCCGCCCTGGGGCCGATCACGAAACGGCTTTTTCAGCGAGCCCCCCTCTTCAACACAGATCTCTGTCACCTTCAGCCCGATGGAAGCCGCGAAAGCGGCTATCGCTGACGACTGGTCTACCATCGGCACGAGATGGTCCCGGTCGGCCGCGAGAAACAGATATCCATACACAGTCATCATCCACCCATCACGAAACAGTAGATCTGTTGACGTTCATCGTTGACAAACTTTGTCAACAGTCATTAGCATGCGTGACTCGTCTTGTCAACCATACTTCGACAATTGACAGGTTTCACCGTCCACCGGCCGTTCCTGTCAACAATACCCGCCGTCAGTCCCGTATTGAACCATTCGTCAACGGAGAACCCGCATCTTTTTCGCCATTTTTTCGTTTCTATCGAGGCATGACAATGCTATAGTTCGCTCTTGCCGCGCGGATTTGCGGTTTTTGCCGACGCATCATCCGTGGCTTGAACGGGTCAATCGATCTCCAGCAATTTCTATCATGCCGAGTAACGAAGACATTCTCAGCGACTACAAGAAACTCAACAACTTTGAAAGGACCCTACTGCAGATCCTTTCCATCATTTATGAACCAGCTCATTCCACCCTGCTCGTCAGCTGTCTGCGAAAACTGGACCTGAAAGGTCCTCGCGGCAATCGACCGACCATATCCAGCGTCAACAACTGCCTGACCAAACTGGAAACCCTCAATTTCCTCGACAATAACCGGCAGTGCCGACTCGATCTGGTTGAATCGCTGAGCCGGGCGGCAGTCGCCGACGGTTCTTTTCAACGCTACGCCACGGTCATTCGCAAAGAAGCGCCGCTTTCCTACTACTACGGAAAATGGACCACGAGATGCTGGCGGGCCATGCGTGAATTGCGCATCGGCATCTATCTACAGGACCTCGGTCTGATCGACCAGTCTCTGCAATTCCTCGATGGACAATGCCGGGAAATGCTGACCCCGCACCCTCCGGCGGTCCAGGTGGTAACCTGCCCGTTTGAGCGATCGTGGTTCCGCTCGTTGGCTCCGTCATTGCAGTTTTTCCTGCTCAATTACGTCCTCCGCTATGCCCAGCGCCGCCTGCTGAGTTTCCCGGACGTCCTTGCCTATCTCGAAGATGATTCCGAGTTCAGCCATCTCGACGACGATGAACGGTTGCCCTTCCAGCGATTGCTGTTCGACCAGTACCTGCTGCAGGGCCGTATCGACGCGGCCGGGAAGGTGTTCGATCGTCAACCCGACGCCTTCCTGGCCACCGGCTCTGCCGGCAGTATCGCCTTTCTGAGGGGTTCCTACGAAACCGCCCGCTCACTGTTTGAAAATGACCGGGAGCAACTGATGGCGATCAGCGGTCGTCGGGACGGCGCCTTTTTCGGCATTCCCGGTCTGCTCCATGTCCTGGCCCTGATTGCCCGGCAAAGCCGGACCGGGCTGGAGCAGGCTTTGGAACAAATCACCATCGCGCTGACCCGCTTTGAAAACAGCGAAGAGAGCGAAGCGTATGGTATTCTTGCCTCTTTCCTGGAAAAACAGCTCCATCGTTCCGGCCAGGCGCCTGCCGTCGTCTTGCCGGAGTCCGGCTCGCCGCCCAGTCTGACCGTACTCTTTACCGGCCTTGCCCAGTTCTGGCTCACGGCGGTACTCGAACCCGACGTCGAAGCGGAGGCCCGGCGACTCTTCGAGCAGGCACAGCGCCACGGCTACCACTTTTACAGTCTCTGTCTGGCCGACCTGCTCGGACGCCTGTCCCGGCAGGACAGTGCTTCCCTGCAAGAGACGGCCGCATCACTGGCAACCGAGACCGGTATCAAACCGCTCGTTGATCTGATCGAACCCGAGGAAGCATGGAAACGCAGCCTGCAAGCCTTGATTGCGATCTCCTCCACCGCGGTCCCTGAATTCGTCGACCAGGACACACGGCTCACCTGGCTGGTCGACTACCATCAGGGCGATATCGCCGTGCGCCCGCGGGAACAGAAACGCACCAACGACGGCCAGTGGAGCAAGGGGCGGCCGATCTCGCTGGAGAGATTGTTCCCTCCGTCCCGGCTTCCTTATCTCAGCTTGCACGATCGCAAGATCTGCCAGGCCATTGGCAAAGATGAATCGGGAGACGGCCAGGCGCACTATTTTTTTGACCGGGAAAAGCTGCTGCCGGCACTGGTCGGTCACCCCCTGCTCTTTCTCGGTGACGCGCCGTCGACTCCGGTAGAATGCGTCTCCGGCGAACCGGAGCTGCTCATCGAGGAGCACGACGAACACCTTCATATCCATTTCTCCCTGGCAATCAGCGGGGAGAACATCATGGTCATCCGGGAAACCCCGACCCGTTTCAAGGTCGTCAGAATCGACGACAACCATCGCCGAATCGCGCAAATCACCGGCACAGACGGACTGGTCGTGCCGATCGAGGCCAGTGAACAGGTTCTCACCGCCATTGGTAATATTTCCTCATTCATGACCGTGCACTCGGCCATCGCCGTGGATGCGTCGGCTCGCCAGGCCCAGGATATCGTGCTGGTCGAGTCCGACCCGAGCATTTATATGCACATCCTGCCGTACGGCAGCGGCTTTCGGCTGGAAATGTTCGTCAAACCGTTCCGTGAAGGCAATCACTACCTCAAACCGGGCCAGGGCGTCGAAAACGTCATGGCGGAAGTCGGCGGCCGGCGCCTGCAAACCAGACGCAATCTGGCCGAGGAAGAGCGGCGCGCCCGGGAGGTGGAAGAGTTGTGCCCGATCCTTGACCTGGCCATCGACCTCGAACACGGAAACGACCGCGAATGGCATCTGCATGGCGCCGATGACTGCCTGCAGGCTCTTCTCGAATTGCAGGACGTCAGCGACCGGGTCATTATCGAATGGCCGGAAGGAGAAAAACTGAGCATCAGTCACCGGGCCTCGTTTGCCAATCTGAACCTGAAGATCAGGACCAACCGGCAGAACTGGTTCGGGCTCAGCGGCGAAGTGCAACTTGACCAGAACGTGGTGATCGATCTCAAAGACATGCTCAACCGGCTCAAGGATCATCCCGGTCGTTTCGTTCGCCTCAGCAACGGGCAATTCGTCGCGCTGACCGAGGAGTTCAGAAAGCGCCTCGACGAGTTGAACACCTATGCCGGCGACCAGCAGCAGACCAATGACAGCCAGGAGGTCCTCATTCACCCACTGGCCGCGCTGCCGCTGGAAAAACTCGCAGAACAGGCCCGGACCACCACAGATCCCTCCTGGCGCGATCACCTGCAGACGATCAGGCAGATCCAGTCCTACGTCCCGAAACTGCCGTCCACCCTGCAGGCCGAACTCCGGGACTATCAGCTGGAGGGCTATCACTGGCTGGCCCGCCTGGCCCGCTGGGGCGTCGGCGGCTGCCTGGCCGACGACATGGGGCTTGGCAAGACCCTGCAATCACTTGCTATTATTCTTCAACGAGCCAGCGGCGGTCCGTCGCTGGTGGTCGCCCCGACCTCGGTTTCCACCAACTGGCTCAGTGAAGTCGCCCGCTTTACCCCGACACTGACGATCAAACAACTGGTCGGAAAGAACCGCGAGGACATCATCGACGGCCTCGGTAAATTTGACCTGCTGATCACCACCTATACCCTGCTGCAGCAGGAAATCGATGCCCTGGCCAAAATCAACTGGCAGACCATCGTGCTCGACGAGGCCCAGGCCATCAAAAACGCCGCCACCAAACGGTCGCAGGCGGCCATGGCCCTGCAGGGAGGTTTCAAGCTGATCACCACGGGAACCCCGATCGAAAATCATCTCGGCGAATTATGGAACTTGTTCCAGTTCATCAACCCCGGACTGCTCGGTTCCCACAAGCAGTTCAATGAGCGTTTCGCCGTGCCGATCGAGCGGTTCAACAACCGCGAGGCCCGGTTTCGCCTGAAAAAACTGATTCGCCCCTTTATCCTGCGCCGCATCAAATCGGAAGTTCTCGAGGAACTGCCGCCGCGCACCGAGGTCACCCTCGAGGTGACGATGAGTCCCGAGGAACAGCATTTCTACGAAGCACTGCGCCAGAATGCGCTGGACCTGCTGGAACAGGCAACCGACAGTCAGGGCCGCCATCTGCAGATTCTCACCGAGATCATGAAGCTTCGCCAGGCCTGCTGCAACGCGCGGCTGATCACCAAGGAGTCGACGCTGCCGAGTGCCAAGCTGGATGTATTCTCGTCGCTCATCGAAGAGTTGATCGCCAGCCGGCACAAGGCGCTGATTTTCAGCCAGTTCATCGGTCATCTCGACATCATCCGTGAATATCTCGATGCCACGGGAGTCAGCTATCAATACCTGGACGGCAGTACCAGCAGCAAACACCGCAAGGAGCGGGTCGAGTCATTCCAGTCCGGCCACGGCGATCTCTTTCTGATCAGCCTCAAAGCGGGCGGGCTCGGGCTTAACCTGACCGCCGCCGATTACGTGATCCACATGGATCCCTGGTGGAACCCGGCCATCGAAGACCAGGCCTCGGACCGCGCCCACCGGATCGGCCAGACCCGACCGGTCACGATTTACCGCCTGGTCTGCAAAAACACCATCGAAGAAAAGATCGTCAGACTGCACCAGGAAAAGCGAGACCTCGCCGACAGCTTGCTGGAAGGGACCGATATGAGCGCCCGGCTCAGCTCGGATGAATTGATCAAGCTGATCCGCGACCATTGAAACAGCGAACGCCGGCCGTCGCCGCAGCGCTCAATCGTCTGTCAAACGGTTGAGAATCAAACCGAAAAAGGCGGCCTCTCCACCTGAAAAATACCAACCGAGGTGCTCGAAGCAGAGCGCGCAGAAGGCGACACGCCAATGGTAACCGGCAAACCAGCTGAATTCCCGGCTGGCCGCGCCGGGGGCGACACAGCCCGGCGCCCGGCCGAAACAGCCGATCTCGTAGACGATGCCGGCAGGATTGAAAACGGTGTGCTGGTGTTGTCCGTCGCGGCTGGTCCGCTCTTTGACCGTGGTGATCGGCGCGTTGCACCGCCGGCAGCGCAGAGCGCGCTCATTTTCTTGCTCCTGCTCGTCCGACTCGTCGATGTCGATGATGGCCGCGTCACTGCCGGCATGATCTGCCTGTTCGCGCAGCAACAGCACGTCACCGGTCTCTCTCGGCACGGTTGCGGGCATCGGCGAACCTCCTCCCGGGACAGCAGGGTTATCGGTAGGCGTCGATAATCGCCTGAATCAGGTCCGGAATCGTGTATCTTTCCGGCTGGATATCGACCTTGAGTCCACCATCAATCACCGTTTTCGCCGTTATCGGACCGATGGCGGCGATTTTCACGCCGGCCAATAATCGACCGAGTTCCTCCTGGTTTTCAGCCGCCACCATGTCGAGAAAATTCTTGACCGTCGATGAACTGGTAAAGGTAACCAACTCCACGCGGCCGCTCGCCAATTCCGCTCGCAGTTCGTCGGTGCGCCCTTGGGCCGGCACGTTGCGATAAAGCGGGGCGACCGTCACCTGGGCGCCGGCTCCGCGCAGGGTCTCGGGCAGGATCTCCCGGCCGGCCGCGGCACGCGGCAACAGGATGTTGCGCCCTTCGACACCCAGATCGAGCAGACTCTGAGCCAGCCCTTCACCGGTAAAAACCGGCGGAATCAGATCGGCATTGATACCATAGGTAAGCAGCAGGTCGGCGGTGCTTTTGCCGACCGTGGCGATATCGGGACCTTTCAGATCGCGGGCATCCATGCCTTTGAGATAGAGCCGGTCGAAAAAATAACGCACCGCATTCAGCGATGTAAACAGAATCCAGTGATATTCGCCGATCCGCTCCAGCGCTTCATCGAGAATCTTATAGTCGTCGACCGGCTCGATGCTGATTGTCGAACACTCGTAACAGCTCGCCCCGGCTTCCTCGAGCCCGGCCATCAACTCGCTGGCCTGTTCCCGGGTCCGGGTGACAATGATGCGCTTGCCGAACAGCGGTCGCTTTTCGAACCAGTCGATGGTCTGCCGCAGGTTGACCACCTCGCCGATGACGATCAGGGCCGGCGGTTTGATCTCCGCATCCCGGACCACATCGACAATGGTCGCCAGCGTACCGACCACCGATTGCTGCTCCGGTGTCGATGCCCAGCGGACCACGGCCACCGGCGTCTGGGGCGAACGACCGTTGTCGATCAGGTTTTTGACGATATGGGGCAAATTCTTGATGCCCATATAGATAACAATAGTACCGATACCGGTGGCGATCTTGGACCAGTCGATAGTCGACGTCGGTTTGTCCGGCGATTCATGGCCGGTCAAAAAGGCAACGGATGTGGTGTATCCGCGATGGGTGATGGGGATGCCGGCATAGGTGGCCGCTGCCGTGGCCGACGTGACACCGGGAACCACCTCGAAAGTGATACCGTGGCGGGCAAGCTCTTCCACCTCCTCGCCGCCGCGGCCGAAAATAAAGGGATCGCCCCCTTTCAAACGGACTACGACTTTCCCCTGCCGGGCAAAATCAACCAGCATCTGGTTGATCTCGGCCTGGGTATGGGAATGTTCGACGCCGCCGCGCTTGCCGGCATAAACGAGTTGCGCCTCCGCCGGCACATACTTGAGCAGCCGTTGATTGGCGAGATAATCGTAAACCACGACCTCGGCCCGCTCGAGCAGATATTTGCCGCGCAAGGTGATCAGCCCGGGATCGCCCGGTCCGGCGCCAACGAGGTACACTTTCCCCACGCCCGGTTTCTGCTGCTGTTCCATAAGCAAAAAATGGCCGTCCGACAGATCGGCACTGGCCACTCCTCTCCTTGAGAATAAACATCTTTAAACCGCTCGATCACCCGGCGGTGCAGTCCGGCGGTCAGGCACCATCAGCGACACACCGGTGTGGGAGACCCTCCGCTCAAGCCGAGGTTATCGACTGGCCGAATGCACCTCCCGCGAGGGATTTTTACCAGGTTTGCCCCATTTCTTCAAGCCGCCAGACACCGACCGATTCCGGCGCCCGCAGCAACAGCAGCACAGCGTGAGATTCAGCCGGCCGCCAGACAAAAACGGGGAGACGCGCTCGGCATCTCCCCGTTTCACATACTCCCACCACGGGAGATCTATCGAATAAATCCTGTGCTTACAATTGGGCCAGAATCGAGTCGGTCACTTCTTTGATCGACTTGGATCCGTCCACGGAGATCACTTTCGGACCACCGGCGTTCTTGAAGTAGTTGACGGCCGCCATGGTACCGGTCTGCTCGTCATAATAGATATTGTGGCGTTTGTCGATGGCCTCTTCGTCCTGATCGTCGGCCCTGGTCTTCAGATCGCCGCCACAGACCCGGCAGACCAGTTTACCGTCTTTTTCCACCGGCTTGATGGCATCAAAGGCAATGTGGTTCGGGTGGTTGTTGTCATTGACGCAGAGACGACGGCCCATGATCCGCTCTTTGGCAGTCTCCCGGTCGAGGACGATCTCGATCACGTAATCCAGCTCGATCCCCGCTTCTTTCAGGGTCTTGTCCAACGTGATCGCCTGCGCTTTGGAGCGGGGAAAGCCGTCGAGAAGCCAGCCGTCCTTACAATCTTCCCGCTGCAGCCGCTCGACCATCATCGGAATGGTAATCTCGTCGGGCACCAGATCGCCGCGATCGATATACTCCTTGGCTTTTTTGCCAAGCTCGGTACCGCCGCTGATATGCTCGCGGAAAATGGCACCGGATTCGATGTGGGGGATGTTGAACTTATCTTTGATGATGGACCCCTGGGTGCCTTTGCCGCTGCCGTTCGGCCCGAATGCCAGAATGTTCATGCTCATGCCTTCTCTCCTTTTCTCTGGTAAAAACGATATGCTGTTATCCGGAGGTCCGAGCCCATCGACAAACTGATCTGTCGATACGATGCGGCCGGCGGCTCCGGAGCGATTCCGCAAAAGCACACCCCTCCCGAGGCGCAGCGAGGTGTGATTATAGCCGAAATGGCGGGCAGGGGCCAGAAAAATATCGGCCGATTATTTTGACTTTCATCCTGAAAATGGGTACTTTTGCCGGATCATCCGCCCACCGGACCGGCAGCATAGACGGCCTGCCGCGGCGCCGGGCGGCAATCCCTGACAGCAGACACACTATGAAAGATGCAATACGCGTAGGACTTATCGGCTTCGGCACGGTCGGCAAAGGGCTGGCCAAGACCTTGTTGTCGCAGCAGGAACGTTTGACCCAGAAGGTCGGCGTACCGATCATTCTCAGCCGGGTCGCCGACATCGCCTGCACCTCGCTGCCGGACGAGTATCGCGATGTCGTGCTCAGCAGCGATGCCGCCGATATCTTCGCCGACCCGGCCATTGACATCGTCGTCGAGCTGATTGGCGGCATCGAGCCGGCCAGGACCTTTTTGCTGACCGCCATCGAGCATGGCAAGCACGTGATCACCGCCAACAAGGCGCTGCTGTCCATCCACGGCAAAGAGATCTTCGAAGCGGCGGCGGCCCGCAACGTCGAAGTCGGCTTCGAGGCCAGTGTCGGCGGCGGCATCCCGGTCATCAAGGCGCTCAAGGAGGGCCTTGCGGCCAATCGTATCGAGTCGATCCGCGGCATCATGAACGGCACCGCCAACTTCATCCTGACCCAGATGACCCAGCACGGCACGCCGTTCGAGGAAGTCCTTGAAGAAGCGCAGCGACTCGGCTTTGCCGAGGCAGACCCGACCTACGACGTGGAAGGCATCGACACCGCCCACAAGCTGGCGATCCTGATGTCGATCGCCTACGGCAAACACGTCCACCTCGACGACGTCGCCATCGAAGGGATCAGCAATATCAAACCGATCGACATCGATTTCGCCCGGGAGTTCGGCTATTGCCTCAAGCTGCTGGCCATCAGCCGCAATCACGGCGACCATGTCGAGGCCAGGGTGCATCCGACCATGGTACCGGTAGACCACCTGCTGGCCAATATCAACGGCTCGTTCAACGCCATCCAGTTCACCGGCGATACCGTCGGCGACGTGCTCTTCTACGGGCACGGCGCCGGCATGATGCCGACCGGCAGCGCCGTGGCCGCCGATGTGGTCGATATCGGCCGCAACATCCTGGCCGGCGCGATCAACCGGGTCCCGGCATTGTCCTACCTGCCGCAACACTTCAGCCGGCCGACCATCACGCCGATGGGCAAGCTCACCTGCCCCTTTTACTTCCGGGTCACGGCGCTCGATCAGCCGGGTGTCCTGTCGGCCGTCTCCGGCATCCTCGGCAGGCACAATATCTCGATCAAATCGGTGATCCAGAAAGGCCAGCAACCCGGTCAGCCGGTCCATGTCGTGCTGCAACTCCACGAAGCCCGTGAAGAAGACGTGACCCGGGCCGTTGCCGAAATCGACGCGCTGGACGCCTGCCCCGAGCCGACCGTGAAAATCCGCGTGCTCATCGAAGAGCGCTGAACCGGCCGGAACCGGATCGAGCCATGAAATACCTGATCCTCGTCGGCGACGGGATGGGCGACCACCCGGTCGCCGAACTCGACGGCAAGACCCCGCTCCAGGTCGCCTCCACTCCGGCCATGGACCGGCTGTGCCGCCTGGCCCAACCGCTATGCCTCGCCACCGTGCCGGCCGGTTTCCTACCCGGCAGTGATGTCGCCAACATGTCGCTGCTCGGCTATGATCCGGCCCGCTACTACACGGGCCGGGCACCGCTGGAAGCGGCGAGCATGGGCATCTCCCTGGCCGCCGGCGAAACCGCCTTTCGCTGCAACCTGGTAACCTCCGACCACGGTCCCGACACCAACCGCACGATGGTCGACTTCAGCGCCGGCCACATCAGCTCCGAAGAAGCCGCCGAACTGATCGACGCCCTGCAGCAGGCTTGCGACCGGAGCATCTTCCGATTCCATGCCGGCATCAGCTACCGCCACCTGCTGGTTGTCCGAGACCAGGTCCCGCTGCCGGAAACGGTGCCGCCCCACGACTACATCGGCAAGGATGTCAGCGACGCCTGGCAGGCCTATCTTGATATCACCGCCTGGCGCGACCTGGTCCTGACCGCGGACGCGATCCTCGCCGATCATCCAGTCAATCGAAACCGCACGGCCGCCGGGCTCCTGCCGGCCACCTCCATCTGGCCCTGGGGCATGGGCACCTCCCCGACCATGCCGACCCTGACCGAGCGATTCGGCATCAGCGGCACGATGATCTCGGCGGTCGACCTGCTCAACGGCCTCGGCGTCTACGCCGGCCTGGAGATCGTCCGGGTACCGGGGGCGACCGGCTATATCGACACCAATTACGAAGGCAAGGCCCAGGCCGCCCTGACCGCGCTCCAGGATCGTGATTTTGTCTTCGTCCACCTCGAAGCCCCGGACGAGGCCGGCCACCAGGGCCGTCTCGACCACAAAATCCAGGCCATCGAGGACTTCGACGCCCGCATCGTCGCGCCGATTACCGCTACCCTCGACCAGCGCCGTGAGCCGTACCGGGTGATCGTCACCATGGACCATTTCACCCCGCTCGCCCTGCGCACCCACACCGACGAACCGGTGCCCGCCCTACTCTACGACTCGAGGGAGCCATGGCCAGAAGCAATCCACCCGTTTGACGAGCAACTGATCAAAGACCCAACCCGCCCCCTGCCGCTCACCCCCGGACACCGGATGCTCGAAGTGCTCCTGCAAACAGACGAAACGACACCATGACCACCGAAAACCAGGCAGTCCATCGGATGACCTGCCGCGTCCTCTACGGCGACACCGACGCCGGCGGCGTCGTCTACAACGCCAATTACCTGCGCTATTTCGAACAGGGCCGCACCGAGATGATGCGAGAGCGGGTCTGCTCCTACCGGGACATCGAGAAACTCGGCATCGTGCTGCCGGTCACCGAATGCTTCGTCCGCTACAAATCCCCTGCCTTCTACGACGACCTGCTGATCATCGAGACGACCATTGCCGAGTTGCACACCTACACCTGCAAATTCACCTACCGCATCCTCCGCCAGGACGAAGGCCGCTCCCGCCCGACCCTGCTGACCAGGGGCTACACGATCAACGCCGCCATCACCCGCGCCGGCAAACTGACCAAGCTCCCCGACCATATCACAACCGCCCTCCACCGCCTGCTCGGCAAAGAAACACCCCCTTCCCCGACGAAAGAACTTGACTAGCCGCCGGACCATGGTATAGTGCGAGATTGTGACGCGGGGTGGAGCAGTCCGGTAGCTCGTCGGGCTCATAACCCGAAGGTCGGAGGTTCAAATCCTCCCCCCGCTACCACAGAATACTCAAGGGATTAAGCGAGGCGCCTCGCTTAATCCCTTTTTTTATTTAGTTTTTATTCTCCAGACATTTCGAAATCGGTTTCCTGCCGCCTACCAGGCAATGCAAGAAACGCCAAACGTACTGGTTCCAACCGACAACCAAAGCTGAAAGCCTGCTCTGAGAGCACTTCTCAAGTAAAGCCTGTTTCGATCCAGGCAGGTGTGGTATAATCATTGTATGAAAAAAAACTTGCTTCTTGCCACCAACAGCTATCTCAAGGATCCCCGTGACCGCGACCGCCTACTGCGTAGAACAGTGATCAGTTCAAGCGCCGTCGAAGGTGCCCAGAAGGCGGCAGCAAAGGCCCTGGACGTATCGCGGAAACACTCATTTGCTGCCCCTTCTGCACAGTCCGTCGCAAAATCGATCTGAACACCTGTTCCATCGGCGCATAATTCTGATCCAGACCGGACATGTGGACTTGCGGCGAGGTGTTGCCATCTCGCTTGCATGACTCGCAATAGAAATACCCTTTCTTGTGCCCAACAGATTTGTTTGTGGTACATTTGCACAGCTTATTCTCCATTGATGTGTCGTACGTAATTCGTGGTTTTGACTTGTTGCGCAGCACCCGCTCACCAATCCAAAACAAGGATAACCAATGGCACGACGAAACCAAAGCATGGCT
>CAZUJZ010000016.1:0-25949 GCA_964620665.1 uncultured Desulfofustis sp. | reverse complement strand
CGTATCCGTATTGAAGCAGTTTCGTGACACCTATCTGCTCAGCAGCGAAATCGGCATGCGGCTGGTCGATCTTTATTATACCTATTCACCGCCTTTGGCCGATTTCATTGCAGAGCATACATTTCTGAAGGGCGTCGTCCGGGTCGTGCTCCTTCCCGTAATCGGCTGCGCCTATGTGCTGCTCAACGGTCTGGGCTACACGGTACTGTTCGGCCTGGCGCTTTTCGCCCTGGTCGTGACGGCAGGGTATCGATATAAAAGAGGGCTGCGGACTTCTTAGAACAGCAGCGCAACGGTTTTTTTTCCTAATCTCAAACCGGCCAGCATCTTCGGCCGGTTTTTTCTTTCATCGATCGAATATCATATGTGCGGAATCTGCGGTTTCAATTGGAATGATGAGATACTGGCCCGCTCCATGGCGCGCACGCTTGAGCATCGCGGGCCTGATCAGGAAGGGGTGTTTTGTGATGATCGGGTGTCTCTGGCCCATCGTCGTCTGTCGATTATCGATCTCAGCGAAAACGGTCGCCAGCCGATGACCAACGAGGACGGGAACGTGATCGTCGTATTTAACGGCGAGATCTACAATTTTGCCGAGCTTCGTGACGAACTGCAACGCAATGGCCATCGATTCGTCAGTCGTTCCGACACCGAGGTGCTCGTTCATGGCTATGAAGAGTGGGGCATCGATGTCATCAATAAACTGCGGGGCATGTTCGCTTTTGCTCTCTGGGATAAAACGAAGCGGCGTCTGCTGCTGGCCAGAGACCGGATCGGTATCAAACCGCTCTATTATTATCACGCCGGCAATCGCTTTGTTTTTGCCTCCGAGATCAAGGCGATTCTGGAGGATCGAGGTGTCGAGCGGCGGGTCAATTTTCAGGCGCTCTACGATTATCTCGGTTTTGAGTTTGTCCCGGCCCCGCAGACCATGTTCGAGGGTATCAACAAACTGCCGGCCGGGCATTATCTGATTCTTGAAGACGGACAGGTGCGTGTCAATCAGTATTGGGACCTCTGCTTTCAAGGGCACGACGTGCCGCGAAGTTTCGGCGAAGCCGTTGAAAAGATGCGGGAACACCTTGATTTTGCGGTCAAGTCGCATCTGGTCAGCGACGTTCCGTTGGGCGTCTTCCTGTCGGGCGGTCTCGATTCCAGCTGCATTGTCGCGCTGATGAGAAAACACATCAACGGCCCGTTGAAAACCTTTACCATCGGTTACGAAGACAAAACGTTCAGCGAGCTTGATTATGCCGATCTCGTCGCTCGCCATTGCGGGACGGAGCATCACGTACTGATGCTCGACACGATGCGACCGGAATACATCGAACAGACGCTTTATCATCTCGACGAGCCGATGACCGATCTGTCCACCGTCCCGCTCTATCTGCTCTGCCGGCAGGCAAGAGAACACGTGACGGTGTGCCTCTCCGGGGAAGGCGCCGACGAGAGTTTCGCCGGTTATGACCGCTTCAAAGCGAGCCGGCTGAACCGGTGGTTCAGCCTGATGCCCGCTTTCATGCGCAAGGAGATCATCGGCCGGATGGCTGGGCTGCTGCCGGACCAACCGCAGAAGAAAGGCGCCGTCAATATCCTGAAACGCTTCGTCGAAGGGGCCAACCTCAATCCCGACGGCCACCATTTGCGCTGGCAGTATTTCCTCAACGACCAGCTGGAACACAATTTGTTCAGCGACGGCTTTAAAGCCGCTGTCCGCCGGGAGCCGTTCCGGCAGGTCAAGGCATACAGTGATCGCTGCGACGCCGGGAGGGACGCGCTGAACCGGGAGATTTATCTTGACATGCGCTTTATGATGACCGACTCGGTCCTGATGAAAGTCGACCGGATGTCGATGGCAAGTTCGCTGGAGATCCGGGTGCCGCTGCTTGATCACGTATTGGTCGAATATATGGCTGCTCTGCCTGGTGACTGGAAGCTGAAACGGCTGACCACCAAGTACATCTTCCGGGAGGCGCTTGCCGGGCTGTTGCCGGACAAAGTTGTGTATCGCGGCAAGCAAGGGTATAGTCTGCCGGTAAAACATCTGCTGCGGGGCGATCTGAAAAGCTATATGGTCGGCCTGCTGAAAGATTCCCGTCTGCTGCGGGAGCAGATGGACCCTGCCTATATCGATACGCTGATTGAAGAGCATACGGCGATGAAGCACAACCATAACCATATCCTCTGGGCGCTGATGAACGTGGCCATCTGGCACAATCGTTTCTTTGATTAACCCCCATGACAACAGGGGAGCTTGAAAATTTCGGAATTTCGTTCGAGATCGAGGCATGCAGTGATGGAAAAAACCCATGAAGCAGTCACCGGTAAGGGCTCGCCATTGACGAAATATCAGCAGGTCGTCGTCGGCAGTCGCTCGCTCGGTCGCCTGCTCTATTTCGAATTCTGCCAGCTGCTTTCCCTGCTGCCCGGGGCGGCCGGTATGATGCTGCGAAAACTGTTCTGGCCGCGGCTCTTTGCCGCCTGCGGTAGGAAGACCGTTTTCGGGCACGGCATCGTCCTGCGCCATCCCGGCCGCATCAGGCTCGGTGATGCGGTTGTGATCAGTGAGTATTGCATCCTCGACGGCCGGCATTCGCTGGCGGATATCGCCATCGACATCGGCGACGGAACGATCCTGTCCAACAACGTGATGATCTCCTGCAAGGACGGTACCGTCACCATCGGCAGACAGGTCGGCATCAATGCCCAGAGCGTTGTCCAGTCCACCAACAACAATCCGGTGGTCATCGGGGATGATTGCGTCATCGGCCAACGGTGTCTCGTGATCGGCGGCGGTAATTATGATATCGACCGTCCCGGCGAATTGATCAGGAGCCAACCGATCAGAGCCGATGGCGGCGTGGCGGTAGCCAACAATGTCTGGCTCGGCGCCAATGTCACCGTGCTGGGCGGGGTGAGCGTCGGCGAAGGCAGTGTCGCCGCCGCCGCTTCGGTGATCAGCAGGTCCATCCCCGCTTTTTCCGTCTGTATGGGGGTGCCGGCCCGTGTTGTGAGACAACGATCGTAATATGCGCCGGATCGCTCTTGTCGCCCTGAAACTGGCAGTGAGTCTGGGACTGCTGTTCCTGCTCTATCGGCAGACACCGATCGAGCGGATCAAGGCGTTGCTGATATCCGTAGAACTCGGTTATCTGCCGATCATCGGGCTGCTGCTTTTGTTTAATACCGTCATCTCCGCCTGGAAATGGCAACTTTTTCTCAGGGCCGATGGCGTCAGGATCGGTCTTGGTGATCTGGTTGTTTCCTACATGAGTGGCACCTTCTGCAATCTGTTTCTGCCGTCAAATATCGGTGGCGACTCGTATCGGATCTATGATATCGCCCGGCGCAGTCGCGATGGAGCACGCTCGGCCGCCTCGGTGTTTGCCGACCGGTTTTCCGGCTTTATCGCCCTGGTGGTGCTCAGCCTGCTGTCGTCGGTGTACGTGTCGATGCAGTTCCACTCACCCAGCTTCATGCTTGTGCCGCTTGGTCTGCTGGTCGCTTTTCTCGGGGTGCTGGTCGTTATCGCCCGGCAGACACCGCTGCGACGGTTACTGGCCGTCTTTGGTCTGAACCGGTTCGCTTTTATCGAACGGCTGACAGAAAAACTGCTGCTGTCGTTTGCCTGTTATCGGGCGAACACCGGACTGCTGGTGCAGGTGATGCTCCTTTCCTTTGCGTTTCAGCTTTCACTGATTACCGTCGTGTACCTGATGGCCTGCGCACTGGGGGCACAGCTGCCCTTTTTCTATTTCAGCGCGTTCGTGCCGTTGATCACCCTGATGGAGGCGCTGCCGATTTCCATTTACGGTGTCGGCATCCGCGATTACGGGTATGTCCTGTTCTTTACCCAGGTCGGTATGAGCGATATTGAAACGAGGACCCTGGCGGTGCTCTTTGTCGTGGTCGCGGTCTGTTATTCATTGATCGGCGGACTTTTCTTCCTGTATCGTATCTGGCAGCAACCGCGAGGTACTCCAGCCAGTGAAAAGAGGCGACAGGGCGGCGATGGGCGATGATTGGGCAAGCAGAGTCAAAGTGATGACGCGGTTAGCTCCGCAGGAGGATCAAGTGTGAAAGTTTCCGTCGTGATTCCGGCATATAACGAGGAAAAAAATATGAGCCTGCTCTATCAGGAAACCAGAGAGGTTCTGGAGCGGCTCGATCGTCCCTGGGAGATCATCTTCATCGACGACGGCAGCTCCGATACTACGCTGAGTGTGCTGCAGGCCATTGCGCAGGCCGATCAGCGGGTGGTGGTGATCGCTTTTCGCCGCAATTTCGGGCAAACGGCGGCGATGTCGGCCGGCTTCGATTATGCTACCGGCGAAGTGATCATCACCATGGATGGCGACCTGCAGAATGATCCCGCCGATATCCCCCGGCTGCTGCAGAAGATAGAGGAAGGGTACGATGTCGTGACCGGATGGCGTTTTGACCGCAAGGACGCTTTTATCAACCGGCGCCTCCCGTCAATCATCGCCAACAAGATCATCTCCTGGACAACCCGGGTCTCCCTGCATGATTACGGTTGCACACTGAAGGCTTTTCGTCGGGAGGTCATCAAGAACATTCGTCTTTACGGTGAAATGCATCGTTTTATTCCGGCCATTGCCAGCGGTATGGGAATTTCCTATACCGAGATCAAGGTCAACCACCGGCCGCGCCGCTTCGGCAGCACCAAGTATGGCATCTCACGGACGATCAGGGTCATCCTCGATCTGATCACGGTCAAGTTCCTGCTCAGTTTTGCGACCCGGCCGATCCAGGTCTTCGGTCTGCTCGGCGTCGTTTCCGGCGGCGTCGGTTTTCTGTTGGCCCTGATCATGACCATTCAACGGCAGTTTTTCGATATTCCGCTGGCCGATCGACCGCTGCTTTTGCTCGCCGTCGTGCTCATCTTTATCGGTATTCAGTTTGTCTCCCTCGGGCTGATTGCCGAACTCCAGGCGAGAACCTATCATGAATCACAGCAAAAACCGGTCTATTACATTCGGGAAGTCTTCCGCGGCACCGCTTCGGACACCGCCGATCCTTCATGAGTTCGCAGGAGCCGACAGGGATTGATATCATTATTCCCAACTGGAACGGCAAAATGCTGTTGCCGGCCTGTCTCAGCTCGCTGCAATCGCAACGGCAGCCGGGAATCCACGTCATCGTGGTCGACAACGGCTCCACCGACGGTTCCGCATCATTTGTCAAAGACGAGTTTCCGTGGGTCGAGGTGGTCCCGCTGCCGGAGAACAGGGGGTTTAGCGGTGCCGTCAACGCCGGCATCACAGCCGGCGACAACCCTTGGATCATGCTGCTCAACAATGACACCGAAGTGCATCCCGACTGCCTCGAAGCGCTTCTCGATTGCTGTCGCAGATATGGCGATGTGGAGATGTTTGCGCTGAAAATGTGCGCGTTTGATCGACATGAAGTGCTGGACGGAGCCGGGGACGGGGTGCTGCGCGGCGGGGTTGGCTATCGACTGGGAACGATGGAACTCGACGGGCCGGACTATGCGCTGAGCCGCGAGGTGTTCGGCGCTTGCGCCGGCGCAGCACTGTATCGGCGGAGCGTGTTTGAGCGGATCGGCCTGTTTGACGAGGATTTCTTTGCCTACCTGGAAGACGTC
The DNA here is from genome assembly GCA_964620665.1 of uncultured Desulfofustis sp. Classification (GTDB taxonomy): domain Bacteria; phylum Desulfobacterota; class Desulfobulbia; order Desulfobulbales; family Desulfocapsaceae; genus Desulfofustis. The sequence continues at coordinate 20,323 of CAZUJZ010000016.1, read as the reverse complement.
GACATCAATCTGCGAGCGGCCCGGGTCGGGGTGCGCTGCCGCTATCTGCCTCAGGCCGTGGTCTATCATATCGGCAGTGCTTCGTCCGGCTCCAAGATCAACAGCTTCGTGGTCCGGCTTTCCACCAGAAACAATATCTATGTCATTGCCAAGAACTATTCGCCGGCTCTGCTGATCAGGTTCCTGCCGGCGTTGTTAGTCTACCAGCTCTTCTGGTTGTTGTTCGTGATCAGGAAACGGCAATTCGTCGCCTATCTGCAGGGCCTTTGCCAGTCGGTGGTGAAACTGCCGGTCATGGTCCGGCGGCGCAGGAAGCTGGCGGAGGTGTCCGGGTTGAGCGATCGCGAACTGGCCGACCGGATCATCGAGTCGGAACGACAGGTGGTTACATCGATCATGGCCCGACGAACTCAGCAGGGCAAGGGGAATCTGGCCCTGCGTTGGTACCTGCGGATATTCTGCTGATGAGTAATCTGCCCGCTGCTGCCGTTCATTGTCCGGTGACGACGATTATCGTCACCCACAATTCACAGCCGGTACTCGGTCGTTGTCTGGCGGCAATCCGGGCCCAGACCGCGCGACCGGAGCAGATCGTTATCGTCGACAGCGGTTCCCGCGATCGCAGCTACCTTCGGCACCTGGAAAACGAGGATGATGTGCTGCTCCATTATGCCGACAATATCGGCTTCGCTGCGGCCAACAATCTCGGCGTTGCTGTAGCGTCGCACGCTTCGCGCTACCTGCTCTTTGTCAACCCCGACGCCTTTATGGCGCCAACCGTTCTTGCCGGGGCCGCGGCGATCATGGATCAAAAAGAGCAGCTGGGTATCCTCGGCGGCCGGTTGGCCGGGTATGACAGCAGTTCAGGTGCTCCGACCGGACGGCTCGATTCGACCGGCATCTTTCGCCGATGGTACGGCAGATGGTATGATCGTGGTCAGGGGCAGCCCGATGGTGGAAACTATCGCACCGCCCAAACGGTACCGGCGTTGTGCGGCGCCTTTCTCTTTTGTCGTCGGCGGGCGCTGGAACCGGAATTACCGAAGCTCTTCGATGAAGACTTTTTCCTCTACAAGGAGGATATCGATCTCTGTCTCCGGCTCCGCCGGCACGGCTGGCAGTGTTGGTATGACCCGACTCTGGAAATTTTCCACTGCCGGGGGTGGGCTGCCGACCGCAGCCGGATCAGTCGCGCTCTGCGCCTCCTGGCGGCCAGAAACGAGGTTCGGTTGACCGTGAAGCATCGATCACCGTATATCGTCTGGGCGCTCGTTAAATACCTGCTCGTTTGGGCGGCAGACGCATGATGTCCGGCGAGCTGACCATGACTGCCGACAGCGATCGGCAGGGCCGTCCGGAAACGGCGACGATCTCGGTGATCATCCCGACCAGAAACGGCGCCGCTACGCTGCGGGAATTACTCGCCGCGCTGCGTATTCAAACACGCTATCCCGATGAGATCCTGGTCATCGATTCCGCGTCCGACGACGATAGCATCGCCGTTGCCGAAGAGTATGGGGCGGTTGTGCACCGCATTGCGGCCGAGGACTTCGACCATGGCGCCACGCGCAGTCTCGGCGCGACCATGACCCATGGTGACGTGCTGGTGTATTTTACCCAGGACGTGCTGCCGGCCGACCGGGAGATGATCGAGAAACTGGTCGAACCGCTGCTCCGGCACCATGATATTGGTATGAGCTACGGCCGGCAGCTACCGGCTTTTGGCGCCGACGAGCTGGCGGCGCATTTGCGCCGTTTCAATTATCCGCCGGATCCAGTCGTCAGGGAATTTGCCGACCGAGAGCACGCCGGTTTGGCGGCAATTTTTGCTTCCAACTCCTGCGCCGCATACCGGCGCAGCGTGCTCGCCGGAATCGGTTTTTTCCCGGCCGGACTCATCTTCGGCGAAGATACCTGGGTTGCCGGCCGGCTGCTGATGAACGGCCACAAGATCGCTTATGCTGCCGATGCCACCGTCTATCATTCGCACAATCAGTCGAGGGAAGACGAGTTCCGCCGCTATTTCGATATCGGCGTGCTGCATGAGACCGAAAACTGGCTGCTGACTACGTACGGCGGGACCGGTAGTCGCGGTATGCGTTATCTCAAGTCGGGAATTATCTCTCTTGGCAGCCGCCGAAGCTATAGTGTCCTGGCAGAATTTATGGTAAGAGTTGCCCTGAAATGGGTGGGCTATCAGTTGGGGCGCCGTTTCCGCCTGCTGCCGCGCAGTATGGCGGTCAGACTGAGCTTGAACCGGAACTGGTGGCATCGTCGTGCCCTTGACTGACAGGCCCGACTGGCTCTTCGTGACCGCAACAGAGATACGATAGATGATTTCAACCAATCTGCGTGAGCAGAGTTCCTTGATGGCCAGGCTGCTGCACCTAGTGGATTGCCTGCTGGTGGTCGGCTATCTCTGGGTACTGGTGAATTGGTACCGGGTGCCCTGGAGTATCTACTATACGCGCCTGGCGATTATCACGTTCTGCCTCTGCCTGATTTTCTTTCAGTCGTTTCAACTCTATCGCTCGTGGCGAGGCTGGAAGTTATACCTCGAATTCTATGTTGTTATCAAGGCCTGGGCGGCGGTGATCGGCGTGCTGCTGTTCTATTTTTTCATCTTCAAGATCTCCATTGCCTATTCCCGCGCCGTTTTTCTGATCTGGTCCATCACCACCCCGGTGCTGCTGTTCTTTCTTCATATGACTGCCCGCCGGATTCTTCGCTATTATCGGCGGCGGGGCAGGAACATTCGCCGGGCGGTCATTGTCGGGGCGGGCGATCTGGGCATCAGCCTGGCCAAAGAGCTGGAAACCATCCCGTGGGCCGGTATCGAGATCATGGGTTTTTTTGACGACAAGATCGCCGCGGAACCGGAGTTGACCGCCATGGGAAAACCGGTAATCGGAGCCATTGCCAACCTCTCCGATTATCTGACCAAAAACGATATCGATTATGTCTATATCGCGTTGCCGATGCGGGCCGAGCGGAAGATATTCACCATCCTGCGCGAGTGTCGTTCGCTCGGTGCCCGCATCTACCTGGTGCCGGATCTCTACCTGTACGGCCTGCACCATGCCGAACTGCAGTCGCTTGGCAAGATGCTGATTCTCAATTTCAATCCGCATACCGAATGGAAACGAGGGTTTGATGTGGTCTTTTCGTTGCTGGTCATTATCGCCACACTGCCGCTGATGGCGGTGATCGCAGTATTGATCAAGATCGAAGATCGCGGCCCGGTCATTTATCGGCACAAGCGGATCACCGCTGCCGGCAAGGAGTTCGACTGCCTGAAATTCCGGACCATGCGGGTCGGTGCCGACAGGGAATTGCCGGAGTTGCTCGCCAGGGATCCGCAGCTCCGAGCCCAGTGGCAGCAGACCTACAAGCTCAAAAACGATCCCCGGATCACCAGAATCGGCAGGGTGCTGCGCCGGACCAGCCTCGACGAATTGCCGCAATTTTTCAACGTGCTCAGGGGGGAGATGAGCGTTGTCGGTGCCCGGCCGATCGTCGGTGGCGAGCTGCAGGAATACTACAAGGAGAGTGCCGGCCGCTATTGCTCGATGAAACCGGGTATCACCGGTCCCTGGCAGGTCAGCAAACGCTCGGACATCGATGATTATCAGCAGCGGGTTGATCTTGATGACTGGTATATCCTCAACTATTCCTTATGGACCGATATCCGGATCATTATCCGAACCGTCTACATCATGTTTCGCGGTAACGGCGCTTATTGAATCGTTCCGGCGGTGAAGAACATCTGCCCGGAGCCTGCCGAGCTTGCCAGGACCGTAAGAATGCCTATGATATAACCGGCTATCTCAAAATAAACGATGAATACAAAGGAGTTTCTCATGGAAAGCAAAGCAGCGCCGATCAGCATTTCTCAGGTGAGGCAGGATGCGGCCTCGATCTTTCTTGCCAAGGTTTTTAACTGGATGGCGGTGGGGCTTGGGATCACCGGTCTGGTTGCCTACGCCACCGCAGCCACCGGACTGGCGGTAACCATCTCCCGGTCGCCGCTGTTCATCGTGCTGGCTATCGGCACCATCGGCCTGGTCTTTTTCCTGTCGGCACGGATCGACAAAATCCAGGCCGGGACCGCTTCCGCACTATTCGTCGGTTATGCGGTGCTCAACGGCCTGTTTTTCTCGACCTTGTTTCTCAGGTATACCGGCTCCTCCATCGCCGGTACCTTCCTGATCACCGCCGGTATGTTCGGCGCCATGGCCATGTACGGTCTGGTGACCAAACGTGATCTGTCCGGCTGGGGATCGTTTCTGTTCATGGGGCTGATCGGCATCATCATCGCGATGGTGGTCAATATCTTCCTGCAGAGTCCGGCGGTCTATTGGGTCACCTCGATGATCGGCGTCCTGATCTTCACCGGACTCACGGCCTACGACGTGCAGAAGATCAAGCGCATGGGCGAGGAGGGGATCATGAGCCAGGGCCAGGAGGCCATCGTCAAAGGGTCGATCATGGGCGCGCTGGCCCTCTATCTCGATTTTATCAATCTGTTCCTGATGCTGCTGCGCTTTTTCGGTGGCTCCAGGGACTGATCAGCGCTCTTTTCAGCCACCACCGGGCACGTGAGTGCTTTTCGGAGCCCGGTTCGTCGATGAGGCCGTCATGCACACCAGTTTTGCCGGGAAACGCATTGTCGTCGGAGTGACCGGCAGTATCGCCGCATTCAAGGTTGCCGGTTGGGTCAGTACGCTGAGCAAGGAAGAGGCGCTTGTTGAGGTAATCATGACCGCCTCGGCCAGACAATTCGTGACGCCGCTGACCTTTGCTTCTCTATCCGGACGCCGGGTCTATGGCGACATGTTCGCCGATGAGCTCTCCGGCTCGATCTCGCATATCGGTCTGGCCCGAGAAGCGGACTGTATCCTGGTGGCGCCGGCTACCGCCCAGACCATCGCCCGGCTGGCGCACGGTATGGCCGACGATTTGTTGTCGACGACCATCCTTGCCGCGTCGGTCCCGGTCATTGTCTGTCCGGCGATGAACGTGAAGATGTACGAGCATCCCGCCACCGGGAAAAATCTCTCGGCACTGCGACAGTTCGGCTACCAGGTGATCGAGCCGGAGAGCGGGGTGATGGCCTGCGGTGAACAGGGGAGTGGACGGTTGCCCGAGTGGGATGTGGTCGAGGAGCATCTGTTGCGGACGCTGGCCGATCAGGACCTGGCCGGTCACGTCGTCCTGGTGACCGCCGGGCCGACGCGCGAATCGTATGATCCGGCTCGTTTTCTCAGCAACCGCTCCTCCGGCAAGATGGGGTATGCCCTTGCCCGTACCGCCTTTCGCCGCGGCGCGGAGGTGATTCTGATCAGCGGGCCGACCCACCTCAGCCCACCGGCCGGAGTGCGGCTGGTCAACGTGACGACGGCACGACAGATGCACGAAGCGGTGTTGGCCCACTACCGGGAAGCATCGGTGATCGTCAAGGCGGCAGCCGTATCCGATTTCCGCAGTGCCGAGGAGCATCGGCAGAAGATCAAGAAAGACCACGGTGCGCCGGTGCTTCGCCTCGAGCCGAATCCCGATATTTTGCTGGAACTCGGAAAGATCCGTGACCACCGGCGTCAGCTGCTGGTCGGATTTGCCGCCGAAAGCGCCAACTTCGAGCAAGAGGGGCGCAAAAAATTGGCGAAAAAGCAACTCGACCTGATCGCCGTCAATGACATCGGCAGTGCTCAGAGCGGTTTCGAAGCCGACACCAATCGTCTGATCCTGATCGATAAAAAGGGTGTCACGGAGTTGCCGCACACCTCGAAAATACGCAGTGCCGATCTGCTCTGGGACCATATCGCCGGCCATGGGCTGCTTCCTGACCGGCCTGCTCGGCCGTGCTGAGCAGACAGTCGGTGCAGCGACAGGAGAAGATGGGACGACCCGGGGAGCATTCAACGATGAGACAGCTGCTGGCCGCCGGCAGGGAGTTTTTTTCCGGTGGACTGACGCTGTTTTTGCTGCGACTCTGCGGCCGGGAGCTGGTGCGTACCGGTGCCTGCCGGTGCTGCGGGTCCTGTTGCCGGCGCATCAACCTGCGCGTCGGCGGCAGCTGGCTGAGCTCGCCGGAACAATTCGACCGTGTCCGGCGTGATCATCCACCGTATCGGCGGTTCGTTGTCAGCGGTGTTGATGCCCAGGGACTGTTGCAGTTGAACTGCACACTGCTTCAGGATGACGGCCGGTGCGGCGATTACGAAAACCGCCCACCAATCTGTAAATCATTTCCCACCACGTCGCTCTTGCTCTGCGGCGGAATTCTGCCGCCCGGTTGCGGCTATGCCATCACCCCGGCCGTGCCGTTTGCCAAACGGCTGCGTGCTGCACACCGAAGACATGGCCGAAAAAAAGATCCTTCTTCTTGAGCCATATTACGGCGGGTCTCACCGGTTTTTCCTCGACGGTCTGACGGCCTGCCTGCCGGATCACTTTGTCCTGCTCAGCCTGCCGGCTCGAAAGTGGAAAATGCGCATGCAACTTTCCGCGCCCTGGTTTGCCGCCCAGATCAGGGAATTGCCGCTGCAGGAGCGGGCTTTTGATGTGGTGCTGGCGTCGACGTTTACCGATCTGGCGGTTTTCAAGGCCCTGGTCGTCGGGCTACCGGGGTGGCGCTCGAACTGCCGGTTTCTTGCCTATTTTCATGAAAACCAGTTTCAATATCCGGGACGACTGTCGAGAACAACCAATCATCAGTTCACCGCGATCAACTTTACCACCGCCCTGGCCGCCGATGGTATTGCCTTCAATTCGCGCTACAATTACCAGGGTTTTTGCCGGCACAGCCGTCTCTATGCGGGCAAGGCCGCCGATATCGATCTTTCCCGGGACCTGACATCACTCGAGGCGAAGAGCCGAATCCTCTATCCCGGCATCGATTTCGCCGAAATCGATGCCCTGGCGTCAGGCACCGTGCAGACCGGGGAGCCGCCACTGATTATCTGGAATCATCGCTGGGAACACGACAAAAACCCGGAGGACTTTTTCGCCGCCTTGACTGCTCTGCACCGGGACGGGATCGACTTTCGCTGTGGCGTGCTCGGCCAGCAATTTCGTGATTCGCCGTCCTGCTTCGAGCAGGCTCGCCGGGACCTCGGGGAGCGGTTCGTTCACTTCGGTTATCTGCCGGATCGGAAGCGTTACCTGGAACTGCTGGCGCAGGGCGATATCGTCGTGTCCACCGCCCATCATGAGTTCTTCGGGGTGGCCGTGATCGAAGCGGTCCGGGCCGGCTGTCTCCCGGTTTTACCGAATCGGCTGTCCTATCCGGAACTCTTTGCCGACACCTATCTCTATGCTGAGGACGGGCTTTATCAGCACTTGAAAGCGGCGGTGTCGGCGGGACGCAGGCTGGGAACGGCGAAAGGACGGGCGCTGACCGAACGATTTAGCTGGTCTTGCCTGGCCGAGCTCTATCGTGCCTGGATTGACGGTGAAAAAGATGAATTGAAAAAATGTGGAGCGTTATGGCCGACAACATCGTGCTGATCGGCTTCATGGCCGTCGGCAAAGGGCGTACCGCCCGGGAACTGGCTCGGCAGACCGGCCGATTTGCTGTCGACAGCGACGATATGATCGAATCGTTGGTGAAGATGAAGATAGCCGATATCTTTGCAACCCACGGCGAAACGTATTTTCGGGCATTGGAAGGGCGGGTGGCGCAATGGCTCGCCGAGTGCGTCACCGCGACGATCGTGTCCACCGGTGGAGGCTTCGCCGCCGTTGCCGATCTGCGCAGGATCGGCACCATCGTCCACCTGCACAGTGATTTCGACGCGATTATCGCGGCGGTTAAAAGCCATCCGCGGGCCAGACAGAAGATCAAAAAGCGGCCATTACTGCAGAACGTGAAAAAGGCGCGCCGTCTCTATGACGAGCGCTTGGAACTCTATCAAAGGGTTGCTGACCTGCAGATAGACGTGACCGGCCGGCCGGCGGCCCGGGTTGCAGCCGAGATCATTGATCGAACCGGGCTGAAGATACCGGCGGTAATCAGTGAGCGTTGAGTTGCCGGGCGAAATCGAGCATGCGTTGAATCGGAATCCGGGCTCGGGCGGCGAGATCTGCCGCCACCTCGATTTCGTTGGCGCCTGTTTTTAGCACCGTGAGCAGGCTCTGCAGTGAGTTCATGCCCATCCACGGGCAGCGAGCACAACTCTGACAGGTGGCTCCCTCTCCTTCGGTTGGTGCTTCCAACAACCGTTTGCCGGGGGCCAGCTGTCTCATCTTGTTGAAAATTCTTTTGTCGGTGGCGACGATGAAGGTGTCGTTGGGCAAGGCAGCTACCGCCTTGATCAGCGCGGTGGTAGAGCCGACGACATCGGCCTGGGAGATGACCGCCTCCGGCGATTCCGGATGAACAAGCGTTGCCGCTTCCGGGTGGCGCTGTCGGAGCCGCTGCAGGGCCAGTGAGCGGAATTCTTCATGGACGATGCAGGAACCCGGCCAGAGGACCATGTCGGCGCCGGTTTCCTTCTGGACATAGCTGCCCAGGTACCGATCCGGGGCCCAGATGATTTTTTTTCCTTGTTCGGCCAGATGCTTGACGATCGGCAAGGCGATCCCCGAGGTGACCACCCAGTCGGATCGGGCTTTGACCTCGGCGCTGGTGTTGGCATAGACGACTACCGTGTGCTCGGGATAGGTGTCGCAAAAACGACTGAAGTCCTCGATGGGGCAGTTTTCGTCAAGTGAGCAGGTGGCGTTCAGGTCCGGCATCAAAACCCGTTTGTCGTTGCTCAGGATCTTGGCGGTCTCTCCCATGAAGCGGACTCCGGCCACGACCAGGGTGTCGGCCGGATGTTCGCTGCCGAACCGGGCCATCTCCAGGGAATCGGCGACGCAGCCGCCGGTCTCTTCGGCCAGATCCTGGAGGCGTGCATCAGTATAGTAGTGGGCGACCAACACGCCGTTTTGTTCTTTGAGCAGCGCCGCGATGCGCCGTTTCATGTTCTGCTCGTCCTCGGGGCTCAGTTCCGGCCACTCGGGGTGGGGAGGGATGGTGAGAGGCGGGAGGTGATAGGCCGCCAGCTTATCTTTCATATCTGACATCGTAAAACTCTCTTATTGAACAGCGGGGCAGCAATGCTTTTCGGCCACCCGGATACGCGGCAGTTCCGTTCCATTTCTGCGTTGACAGCAACGGTGAATGTTTCTTGGCAATCTTCTTAAATATGGTAACGAACAGGGGACCATCTTTACTAGAAAATAGCCATTGTCGCAAGGTCTTGCCCGTTTTTCCGAAATTTTACTCTCCCGGTAATCCGCATCTTCCATGAGATGCGTTGCATGACAGGTACCATGTGTTCTACCAGCAGGGGGCCGAAATCGGGAGCCACCGGGGTTGATTGACAAGATCGCTTGCGCCACTTCTTTTATCGCGATTTTTTCCTTGCACATTCTCCGACCTTCTTCTAGCTTCACAGATTCATTTGATATTTTTTTCTGTTCACAAAGCAGAGCGACGTCTCCGGCATAACAGCATGTCACCGACCGGGTTGCATACCGGTTCATAATTTCACTCGGTGCCAGATTGGGGGCCGCAGTCCGGTTCATCCTTTGCTGTCCGCCTGTTGACAGGAAGTGCGAAACGCTCTTTGCGCTTGCAACAAAAGCGTTATATCATGGACGGAGGCCGGGTCGACTGCCCCCTCACGTCGAGCCTTTCGGCCGGTGGAGAGAAAACACGGGCGGCAGCCATTACGGCACACCGCTGGCTTCACACCATATTATAGATAAGGATAGCAAAGAATTGGAATTATCACGAACCGTTGTCGGCATGTTTTCCATCGTTGCCGCCGCCGTTTTATGGGGAACGACCGGCACGGCGCAGGCACTGGCACCGATCGAGAGTACCCCGCAGATCATTGGCGCGCTGCGTCTGCTGGTCGGCGGCCTTGCTTTGGCCGTGGTCAGTCTGGTGCGCAACGGCCCGTCGTTGGCCGGTATGCCGATAGGGCTCGCTGTCGGCGGCGGCCTGTTTGTGGCGCTTTATCAGCTCTGTTTTTTTTGGGGAGTTTCTCTGACCGGCGTTGCCGTCGGAACCATGGTCGGCATTGGCTCGGCGCCGGTGTTTGCCGGAGTGCTCGATACGATCATCATGAAACGGCGGCCGACCGGTCAATGGTACCTGGCGACGCTGATGGCCCTGCTGGGCTGTACTATTCTGCTCGGTAATTCCGGCCGGATCGAAATTCATCCCTGGGGCATCGGCCTGGCCGCCGGGGCCGGACTGGCATACGCCGTCTACACCATGTTCATGAAGAAATTGCTTCCCGGCCGGCCGCCAGAATCGGTGGCGGCAGTGGTTTTTTGTATCGGCGCCGCGGTGCTGCTGCCGTTTCTGTTCACCGCCGATCTGTCCTGGATCGCCCGCCCTGCCGGGCTGGCCGTGGTTGTTCATCTCGGGGTGTTGGCCACGGCACTCTCCTACTTCCTGTTTTGCCGGGGGCTCGAACACGTCCAGGTATCGACCGCCGTCACCTTGACCCTTGCGGAACCGTTTACCGCCGGGGTGCTCGGCATTGCGTTACTCGGCGAACAGGTCGGTGGTGCCGGTTGGGTCGGCCTGCTTTTAATCCTGTCAGGGTTGGTCGTGCTCGCACTGCCGTTTGGTCGGGCCACGACGCTGAACGGGAGTCAGCGGTAGCTGGGCGGGTATGACCGATCAGGCGAAAGCCATTCTCTACGGGCTCACGGCCGTGCTGTGCTGGTCGACGGTGGCCAGCGCCTTTAAAATCAGCCTTCGCTATCTATCGGCTGCCGAACTGCTGTTTTATGCAACCGCCAGTTCTATAATCGTGCTTTTCGTTATTCTGCGCTGCCAGGGAAAAGTCTTTCTGATCAGGCAGGCCGACGGTGCTACCTGGAAGCGATCGCTGGCGTTCGGGGCGGTCAATCCGTTTCTCTACTATCTGGTCTTGTTCAAGGCATATGAAGTGTTGCCGGCGCAACAGGCCCAGCCGATTAATTTTACCTGGGCGATTACGCTGACGCTATTGTCGGTGCCGCTGCTCGGACATCGTTTGCGTCTGCTCGAGCTGGCAGCCGTGCTGATCAGCTATTTCGGCGTCTATATCATTTCCAGTGAAGGGAACCTTCTTTCGTTTTCCTTTGTCCACCCGGTCGGTCTGGCATTGATCTTGTGTTCGACGTTTATCTGGGCGCTCTATTGGATCGCGGCGACCCGCGATGATCGTGACCCGATTGCCGGGCTGCTGCTCAACTTTCTTTGCAGTCTGCCGCTGATCGGCGGATATATCCTTGTTTTTGAGGAATTCAGAATGGTTCCGCTGGCCGGCCTGGCCGGCGCCGCCTATACCGGCTGCTTTGAAATGGGGATCGCCTATGTGGCCTGGTTAATGGCGATGAAGCTGACCACTTCGACGGCACGGGTGGCCAACTTGATCTTTTTGGCACCCTTTTTATCGTTGGTCCTGATCCATTTCATCGTCGGCGAACGCATTCTGCCGTCATCTCTGATCGGTCTGGTTTTCATCATGGCCGGTCTGATTGTCCAATCTCTTTCCGGGAAGAAGCGATCTGTTCGGGACAGGGATTGATCGTTTCTGGAAACGCGGGGTAATTCGGGAAGCTAGAAAGCTCCGCGATTATCTGCTATGCTGAAGCAGAAGAGATGCCGGCGAGATCGACAACGGGTCAGCCGCATCAGACCATGGCCCGGCTGCCGGAAAAACGCGGTGGTCCGGCAAGAGCTTGACGACACGAGACTAAGTGAGTCGGATAATGGAAGAGCTTTCCAAATCACAGCGGGCACGATCCGGCATAGCCGCTTTTAAAACGTTAGCCGACGCGCTGATTCTGACCGGATCGTATCAGCCGTCCGGGACCACCGGTCGCAAACTGGAGGACGCCTTGCGGCAGTTCAGTCCGGAGATCTATGGCTCGATGTCTGATCAGCGGGTGGCCGAACTCAAAGGGCTCGAATATGTCATCGATCGATTGCCGCGAGGCATCGAGGAGTGCAACAAGATCGTGCTGACCGCCCAGGAGGATCTCGAAGGGACATCGTTTGAAGAGATCCGGCCGCTCAAGCGGCGGAGATTGTCCTATGTGGTGTCGCGTAAGGAGATCTGCTTCGTGATAACCAAGGGGGCCACGGAAATATACGACATTCTCACCCACCTGACATTTCTCAATATCGAGGCCCAGAAGATCAGGGCCCAGATCAATCGCCTGGGCAGTGAACCCAGCCTGGAGTGGAAGGCCCTTCAGCAGGTCGTCGATAGCGAGCAGTTGACCGACGGACCCGAACTCGACCAGGCTCTCTGGAATCTCTCCATTATCCTCGGGCGCACCTATCGGGAAACGAGACAGACCTATCACTACCTCGACCAGAACCGGGTCACGGGCTTCAACAACGGCTTGTTTCGCATCATTCATCGACTCGGCTGTCGCATTCTCAAGGAGGAGCAGGGCGAGCAGGATCGGCTGACCATTTACTTCACGCCGTCCCTGCAGGATATTCTCGGCCATCATCGCTATGCCTCGAACTGGGCACGCTCCATCAAGCAGCGCCTTCTTGCGCTGGAGCTGCAAGATCGGCCGACCCATATCGTCAGCGCCAATATGCATTCTTTCAGAAACATTCTCTACGGCTATGGCACCCTGCAGGAGATCGGCGTCAAACCGGCCGACGATCTCTACCAGATGATTCACCAGCTCCGGGAATATGACGACGACATCGAGCGGTACGCTGCACCGTTTGGATTCAGCCTGCACCGGGATGCGTCGGGATCAAACATCGACGTGCAGATCATCGACACCGGGCGACTTGTCGAAGGCTGTGTCCATCCGAACGTCACGCTGTCCTGGGACTATATCAAAAAAGATCGGCCGGTGATCCTGGTGATGGATTATGCCTTCGGCGCCCAGGCGTATGAGGTAATGGACGAGTTGCTCAGCCCCCTGGTCTCCGACCGGAGTGAATGGACCCTGCGGATCGAATCCATTTCAATCATGGGTAAGGCCGGCATCCTCCCGGGTAAAAAAGGTGATATCATGTTGGCTACGGCCCATGTCATGGAAGGAACGCCCCATAACTACATTCTCGACAACGATCTATCGCAGCGTGATTTCAACGGTGATCTCGATGTCTATTGCGGCCCGATGGTCACCGTGCTCGGCACCTCTCTGCAGAATCGTGATGTGCTGGAACGGTTTCACTCCTCGTCCTGGCAGGCGATCGGCATCGAGATGGAAGGAGGGCATTACCAACGGGCGATCAATGCGGCGATCATTCAATGCCGCATCCCGAAAACCATGAAAACCAGATATGCCTATTATGCCTCTGACAATCCGCTGATCAGTGGCCAGACGCTGGCCTCCGGTCCGATGGGTGACGAGGGAATCATGCCGACTTATCAGATTACCAAGGTGATAGCCGAGAAAATTCTGCGAATCGACCATGTCCCCTAGCAAACAGAGTGGTCCGAAAGGGATCGTGTACGCCTCGCCGCTCCTGTTTGCCAGCGCCTGCGTACTGCTCACCGTGATTATCGGTGTTTTTGCCGTCAACAACGTGCAGCGGGAGAAGCAATTGATGACTTCGGCCCTGTCGCAGGAAGGGCAGGCGATCCTCAATCTGGTTGCGGCGAGCACCCGGGCGTCGCTACGCCGATCACTGATGCGCGGCGAACTCGATGAGCAGATGTGGCGACAAATAGTCCGGCAGGTCATTGAAAGCGGGTCGGATCATCCCGGTATCGTCGGTCTTTACCTGGTGACGTCGACCGGTGAGATTGTCGCTCACAGCGATCAGACCAGGGATGGCTCGATACTGGACGATGAGACGACGGGCTTTCTGCGGCAACACGAGGCACGACGGGAACCGTTTCGTATCGTCACCGGTGGCGATGGCCGGGAGGTCTTTCAGCTCGCGCTGCCCTTTGCCGTGGCCAACACCACTCGGATGATGCCGCATCCGCACGAGATGGGGCGAGGCAGGCAGGGGCGTCCCCTGGAGAGGCTCCATGCACCTGATTTCCAATTATTTCTCGACCGTATCGGGCACCGCGAATACTTCTGGGTAGCCGAACTTGGTCTCGAGACATTTCATCAGGCGGTGCGCCAGCAGTTCATCCAGGTCGGCGTGCTGTCACTGGTCCTGCTGCTGGTCGGTATCGGCGGTATCCTCTCCCTGATGACGTTGCAGGGGTTGCGCGGCTCCCAGATCCGTCTGACGAGAATGCGCGAATTTACCGATCTGCTCGTTTCCTCCCTGCCGCTCGGTTTGATCGCCACCGGGCCGGATGACCGGGTGCGGACATGCAATGCCAGTGCCTGCTCGATGTTGCGGCTGGAAGAACAACATGTTCTGGGAAAACCCTCCACTGCTGTGCTGCCCGAACGATTCCGAGATCTGCTTTCGCCCCGGTCGATCACAGCTGAAAAGAACCGGTGGGAAGTGACCCTACCCGAGCGGGACGGCGGGGCCACCTCGCTGCACGTGGTCAGGCTTCCGCTCGAGGATCCGGACCGGCAGCAGGCCGGCATGCTCCTGTTGATTCAGGATCTCAGTCAGATCCGGGCGCTGGAGAGCGAACTGGCACGGGTTGAACGGGATGCGGCAATCGGTAAAATGGCCGCCGGTGTTGCCCACGAAATCCGCAATCCGCTCAGCTCAATCAAAGGGTTGGCCATTTTGCTCCAGGGGCGGCTGCAACAGGACGCACTCGGCCGGGAAACGGTCGGGCTGCTGGTAACCGAAGTCGAGCGGCTCAATCGCAGTATCGGTGAATTGCTCGATTACGCCCGGCCGACGCAATTGGAGATCGCCCCGGTCGAGATAGACGCCGTGGTGGCCAAGGCAGTGACATTGCTGCGTTCCGATGCGGTGGCTGCCGGGATCGAGATAAAAGAGCACTATCGTTGTGGCGGTCTGCACCTTGCAGTCGACCAGGACCGGCTCATCCAGGTGGTTCTCAATCTCGGGCTCAACGCGATCCAGGCCATGGACCGGGGCGGCACGTTGAGCGTTGCCACCGATAGAGACGGGGACAGGCTGAAAATCAGTATTACCGACGACGGACCGGGCATTGCGCCCGAGCTGATCGATACCGTATTCGATCCCTATGTCACCACCAAACCGGAAGGAACCGGTCTCGGACTGGCGCTATCGAAGAAAATTGTCGATGATCATCGCGGCAGACTCACCCTGGTCAGTACGGTGGGGCAGGGTACCACCGCGGTTATCGATCTGCCCTGTCAGTGAGTCGGCAGATCGGGCGGAGATCGGGGTGATGACGGTGGCTGTTCGGCGGCGGGCGGAGTTGTGGAAAACAGCACTCTGATTTTATCAAAGATCAGGCAGATACCGCGCCAGAGTTTGGGGATCAGCCAGATCGACAGGACAATGAAGAGTACCAGCAGCACGAGAAACAGCGCCGGGTAGTGCAGGGCGACGAACAGGCCGCCGATGACGCCCACATCTTCAGCGACGGAGGCCGCCCAATTGGTAAAGGGTTCCGGGGAGGTGTTGATCAAGACCCGTGAACCGGCCTTGACCATATGGCTGGTGGCGCTTACGGTGCCGCCGAGAATGCCCGCCGCGACGACGACTGCCGGGTTGACTTCGCCGACGGCGCCGGCGGCCAGCATGACCCCGGCGGGGATTCTGATGAAGGTGTGAATGGTATCCCAGCCGGTATCGATGCCCGGTGTCTTGTCGGCAAAGAACTCAACACCATACATCAACACCGCGGCGCCGATCACCAGCGGATTCTGCAGGACAGCCAAGGTCTCCGGCAAGACGACATTGCCGCTGATGCCGAGCAAACCGAGTACGCCGATCGTTGCGTAGAGATTGATGCCGCTGGCCCAGGCGGTGCCCATGGTCAGCGCGATTGTCGCGATTACCTGTTGATATGCATCCATTGTTCTTCCACGCCGGGGTATCGATCAGCCGGATAGGGATGGATTGACATGCAAAACGACGCGTTCACTGCTGATGGTTATCGTCCAGATGTTTGTCGAGAAATTCGCACTCCAGTGGCGAGAGATCGAACCTCAGTTCTATTTCCCGGAGCAACTGTCGTCTCGATTTTTCCGGGTACTGCTCCAGCAGATCACAGAAGGCTCGGACGGCCTTTTCCAATTTGCCGGAACCAAGTGGAGAACAACCCGTCGGGGACGTCATGGCGCTAAGCTCCCTGATATGGTTTCAAGACAACGCCGGCCAGCGGCGGCACGGTAATGATCGTGTGGTAGTCGGCCCGGGCGTGTGGTTCCGGATAGGCGGTGAACGGCTGTTCCGGACAGATCGAGCTGCCCCCGTAGACAGCGCTGTCGGAGCAGAAGACCGCCTGGTAGTTGTTTCCCGTCGGCAGGCCGAGCCGGTAGCCGGGAATGATCTGCGGTGTGAAATTGAGCAGGCAGACGAGATGATCCTGCGGATCTGTGGCCAGCCGGGTAAACGAGATGATCGAATTGTCCTGATCTTCCAGGTCGAGCCAGCTGAAACCGCGGTAATCGTGGTCGAGTTGCCAGAGTGGCGGGGTGTTCCGGTAGAACTGATTGAGGTCGCGGACGAAGTCGACCAGCAAGCGATGGTCGACGTCGTGTTCGGGAAGGTGCCAGTCCAGACTGCGTTTGCAATACCATTCGGAGCGCTGGCCGAACTCACCGCCCATGAAAAGCAGCTTTTTGCCGGGGTGGAGGTACATGCTGAGCAGCAGCAAGCGCAGGTTGGCAAATTGCTGCCATCGGTCGCCGGGCATCTTTTCCAGCAGTGAACGTTTGCCGTGCACAACCTCGTCATGCGACAACGGCAGCACATACTGCTCGGAAAAAGCATACATCAGGGAAAAGGTCAGTGCGTTGTGATGGAATTTTCGATAGAGCGGGTCTTTGCTGAAATAGCTGAGGATATCGTTCATCCACCCCATATTCCATTTGAAGCCGAACCCCAGCCCGCCCTGGTCGGCAGGTTTTGAGACGCCGTAGAAACTGGTCGACTCCTCGGCAATCATCAGGATATTGGGAAAGCGGTCATAGATGATCGAGTTCATGTGCCGGATGAACTCGATGGCCTCCAGATTCTCCCTGCCGCCATAGCAGTTCGGCACCCACTCCCCGTCTTGCCGTGAGTAGTCGAGATAGAGCATCGAGGCGACGGCATCGACACGGAGGCCGTCGATATGATAGCGATCCAGCCAGAACAGGGCGTTGGCAATCAAAAAATTGCTGACTTCGCGGCGCCCGTAGTTGTAGATCATAGTTCCCCACTCCGGGTGGGCGCCCTTGCGCGGATCTTCATGTTCATAGAGGGCAGTGCCGTCAAAGTGGGCCAGGCTGTGTTCGTCTTTCGGGAAATGGGCCGGTACCCAATCGAGGATGACCCCGATGTCGTTTTGATGACATTGATCGACAAAATACATGAAATCATCCGGAACGCCGTAGCGGCTGGTCAGGCTGAACGGTCCGGTGACCTGATAGCCCCATGACTCGTCAAGCGGATGCTCCATGACCGGCATCAACTCGATATGGGTATAGCCGAGGTCTTTCACGTAGGGAATGAGCTGGTCGGCAAGCTCACGAAAGGTCAAAAACCGCTCGGGCTGATCGGGATCACGCCGCCACGATCCGGGATGTACTTCGTACATGGAGATCGGCCGACCATAGGGCTGGTGCGTCCGTCTCTTCTCCAGCCAGGCGTGGTCGTTCCACGTGTAGCGGTTGAGATCGCGGACGACGGAGGCGGTCTTCGGCCGCAGTTCACCGAAGAACTGATAGGGATCTGATTTTTCGCGAATCGTTCCGGATGCGGTCCTGATGGCAAAGCGATACAGCTCGTCCTCAACGACTCCCGGAATAAAAAGCTCCCAGATTCCGGAACTGCCGAGCACTCGCATCTGGTGGACCCGGTTGTCCCAGCCGTTAAAGTGACCGACCACGGAAACGGCCCGGGCATTGGGAGCCCAGACGCGAAAAAGGGTGCCGCTGACGCGCTGGTGGAGGCCGAGCTGGGCGCCCATCAGGTTGTAGAGCGAATAGTTGGTGCCGAAGTTGAACAAATATCTGTCCTGATCGGCCAGCAAGGGAGGAAATCGGTATGGGTCGTTGATCAGGTGCCGGGTTCCGGACCGATAGGTAATTCGATACCGATAGTCAAACGGATCGAGATCAGGAAAAGCCAGATCGGAACGATTGAGGCTGGTGCTGAAGAGTCCGTCCGGGTGGGTTCGTTCAAGCGGGAATTCTTCGTCGCCGCAGAGCAACTCAACGGTCTCGGCATGGGGATGCAGACAGTGGAAAATAACGGTGCCTGGGCTGTCCGGGTGATCGTGGACGCCGAGGAATTGGAACGGATCGTAGCAATCGGCGGCGAGGATGGCAGTTTGCAGGTTATTCATAGGAACCACGTGGTAAGAAAAAAATGATTCAGGCCGATCAGTACCGGCAATAGTGGAAGAATTTTGCACAGCCTGGAGGGGCCTCCAACCAAATAGTAGGGTATCACGGCGAAAATGTCATGAACAAAAGAAATTTTTCTATCGGGAATACGCCATGCTACCAAAGAGAGTCATGAGCCCGCCGTGTTCTCGGTCGTGCCGCTCTTGACGGTAGCTGGTGCTATTTGATACGCTTAAAAGAAGAAAGGCTCCGTCAGATCACGTTTTTTTCAGGGGTGCCACCATGGTTGCCGAGAGAACACCTGTCATCGATACATTAACGGGTTCATTCCTGATTTCAACGCCGCAAATGCCAGATCCCCGCTTCGAAGAGCAGGTGATTTTCATCTGTGCCCATAGTCACGATGGGGCCATGGGCGTTGCCGTCAACAAGCCGAACCCGTTTTTCAGTCTGAGCGAGATTTTGCGTACCGCCAATCTGCCGGTTCCGGAT
Source organism: uncultured Desulfofustis sp. (assembly GCA_964620665.1). Taxonomy (GTDB): domain Bacteria; phylum Desulfobacterota; class Desulfobulbia; order Desulfobulbales; family Desulfocapsaceae; genus Desulfofustis. The sequence continues at coordinate 1,438 of CAZUJZ010000016.1, read as the reverse complement.
GGACAGTTGCCACCGATACATATCGGCGGACCCGTCGAATTGGAGTCGGCCTTTATCCTTTATCAATCTGACTATCAGACGGAGCACCGGCTCGAGATTACCCCAACCATCTCGCTGTCGCGGGAGACCAAGATCCTTGAAGATATCGGTCATGGCCGGGGACCCGACAAGTATCTGTTCCTGCTTGGATATGCCGGTTGGGGGCCGGGACAGCTGGAAGGAGAGTTGTTGGCTGATGGCTGGCTGACCCTGCCTGCCGATGACCATATCATCTTCAATGTGGCCGACGAAGAGAAGTGGCGGATGGCGGCGATGCTCTATGGTATTGATATTTCAACATTCGGGGACATGATCGGTTACGCCTGAGCACTGTAGCCGCACCTCCATCGAAGCACAGCGCCGAGAGTTATGCTCCCGGCGCTGTTTCTCCTGCGGCATCTTTTCCACGGATCTGGTATCATCGGTGCGCCCGTTTTGGGCAGTGGCCAAACCAGATACCAGGACCCGACCATGGAAGAGCTCGAACAACTATTCACCTGCCGGCAATGCGGTTTCTGCTGTCATGGTGAAACCACGGTTTCCCTCAATGCCGCCGACCAGCAGCGGATGATCGATTATTTGCAGCTCCCCCGTCAAGAAGTGGCCCGCAGGTACTGGCGGGTGTCCGGATCGGTGGTACAGATGCGCATCGTCGACCACCACTGCATTTTTTATGACAACGGATGTACCATTTATCACGGCAGACCCTGGCGCTGCGCACAATGGCCTCTCGTGCCGGCGCTGCTGATTGATGAAGCCAATTTCCAGGCCATCAGCGCCTCGTGCCCCGGCCTTACCAGAGAGATCTCCTATCGGCAGTTCTGCAGGATACTCAAGCGCGTACTGGCCGACCAACCGTCCGAGGAAGAGATGGGTCGATGAAGCTGGAGATCCTGTTGTTGGGCAAGACCAAGGAGTCCTATCTGGCTGCCGGAATCGATGACTTCAGGGCGCGGCTCGGGCATTTTTGTCCGATAACACTGACCTATCTGAAGGGAAAAGGGACGGGCGGCAAAACCGGGGCGGAAATCATAGCCATGGAGAGCACCATCCTCAATAGTCGCATTGATGCCCGGAACTGCTACCGGATTGCCCTTGATCGTTCCGGATGCCAGTTTACCTCGGAGCAGCTGGCCTCTTGTCTGGATGAGTTGATCGGCCGGGGGGTCAAAAAAGCGGTTTTTGTCATCGGCGGACCGCTCGGTCTGGCCGAGGAACAGCTTCGGGCGGCGGACCTGGTGTTATCTTTGTCGGCAATGACCTTTACCCACGATATGGCCCGCCTGCTGCTGCTTGAACAATTGTATCGCGCTTTCTCCATCCGGGCCGGCACCGGTTATCACAAATAAGGAGGGAGATAGACGTCGAAGCGACTGCTTTTTCCGGTTATCGAAAACGC
>CAZUJZ010000015.1:21757-26274 GCA_964620665.1 uncultured Desulfofustis sp. | reverse complement strand
CCCCCGATTAACAGTACCAAGAGGCTCATGAGATAGATGCCAGAATCAAAAGCCGATGTCCAGGTTGTTGCGATCATTCCCGCCCGTTACCAGTCAAATCGGTTTCCCGGTAAACCGCTGGCGATGATTTGCGGCAAACCGATGATCCAGCATGTGGTTGAGCGTGCCCGTCGGGTACCGTTGCTGTCCAGGGTGGTGGTTGCCACCGATGACCGACGCATCGCCGACACCGTTGCCTCGTTTCAAGCCGAGTGCGTGATGACGCGGGGCGATCACGTCTCCGGTACCGATCGACTGGCCGAAGCGGCAGAACTGCTCGGGATTTCGGAACATGATGTGATCGTTAATATCCAGGGGGACCAGCCGTTGTTTCCGGTCGAAGTGATCGGTCAGGTGGTTTCGCCCCTGCTCGATGACCCGACCCTGCCGATGTCCACGCTGATCTACCGGATCGTCAGGAAAGAGGAAATTTTCGATCCGAATCATGTCAAAACGGTCTTTGATAAAGAGCAGTACGCCTTGTATTTCTCCCGTTCGCCGATCCCGTTTCAGCGCACCCCGAATGAAGCGAGTCCTTCCTACTATAAACACCTCGGTTTTTATGCCTATCGCAAAGGTTTTTTACTCACGTTTGTCGCGTTGCCCGAAGGTGAGTGGGAGCATTATGAAAAGCTGGAACAACTTCGAGCCCTTGAATATGGCTATAAAATCAAAGTGGTGCTGACAGAGCATGATTCGATCGAGGTCGACACTGAAAAAGAGTTGGCCCGGGTCGCGGCGCTGCTGGACAATGACAGAGCGGCGACCGGCCGGCCACGGTCTGCGGCCTGATCAGCCGCCGAGAGATGTGCCATGAGCGAGGATTTCATTAAAAAGAACAGGCTATTGCTCAGCGAGCTCGGATCCAGGCAGCTGGCGCCCCTTGATTTGCTGTCTCACCACGATCTGCGGGAGAAACTGGTCGACCTGGTGCTCAATGACGGTCCACGGCTCGTTGATCTCCAGTCACATACGCTGTTCGGCGAACTCCGCCAGAATCTGATCGAGGCCAGGACCGACGACCTGCGGGTCGTGGTGTTCGGCGGCGGTACCGGTTTGGCCAATATTATCGGCGGCGATTGCCGGCAAAGAGGCTGGGCGAGGCGGCCCTTCGAGGGGCTCAAGCATGTTTTCCCGCGGACGACGGCGGTGGTCTGTATTACCGACGATGGTGGCTCGACCGGGGAGTTGCTCAAGGATGTACCTGTGATTGCCGTTGGCGACATCCGGCACGTGCTGCTGAGCTCGATCCAGTTGAAACGGTTGCAGCTTCGCTACGAGTTGACCGTCTCCGAGGCGACCGAGGTGGCCGGCGAGTTGTCGGCGCTGTTTAATTTTCGTTATACCGCCAGGCCGGCATCCGTTGAGGATGTGCTCAAACAATGCGGCGCAGCGCTCGACATCCTGCCGGGTGAGATCAAAGACTATGTTACGGAAGCACTTTTTTTCTGCTTCACGAACAGGCTGTGCCAGCGCGTCCTGGAACGACCGCACTGCCTCGGCAATCTGATTATTCTGTCAGCCATCTGCCGCTGCCTGCCGGACGATGCGCTCCACCACGATCCCAACGGAGTTGCCGTCACCTACGGTCAGTATATTTATGATGCAATCACGGATTGCGCTGTATTGCTCGGGGCGGGCGAGGACGCGGTCCTGCCCTGCACGGCCACACCGGCCCAGCTGCGCTTCCTCTACGGTGACGGCGTTCAAGTCACCGGCGAGCGAAAATCGAGTGAGGCCCGGCGAGGCTTTCCGGTCGACCGGGTGTTTGTCGATTTCTGCGGCCACCCCTTTGTTCCTGAATCGCTGATCGAACAGATCGAGTCGGCCGATGTCCTGATTATGGCTCCGGGCAGCCTCTACAGCTCAATTATACCGGTCATGCAGGTTCCCGGTATCGCCGCTGCGGTGAGAAGCAACAGGCAAGCGCTCAAACTGCTGATCGCCAACCTGTGGGTCCAGGATGGAGAAACGGACCGAAGCAATCTCGATCCGGAACGCAAATTCCACGTGTCGGACATGATCAGGGCCTATGACCGGAATCTTCCCGGCGGCGTCCGGGGACTTTTCGATCAGGTTCTCTGCCTGTCACTCCAGGATATACCCGGTTCGGTGATCCAGAATTATGCCGTGGAAGGAAAGAGCCCCATTTATCTGGACCGGGAAGTCTTGAAGCGGCAAGGCTTTGTGGCCATCGAGTGCGGATTTTATTCGAAAGCGGCTCTCCATGAGCGGCAGGTTATTCAGCATGACCCGCAGATTGTCGCCCATACCGTTAAAACTCTTTATCTTGCCGAGCAGTTGACCAGCCTGAGGCCGTTTGCCGGTGACACGCAAGCGGTTACCACCGGTGGCGAGAGCTCCATTGCCAACCGCTACACGGCCTGTCTGCCGGCGGTCAAGTACCAGCAGGTTCGCCATCGCCTGGCCGAGTTGCCGTTTTCCAGCCGGCCGGCCGGCACCGATGGTATCGATGAAGAGCGGATTCGCGAGAACCTGGTGGAAATGATCTGGTATCACCAGGACATCCCGCTTGCCCATTTCTCAACGATCCGAGGGATTACCTGTGTCCACCGGGATTTTTGGCGTCGGGATCAACGCTGGGACAATGTCTTTTCTTTTTATGATCCCGAAGACGGGCAGGTGTATATTCGCCGAGACCGTCTGGGCGATGAAAAACAACTCGAAGTTGCGTTCCTGATTGCTGTCGGTCAGGCCCTGCTCGGCAACTATGCACTGGAAAAACGGATGGAACCACTGCGGTGCGGAAGCGTCGTGCTGGGGAATATCTATCATCTGCTGCTTCGTCCGGTTGACCAGCGGAATTGTTATTTTTCCGATGACGAGCTGCGCGAGTTTCTTGCGTTGTCGCGGATGAAAGAGGTGACACCTTGTCATTTCACCAGGGTGGTCAACGGTGAAGAAGGTTTCACCCCTCCCGGTTTATTGATGGGGCTGATGTACGCCTGGTATCTGGACAACCGCCTGGCAAGCCATATTGAATACAAAATGTCCATTCTCAAAATGCACCAGACCGATCTGATCCCCGAGCAGATCAAAACCAGGGATCGACGCGTACGTCTGACCACATTTTTCCGGCAGTCGGTCTTCGGCAAACAGCAGTGAATCGAGGTTGCATGACCAGTGGTATATCAACGGGCGGCGGGATAGGTTTTGCCCTCTTCTCCGCTCACCATCACGGGCCTTTGCGATGCAACCTGCGGTACGGCCGGCCAAATCAGCCGGTAGTGGAGAAGCTTTTCATTGTTCGCTGTGCCCTCCATTCACAAGGGTTAGACCGGAATCAAAAATGAAAATTCTCATTATCGACGACGAACCGGCAATCAGGGATATCCTTCGAACGTGGTTCGAGAAAGAAGGGTGGGTTGTGTATGAAGCGGAAAACGGCCGGGACGGGCTGCGGTTGCACCAGGAGACACCGGTCGACCTGGTGGTGTGTGACCTGATCATGCCGGTACAGGAAGGGATTGAGACGATCTCCTCGTTTCGGCGATCGTTTCCCGAGGTTGGCGTTATCGCCATCTCCGGTGGTGGCCGGTTGTCGCCGGACCAGTATCTGGAAGTTGCCCAGCTTCTCGGTGCCTGGAAAATATTTCGCAAACCGTTGGCTATTGATCGGATTCTTGCTGCTGTTCACCAATGGCGGACAACCGACGGCCACGGAGAGACACGATGAGCGACGGACAACCCAGGGCGCTGGTCGTCGATAACAACCCGGTTCTGCTCAAGGCGATTTCGACCTTGGTGCAGCGGGGAGGCTGCCAGGTTCGTACCGCGGAAAACGGACTTGAGGCCTTGGAGATTTTTAAACAGGAGCCGATCGACATTGTTTTTACCGACCTGGTGATGCCATTGGTGAGCGGCGAGCAGCTCTGCCGAGTGATTCGTCAGATGCCGGATCGCAGCACAGTCTTCATCGTGGTCATTTCGGCCATCCCGGTTGCCGAGGCCAAGCGGATCATGGCCACCCTCTCCTGCGACCTGTGCATTGTCAAAGGAAGTCTGGCTGAGATGCGCAGCAATATTCACAAAGCATTAACGCGATTTCGCCGCCAATCCGACGTAGCTGAAAAGGTGCTTGGCGACCGGGCCGGATCGGTTGAACGGCAAATGGTCGATCAGTCCATCGCCGGCGAGATCCTGGCGGAAAAAAGACACCGGGAAGAGATCGTCGCCTCGCTGTCAGAAGGAGTGATCGAACTCAATGATGAAGGCAAAATCGTCGATATCAACCGGGCTGCTCTGGACATTCTCGGCAGCGATATCGCCCGGGTTATCGGTTCTGGTTTGGCCGTGATCGGATGGGGCGAGCACGACGAGTTGATCGCCGGGTGGCTCGATGCCGAGTTGCTGGGCCGCGGCATGAAACCGCTGACCATCGGCGATGACCGACCGGTCAGGCGACATGATCGGGTGCTGACGCTCTCGCTGCTGGCCGTTGCCGGCGCGAGCTATTT
>CAZUJZ010000015.1:0-21657 GCA_964620665.1 uncultured Desulfofustis sp. | reverse complement strand
CGGCGCAAAACGCCGTTGAGTTGGTTCGGAAAATCTCCCAATCCTCGGCCTATGGAATTATAGACCGGGAATCGAGCAGTATCGAATCGGTCCTGCAGCGCGCGGCTTCCAGCTTTTCGGCCGATCCGGCGCCGGCCATCGAGGTTGTCCTTGAGAGCGGTGACGCGCTGGTTTCCATCGATCGCGAGCAGATCGTCGCCGCCGTTGTCAATGTCCTGCGCAATAGCGCAGAAGCCGGGGCGACCAGGATATCGATCACCGTGCATCGGGTCCGCTTCGCCGAACCGCTCTTCGTTGCCGGACAATATGTGCCGGCCGGCGATTATCTGCAGATCGATCTGTCCGATAACGGAAGCGGTATCGAGGCCGAGCATATCCCGGAAATCTTCGATCCGTATTACTCCACGAAGCAGCGGGGAGTCGTCAAAGGGATGGGGCTCGGTCTGGCGGTGGTCTATTCGACCCTGCGAAATCACGGGGGCTATGTCATCGTTACCTCCGAGACCTCCCGGGGAACCACGGTATCGTTTTATCTGCCGCTGCCCGCCGATCAAGCCCGGGGAGCGTCGTCGTCCGTGACAACTGGCGGACGCAGTATTCTCCTCGTTGAAAGCGACGAGCAGACCCGTCTGGTTGCCGCGGCAATGATCGAATACCTCGGATTGGAGGTGGTGCCGGCGGCCGAAACCGATCGAGCGTTGGCGCGGTATCGTCAGGCGCTCGAGCAGGGAGCACGTTTTGCCGCGGTGCTGATCAATCTCAGAGACGAAGATGACCATCAGGCGGTTGAATTGTGCCGCCACCTGCGGACGATCGATCCGGACCTGCGGGTCATTGCCACCAGCGGCATGCCCGTTGGGCCGGTGATGTCAAACTGCCGCGATTACGGCTTTGCCAATGCACTCCCGAAACCCTATACCGTCGATGATCTGCGCAATATCTTGTCTCTGGGTTCGTGAGCAGCTGTGAGCGGCGGGTACGTGGAGCGGGGCTCCCGGGTGCATCCATCCGAAATGCTTTATCGCTTGTTCATGATCAGGATACCGATGATAAAGGCGGCCAGTCCCAGGGCCCACTGGTTGCGATGCAGCAGAATCAGCGCGCCGATCGACAGCAAGATGCCCAGACTCACTTTGTTCACGGTCGTCTCCGGTCGGTTGCCGGTACTGACGGGCAGGTGGACAGCACCTCCTGCCAGGCCCGGTTGACGATCTTCTCCGAGACTTTTTCGCTGGTCTTGATTTCCGGAGAGAACAGCGAAATACCCAATTCCGCAACCAGAAAGCGATAACGGCGATAGGTCGCTCGGCAGGTCGAATCACCTCCGGTCAGTGCGGCCCGATAGTCCTCGGTGTTGCCGAGATGCGAAAGGAACGGGAGTTGTTTCTCCCGGTCTCTGATCAGGTTGTGGGAGGCCCGGTCGACCCGAATTGCCAGACCTTTGAGAAACCGCCCGGTATGATCGAGGTCGTCGCTGTGGGCATGCTCGAGAAAATCAACGGGCAGGAGCAGGTCGAGGTGACGCTGAAGATCGCTGCAAGAAGCGTCGGCGGCGGGGACATCGCGCTTTAGTTTTTCGATCAGCATCGCCGCCTCGCGGCGCCGGCGCAGCAGTGCCATAATACTGTCCACGAGGTGCTGACCACCGGCAAACAAGCCGGTTCGGCGCATCTCGTCGAGACGTCGCCGGAATTCGTCTTCGGCTTGGAAGATATCGAAATCGACCGGAAACAATGCGTTGAGCACAAAGCGCTCGATCGCTTCCCGGGCGTTGCCGGCGGAGCCGAGCGATGAGCTGAGCCAGGTCGACGACGGGCCGGAAAATGTTGTTTTGAGGTAGCGTCTTAACTGGCGGTACTGGTCCTGACAGCTGATTTGCAGCAGGCAATGGACGCCGGTCGCGGTGCGGCGCCGGGCATCTTCAGGGTCGGGAAGATAGATCACCCGCACGCCGTTTCCTCCCGTCACCGGTTCTAAGGCCGGATAGAGGGCGGCAACAATCAGGCCGGTCTCAGAGATGAGCGACAGGCGCGGTTTGACGGAGGCAAATTGCCAGCTGCGGAAAACGGCTGCCTCCAGTTCCCGGACCAGTGCCTCGTCGGCTTGCTGCAGGCGGCCCGGCGCCCGGTTTGCCGACGGGTGGTGGAACTGCTGCTGCAGCGCGCGCAGGTCTCTGCCGGAGTGGGTCTCCCTGCCGTTCTGATCGACCACGACAAAACGCATGCGAAGATGGTCCGGCAACTCCGCCGGCCAGTCGTCGGGCTGGATGGTCGTGTTGTGGAGCTTGGCGATGGCCTTGGTCATCTCTTTGAGATAGATGCCGCTGCCGATGGGCATCTCGTCGAGGAGCCGTTCAACCGTTTCGTTGACCGGGATGAGCCGCTTACGCTGTCGCTTCGGCAGTCCTTTGATCAGGAAAGCCGTTTTATCCGGGAGCAGGCCCGGTACCAGCCAGTCGAAGAGCTCAGGTTTGAGGCTGTCAATCAGGTATTCCGGGATAAGAGCGGTGACGCCGTCGTCCGGGCTGCCCGGTTCGAAGTGATAGCGCAATTCGATGTCGAGCGAACCGTGGTGGATGGCCGGCGGGTAGTCGATCAGTTCTCTGTCGCCGGGCGCCCGCAACAGGATATCCGCTTCGGTCATCAGCAGCTGTTGTTCGCCGTCACGCTTAACTGCCTTGATCAATGAATGCCGGTCGTAGACAGACGGGTGCAGCCGGTCATCGTAAAAGTCATAGATGACGCCGTCGTCGACGATGACGTCTCGCTTGCGCAACCGGGCTTCGGCATCGCGCCAGCGGGCCAGCAGGTCCTCGTTGTGCTTGAGGAACCGGAACGAACCGCTGATCTGGCCGTCGATCAGGGCCTGTTGGATGAAGATCTTCCGGGCTTCGGCCCGGTTTTTCTTGTCCCGACGGCCGAAGTTGACCAGCCGGCCGCTGATCAGGACCAGTCCGTAGAGAGAGACGGTTTCATCGGCGACCACCCGGCCGGTCTTCTTCTGCCAGCGCGGGTTCGTCCACGAATAGCTGCAAAAGGCGGCTGCGGCTGACTCGATCCACTCCGGTTCGATGGTGGCGACGGTCAACGCAAACAGGCGCGAGGTCTCGATAAAGGAGCCGGCCATGATCCACGGACCGCCTCTGGCGTGCTGGTGACTGCCGGGAAAGATCACCAGTTCGCGGTTGCCGATGCCCTGGTAGGTCGACCCGGTTGTTTTCCGGGCGCATTGCCGAAACAAACCGGCCAGCAGCGATCGGTGCACGGCTTCGTAGGAGGCTTCAGTATCGTTCATGGTAAACCGGTGGTGGACGGTCAGCAGACGGCTCAATTGCTCGTGCAGATCGATCCATTCCCGCATTCGTTGAAAAGACAGATAATAACGGCTGCAGAAACGCTTCAGCGCCGACCAGGAAAAACTACCGATTTCGGCAAAGCACCGGTTCCAGATGGTGAGTAGCATCAGGAAATCGGACTGTGGGTGTTGAAATGCCGCATGGGCCTGATCGGCGAGTTGTTCCTTGTCGGCCGGGCGGACCCGCGGGTCCTGGATAGCCAGCGCCGCGGCGATGACGATTATTTCTCTGAGGCAGGCGTTTTTTTCCGCTTCAATGAGGATCCGGGAGATGACCGGGTCGATCGGCAGCCGGGCCATGATCGATCCGTAATCGGTGAGCCGGCCGCTGTCGGTGAGGGCGCCGAGTTCATGCAGCATGCGGTAGCCCTCCCGGATCGCCCCGGCTTTGGGCGGGTCGAGGAAGGGAAAGGCAAAGGGATCGCCGAGCTTGAGCGACACCATCTGCAAGATGACTTCGGCCAGGTTGGCGCGCTGGATCTCCGGCACCGGGAATTGCGGGCGATTCAGATACTCCTCCTCGCTGTAGAGCCGCAGACAGATGCCCGGTCCGATTCTGCCGCACCGGCCGGCACGTTGGTCGCAATTGGCCCGGGAGATGGCGGTTACCGGTAGATTTGTGGTGCGGGCCCGGGGATTGTAGACGGCAATTCGGGCAAGGCCGGAATCGATAACGTAGCAGATGCCGGGAACGGTCAGCGAGGTTTCCGCGACATTGGAGGCGACGACGATTTTCAGCGCCGCCTGCTGCTTGAATATCTGTTCCTGATCGGCGGTCTGCAGCCTGCCGAACAACGGCAGGATCTTGCGCTGCGGCAACCGCCCGCGCAGGACTTCACAGCAATTTCGGATATCTCTTTCCGTCGGCAGAAAAATCAGGATATCGCCGGGCGGATAAGACGTGCAGAGTGTTGCCGCCGCATCGATGCAGGCATCCACATAGGTGGAATCATCGTCGGTTTCGTCCGGTTGCTGATAGATGATCTGCACCGGATAGGTCTTGCCGGTGACCTGCACTACCGGCGCCTGGCCGAAATGGGCAGCAAAAGCGCTCGTGTCGATGGTGGCCGAGGTGATGATGAGTTGCAGGTTGCTGCGCTTTTTCAACAGACGATGGAGATAGCCGAGCAGGAAATCGACGTTGAGGTTGCGTTCGTGTGCTTCATCGACGATAATACAGCGATACCGGTTGAGAAATGGATCCTGCCGGGTCTCCGCGAGCAACACCCCGTCGGTCATGAATTTGATCCGGGTATTCTGCGTCGTCCGATCATGAAAGCGAATTTTACTGCCCACCAGGTAACCGTGACCGCCGAGTTCTTCCTTGACCCGCCGGGCGACCGTCGTGGCGGCGATGCGGCGCGGCTGCGTGCAGCCGATCAAACCGGGATGGTCGGGGGCCAGGTCGAGGCAGATTTTCGGTAATTGAGTGGTCTTGCCGGACCCGGTCTCGCCGGCGATGACAACGACCTGATGCTCTTTGAGAAGTGCTGCGATCTCGGGGATGAACGGGGTGATCGGCAGCGCTGCTGGGTAGGAAAACTCCATGAAAACGATGGCTGAGACAGTGCTTTTATGGTAACAATCCGGTTCCTGAGAAATCGTTGCTATACCATATAATCGTTTCAGCTGTCATTACCAAAGGGGAGAAATCCATGGACATCCGTAAAGCTGTTATTCCCGTTGCCGGATTGGGAACCAGGTTCCTGCCGGCGACCAAGGCCATACCGAAAGAGATGTTGACCATCGTCGACCGGCCGACCATCCAATATATCGTCGAAGAAGTGGTCAATTCCGGGATCGAGCAAATCATCTTCGTGACCAGCGAAGGAAAATCGGCCATCGAGAACCATTTCGACTATAATTTCCACCTGGACGCCGTCCTCAAGGAGAAGAACAAAACCGCGCTCGGCAAGGAACTCGACATGATTTCCAATCTGATCGATATCGTCTCGGTGCGTCAGAAAAAACCGCTCGGCCTCGGTCATGCCATCTGGACCGCCCGGCATATCGTCGGCAATGAGCCGTTCATGGTCTGTCTCGGCGATGATCTGGTGCTCGGTGACGTACCCTGCGCCCGACAGATGCTCGAGTTATATCGCGAAGTGGGGGAGTCGATCGTTGCGGTGCAACGTGTGGAGCCTGAACAGACCCACCAGTACGGTATTGTCGAAGGTGAGGCGAACGACCGCGAGCGCACCTTCAAAGTCTCCCGCATGGTCGAGAAACCGGCCCCCGGCACGACTGACTCCGATCTGGCGATCATCGGCCGCTATATCCTGAAACCGGATATTTTCGAGATTCTCAGCAACACCACGCCCGGGCACGGTGGCGAGATTCAGTTGACGGACGCCTTGCTCGCCCTTACCAAACGGCGAGAGATGTATGCCTACGAATTCGAGGGCACCAGGTATGATGCCGGCGATAAACTCGGGTATCTCCAGGCAATCGTCGCCTATGGGCTGCGGCACAACGAGCTCGGAGCATCGTTCAAGAGCTTTCTCCAGGAGACTGTCGCGTCGCTATGAGATGCGTGGAGGTTGCGGTCGCGGCTCCGGTCGGGCAGACCTATTCCTATCTGCTGCCCGATACCCTGGCCGGCGCTGAGGAGCCGGACCAGGCGCTGGTCGGCCGCCGGGTCTTCGTCCCGTTCGGCACCGGCCGGGCCAGCGGTTATATTCTGGCGGTCGGGCAGCAGCAAGACTCCCCGTTCGAGCTCAAAAAGGTTTTCGACCTCATTGACGCGGTGCCGTTGTTCCCCGCCGCTATGGTCGAGTTGTTCCGCTGGCTGGCTGCGTATTACCATTACCCCCTTGGGCAGGTGATCAAGACCGCGCTGCCCGGCGGCTTGAAGGTCAGCGTTGAACCGATCATATGCCTGACAGAAAATAATAGCGACAAAGAGGGTGGGGATCGATCGGCCGGAGCGTCCGCCGATGAATGGCTGGCCAGGCTGCTGGCCGCGGGTTCACTGTCGCCCCGTGAGAGCAAGAGGGTGCTTGCCGACAGAAACGGCAGGGCAACCGTCAATCGGTTGATCGAGGACGGGGTGGTGCGGGTCATCAAGCGCTGCAGCAGGGACTCGGTCGGCAAGAAGCTTGAACGATGCTATCGGCTCGACCGGGAACTGTGCCGGCACATCGACGGCGTCACCGAGGAAGCTGCAGCATTGGCGTTGATCGACCGGTATGTGCGTGAGAAGATTGGTCGTGAGCCGGGCCGGGCCGAGGCCAAAACCCTGCTGGTGGCGGCATCGATTTCCGCCGGCAGCGGCGCCGAAGACGTGCCGCGTCGGGAACTGACGGCCGAGTATCCCTACGGGGCGAGGATTGTTGAGACCCTGGCGGCAGATGGTCTGATCACCGCCCTGGACCGCCGGGTTTATCGCAGCCCGTTGGGCGACCTGCTGCCGTTTTATCCCCGGATTGAGCAGCACAGCGACGAGCAGCTGGTCGCCATTGCCGCGATTGTCGAATCGCTCGAGCGGCGGGCTTACCGCACCTTTCTGCTGCACGGCATTACCGGCAGCGGCAAGACCGAGGTCTATCTTGCCGCCGCCGAGCGGACCCTGGCCAACGGGCGCGGGGTGCTGATCCTGGTGCCCGAAATCGCGCTGGCAACCCAGCTCGAGGCACATTTCGTGTCTCGCTTCGGCCCGCTGGTGGCCTTGCTCCACTCCGGTCTGTCACCGGGTGAGCGGTTCGATGAATGGAGCCGGATCCTCTCCGGTGCTGCACAAATCGTCGTCGGTGCCCGATCAGCCGTGTTTGCGCCGCTGCCCGACCTCGGCCTGGTGGTGGTCGATGAAGAGCATGACGGCGGCTTCAAGCAGCAGGACGGCTTGCGCTATCATGCCCGCGATGTCGCAATTGTCAGGGCGAGCATGAATGATGCGGTGGTGATTCTCGGTTCGGCGACACCGTCTGTTACCAGTTATCAGCACGGACGCAGCGGTAAGTACGAGCTGTTGCAGTTGTCCCGGCGGGTTGGCGGTCGAAGCCTGCCGGAGGTGGCGATCGTCGATCTGAAAAAGCAGCAACACGGCACGGGACTGTTTCATACAGCATTGAAAACAGCCCTGCAGGAAACCTATGACCGGGGAAAGCAGAGCATCCTGCTGATCAATCGGCGGGGATTCTCATCCTCGGTCGTGTGTCTCGACTGCGGCACGATGGTCGAATGTCGTCATTGCAAGGTGACCATGAACCTGCATAAACGTCCACAGGCGCTTCTCTGCCACTATTGTGGTTATCGCCTGCCGTCTTCTACGCGCTGTGCAACCTGCGGTTCGACCCGAATGCATCCGGTCGGGTTCGGTACCGAACGGGTCGGCGAGGAAGTGGCGGCGTTGCTGCCGCAGGCGCGGATCGCCCGGCTCGATTCGGATATTGCCGCCGATCGGCGCGCTTTTCTCGGTCTGCTCAAGGCCGCCGGCAACAGGGAACTCGATGTGCTGGTCGGCACGCAGATCCTGGCCAAAGGCCTGCATTTTCCCGACGTGACGCTGGTCGGTATCGTGCTTGCCGACAGTGGACTCAGTTTTCCCGATTATCGAGCCGCCGAAAAGACCTATCAACTCATCGCCCAGGTGACCGGACGGGCCGGCAGGGGCGATACGCCCGGCCGGGTGATCATCCAGACCCTGCAACCCGATCATTACGCAATCGGCCTGGCGGCCGAGCACCGTTATGCGGACCTGGCCGAGCAGGAGGTGAAAATCAGGGCGTCCGCCGGTTTCCCGCCATTTGCCCGGTTGGTATTCTTTCTCGTCGAGGATCGTCAGGAGTCGTTGGCACGTGCCAGGGCAGAGGAAATCGGCCGGGGGGCGCGAGACTGGATAAAAACAAATGCATCGTCTTCGCAGGTCTCGGTGCTCGGGCCGGCACCGGCGGCGATCGAACGCCTGCGCGACCGATACCGCTGGCAGATTCTGCTCAAAGCGACGGATACGGCCGCTTTGCACCGGTTGACCGATTACCTGGCCGCATCCTTCCAGCGTTCCGGCGGCCAGCGGGTACTGATCGATGTTGATCCGGAGAACATGCTGTAGCCGGCCCGGCGGTTTATGGGTCGACCGGTGGTTCCTGACGGAAAAAGAAGGGCCGAAGGGAGTTGAGATTTTCGTCTATTTCCATCGGTAGTATCTGGGCCAGACAATTGAGAATGACGATGGCGTTCTTGTCGGCATCCAATTCCGCCGCGTAGCGAATCCGATTGAGTATGCCCTCGTTGACCTGCTCGATCTGCCGCCAGTATTGTTTGATGCGATCAAGGTGATAATCGGGCTTCCCGCCGTCCGATTCGATGAAATATTGGCGTAGCAGGTAGACCGACACGATCCGGAACATCGATTCGTCGACGGTCGCGAAGGGGAGATGAAAACGGGCCATCGGCCGGAGGATATCCAGGGTCGGACAGCCGCTGGTGGCCATGATGATGCCCATGATCGAGCTCAAACCATCCTGGACGATGGTCTCTTTGATAGTCGTTCGTTCCGTGGTGATGCACGATACCGTACATGATTCGTGCGACAGGATATCCCGGAACGCGGTGACCAGGTCGGCGATATTGATCGCCACCGGGCAATGACCGATTCGCTCGCGATCGAGCCGGCAGCAGGAGCATTGGTGAGCGGCCAGCTTGGTCCATTCAGCTTTGCCGTATGATGATGGCCGCATCAGCGATGTCGCCGGGTCGAGCCTGATCAGAAAGCGCTTTTTCGTCCCGTTGGCCAGGTCGAAACTGTAATTGATCGTGATATCGTGTTGATCCATAGTGACTTCAGGTGGCGATAAAAAAGTCTTCGGAGGATGGACAGCACCGGCCTGTTACATGCTGCATAACGGTTGACTGATCCTTTGTTGGTGGTAACGGCCGGCGTTGGCCCGTGTCGCGTGATGTTACAACTGAAACCATTTCTTCTTCGGGGCCCACAGGCAGACCCGGTTTCGCCCCTGGCGTTTGGCCTCGTAGAGCGCCTGGTCGGCCCGGCTGATCAACAGCGATTTGGAAAAATCGTCCTCGACGCCGGGACGACTCGAGCACACGCCGATACTGGCGGTGACATGGTGCTTCTCTGAAGCGACGAGAAATTCGTTGTCATCAATTTCAGTCCGGAGTTTCTCGGCGACGAGCAGCGCGGTATCGGCATCGGTGGCCGGCAGGATAACCCCGAATTCCTCGCCGCCGTACCGGGCCAGGGTGTCGTAGGTGCGCAGATGTGATTTTAATAATAAGCTGAAATCCTTAAGAATTTCGTCGCCCAGCTGATGGCCGTAGGTGTCGTTGAACTGTTTGAAGCGATCGATGTCGATGAGCAGC
The DNA here is from genome assembly GCA_964620665.1 of uncultured Desulfofustis sp. Taxonomy (GTDB): domain Bacteria; phylum Desulfobacterota; class Desulfobulbia; order Desulfobulbales; family Desulfocapsaceae; genus Desulfofustis. The sequence goes on along the minus strand of CAZUJZ010000015.1, from coordinate 11,982 downwards.
AGCGAGACGGTGGCATCCTGGCGGATGGACCGGTCGATTTCCCGGTCGAGGGCCGTCTGGAAGTAGCGGTGATTGTAAATCTCGGTCAGCCCGTCGATATGGACGAGACTGTCGAGGATCTTGTTTTTTTTCTCCAACTCCCGGGTGAGGTTTTCCAGCTCGATCTTGGCGGCGACCAATTGCTTGTTCATCTGATCATAATCGAGATTGAGCAGGCTGAGCCGGATATTTGCCTCCTGCAAAATCTCCTGGATGGATTTGGTGTGTTTCATCTTCAGGCCGAAATACTCGCCGGCCTGAACAACACTGATATGGACTTTTTCCAGGATATCCTCGATATCCTCGTTGGTCAGCCCGAGCAGCTTTTTCGCTTCTTTGCGAAATTGCTTATGATACTCTTCGGGTTTGCTGGAAAAGAGGATGTTTATCAGCAGGTCAGAGAGATAAACGGCTTTAATCGTGGCCAGAATGCTTCGGTCGCCGTCGTGGTAATCGGCCGGGTGGTGATGAAATCGGAGGGGCTGCAGCAAGGTCTCCGGGAAAGACCAGTGTTGTGCCACCTCATAACCGATGTGGCAGTGGGTGACTCCGAGCAGCGATTGCTCGGCCCCCAGCAGATCGTATTGATTGTCTGCCACAGCCTCGATGACCTGTTCGTATGTGTCGGGAAAGGTGCGGGCAAAGATTAATTCCCCGAGATTCTGCAGGAGCCCGGAGATAAAGACCTCCTCGGTATCAACCCCCTTGACCTTTTCCAGAATCAGTTTTGAAGCGACGGCGGCAGCCAGAGAGCGCTCCCAGAATTTGGCAAAATCAAAACGACTCTTGCGCGAACCGTTACGGATCGAAAGAAAGGAGAAGGAGAGAACGAGGCTGCGGACTGCGTTGGTGCCAAGGATCGATACGGCCTGTTTGATGGAACCGATCTGTTGCGGAAAACTGTAAAAGGCCGAGTTGGACACCTTGAGGATTTTAGCCGACAGCGAGATGTCCTGAGCAATCAGGTCGGCAATATCGGTCAGGGTCGTATCTTCCCGCGAGGTCAGGGTGATCAGCTTGGAGGCAACCGTCGGCAGGGTTGGCAGCTCGTCTGAAGCGAACACTGTTCTCAATAGTTCGTCGTGGTCCATGGTGACTTTGTCCTGCTGATGGTTGGGTGACGGCGCCCCGGTTGCGCACGCAGACGGCCGATCGTCAACACGGTGCCTGCCGGGCTGTGGCGAGATTCAGGCGAGACAGGTGACGAGCAGCAGGTGCGTGAAACATGCTATCACCTACTATATCGTTTTCGAATAAGACGTTGCAAGTTTTCCCGGTGAAAAATGAGTCGCGGCCGGATCCGGTTCAGGATAGCTGCAGAGTTCACCACGGAAAGAGTGAAACCGGAAAAGGTCATCGCTTGCCACCTGATACGAGGGGGTCAGAGGAATTTTCCCGCACCCTCCCGGTGCGTCGAGGGCGTAGGTGGGGATGGCCATGCCGGACAGATGGCCGATCAACTCCCGCATAATGGCCCGGCCTTCGTCGATGGTCGTGCGGAAATGATTGGTGCCGCTGGTCAAATCGGCCTGGAACAGATAATACGGCTTGACGCGCAGGCGCAGCAGGCCGCGTAGCAGGTCGCACAGGATGGCAGGCGAATCGTTGATTCCTCTGAGCAGAACCGTCTGACAACCAAGCGGAATGCCGGAATCGGCCAGTCGACGGCAGGCGAGTGCTGCTTCGTCGGTCAGTTCCGCCGGATGGTTGAAGTGGGTATTGATGAAAAGGGGGTGGTACTTTTTCAGGATCCGGCACAGTTTTTTGGTCACCCGCATCGGCAGTGTACAGGGCACCCTGCTGCCGATCCTGATAATCTCCAGTGACGGGATAGCCCGCAGCGCTGCAAGAATCTCGTCCAGCCGGTCGTCGTCGAGCAGCAACGGGTCGCCGCCGGACAAAAGCACTTCCTTGATTTCCGGGTGATTTTTCAGATAATCGAGACCGGCGGCAAAAGTCGATTCACCGGCCGGCATGCTCGGCCGACCGACGTGACGTTTCCGGGTACAGAACCGACAATAGAGCGCACATTGGCCGGTAACCAGAAAAAGAGCTCGATCCGGGTACTTATGTACGATCCCCGGGACCGGGCTGAGACTCTCTTCGGCGAGCGGATCGGTGATGCCGACCGGATCATCGAGCTCTTCGGCCCGGGGAACGGCCTGCAGAAAGAGTGGAAGACCGGTTGCCTGGATCAATTTCAGGTAATAGGGGTTGATGCGCAACGGATAGCGCTTTATAACCGCGGCAGCGGCCGGATCGATGCGGCCGGGAAAGCAACGGCAAAGATCCTCATAACTGGTAATGCTGCGACTGAGAAGGTGTTTCCAGTGGGTCATCGGAATCGTTTAAAAAAAGAAGGGGGCAGTCGTCTCAGACGGTCGCCGCGGAGCCACCATCGAGCAGTTCGATCAACATCTGCCAGTCGGCAGCCTGGTAGATTTTTTCCCGGAAGCGGGCGGCTCCCGGCAATCCCTTGTAATATCTGCTCACCTGGCTTTTGATGGAGCCGAGGTATCTGGTGTTGCCGTGTCGTGCGATCAGTGCCATGTGTTGCCGGACGGTGGTGAGGATACCTTCCGGCGAGTCCGGTTTGCCGCCGGCTGAAAAAACCCAGGGATTGCCCAGCGCCGCGCGGCCGATCATCACCGCGTCGCAACCGGTTTCGGCCAGATGTGCCCGGGCCTGGTGATAATCGCCAATGTCCCCGTTGCCGATCACCGGTATGGTGACGGCCTGTTTGACCCGGGCAATCTGGCGCCAATCGGATCGCCCGGTAAAACCCTGTTTCCAGGTCCGGCCATGGACCGTGATGGCGGCGGCGCCGGCGGCTTCGGCCATGTGAGCAAACGCAACGACATTGATATCGGAGCGATCGGGGCCGATCCGGCATTTGACGGTTACCGGGCAGTCGGCAGCGGCCACCACCGCTGAAATGATCCGCTCGGCAAGCCGCAGGTCGGTCATCAGGGCCGCGCCACCACCTCGTTTGGTTACCTTCTTGACCGGACAGCCCATATTGATATCGATCAGATCCGGCTGATAATCGTTGAGCAGGCCGGCGGCCGCCCCCATGATCACGGCGTCACTACCGAAGAGCTGAAAAGACACCGGCCGCTCCTCGGCGCAGCTGACCAGCAGCGCTTTGGTGGCCGGCTGGTCGTAGACGAGTCCGTGCGAGCTGACCATTTCCGACACGCAGAGTGCTGCCCCGTGTTGTCGGCACAGGAGACGAAACGGCAAATCGCTGTAACCGGCAAGCGGGGCAAGAATCAGGTGCCCGGAGAGGGGCACGCTGCCGATGGAAATCTTTACGGATGACACGCGGGTGTTTGGCGAAATGGAACCGGCCGGAGTAGTCACTGGCTCAGGCCGGCCCGATAAGGGCGGAGACCGGCGTGAGCGTTCATGACCGTTTGCGTATCAGGGCAGCTTGGAAATTTGTACCAGGGAGCGTTGGTAGATTTTCTGGGCCATATCTTCAATGATGATCTCCAGGGCCCGATTGCCATTGTCTCTGGTCTGCGCTGAATCGGAACTGACCCGGAAGTCCTCGATCCACTCCTCCGATGACTGCTCGATCAGCACCCTGTCGGTGTTCAGGTCCTTCAGGATATAGCGGACCCTGAGACGCAATTTGACGGTTGAGGCGTCGTTGTTTGCACCGTAGGTGAGGCTCGGCAGGTTGTAGGAAATGATCTCGCCGGCCAGGATCAGATCGGCCCCTTCCTTTTTCTTGGTGATGGAGATGGAACCCGATTTCTGGAACCACCTGATCAGAGCCTGATAGATATCGGCATCGAGTTGCAGTTCGCTGGTCCGGTTTTTCCAGGTGGTCACGTAAATGGATTTATCCGGACCGGAGTAGACATAGGGGTTGCGGTAGCCGCATCCGCCGAGCAGAAGGGTGGTTCCCAGAATAACCACGAAGAAACGAACGAGCAGTTTCACGGCAGGACTCCTTTCTGATGGGTTCGAAACGGCAGCAACTGCCGCCTTACGGCCGGCAGCACCAGGTGCCGGAGCTGTGTCATAGTAGTATTAAACAACGATATTAACAAGTTTCTTCTTGACGACAATGATCTTTTTAATCTCCTGCCCGTCGATATAGCGCAACACATTGGCATCGGCAACGGCCTGCTCGCGGAGCTGCTCGTCGCCGATGTCGGCGGCGACGTGCAGGCGAGACCTGACCTTGCCGTTGACCTGCAGGACAATGGTCAGCAGGTCCTCCCGGGCGGTTTCTTCATCGTAGGCAGGCCAGGACTGATCCTCGAGGGTGTCGGTGAACGCCATGACGCGCCACATCTCGGAACAAAAATGCGGCACCATCGGGGAGAGCAGCACGAGTATGGTCCTGATGACATCTTCGATGACGGCAGGACGTGCCTGCTGAGCTTTATTGTCGTCGGTGGCGGCGGATAACGTGTTGAACAGTTCCATGACCGCGCTGATGGCAGTATTGAAATGGAAATCGTTCTCGATATCGAAGCTCACCTTCTTGATGGTCTGATGCAGTTTTCGCTGCAGATCGCGATCGATATCCGTTGGCTCGCCGGATGGGACGGCGGCAGGGCGGTGCTGAGCGAACCGGGTGATGGTGCGATAGACCCGGTTGAGAAAACGGCTGGCCCCTTCGACCCCCTGGGCGTTCCACTCCAGATCGCGTTCCGGCGGCGCGGCGAACAGGCTGAAGAGGCGAACGGTATCGGCGCCGTACTGGTTGATCAACTGATCGGGATCAACAACGTTTCCTTTTGATTTTGACATCTTGGCACCGTCCTTGATGACCATTCCCTGGGTCAGCAGGTTGATGAACGGCTCATCGATAGAGAGGTAGCCGAGATCGCGCAATACCTTGGTGAAAAAACGCGAATAGAGCAGGTGGAGAATGGCGTGTTCGACACCGCCGATATACTGGTCGACGGGCAGCCAATAGTCGGTGCGCCCGTCGAGGATGGCGTCGTGATTATCGGAACAGGCAAAGCGAGCGAAATACCACGACGACTCGACGAACGTGTCCATGGTGTCCGTTTCGCGCTCGGCCGAACCCCCGCAGGTCGGGCAGGTAGTTGTGATGAATTCCGGGCGGCGGCTGAGCGGGCTGCACTCATCGGCGCCGGTGTCGGCGCCGTCAGGCAGTCGGATCGGCAGATTCTCCAGCGGCACCGGGATTACACCGCAGGTCGGGCAATGAATTATCGGGATTGGTGCCCCCCAGTAGCGCTGTCGGGAGATCCCCCAATCACGCAGGCGATACGTGGTGTGGCTGCTGCCGCAGCCGATGCTCTCGGCGTGGGCAATAATGGCAGACTGCGCCTCGATGGAGTCCATACCGGTGAAAGCGCCCGAATTGACCAGGCGACCGGGTTCGGTTGAGGCGGCCGTCATCTGCTCGGGATCGAGTTTAGTTTCGGGCGGGATGACCACCGGGACGATGGGCAGCGCATAGGTCCGAGCAAACTCGAAATCGCGCTGATCGTGCGCCGGGACGGCCATGACGGCACCGGTGCCGTACTCCATCAGGACGAAATTGGCGATGTAGATCGGAACGCTCTGGCCATTGAACGGATTGCGGCAGTACCGGCCGGTGAACATCCCTTTTTTGTCGAGTTCGTCGGTTACCGGTCGGCGCCGTTTTTCATCGACGATGGCGGCGATGAAGGCGCGCAGCTCGGTTTCCCGGTCACTGCCGCCAATGAGGGTGTCGATCAACGGGTGTTCGGCGGCGATCGACATGAAGGTGACGCCGAAAATAGTGTCGGGACGGGTGGTGAAGATGGCAATTCCTTCGTCACTGCCGTCGACCGGAAAGGTGCAGATCAGACCGGTCGATTTGCCGATCCAGTTGTGCTGCATGGTTACTACTTTTTCCGGCCAGCCGTCGAGCTTATGCAGGTCTTCGAGGAGTTCGTCGGCATAGTCGAGGATTTTGAAGAACCAGCCGTGCATGTTTCGTGGTTGCACGAAAGCGTCGCAACGCCAGCAGGTGCCTTCGATGACCTGTTCGTTGGCCAGTACCGTCTGACAGGTATCGCACCAGTTGACCGTGGTAATCCGGCGATAGACGAGGCCACGGCTATACATCTCCAAAAACAGCTTCTGTTCCCAACGATAGTAATCGGCGTCACAGGTCGCGAATTCACGGTCCCAGTCATAGGAAAAGCCGAGCTTTTTCAGCTGGGACTTCATGTAGGCGATATTCTCGCGCGTCCATTTGGCAGGGTGGGTCCGGTGTTTCTGGGCGGCGTTTTCGGCGGGCAACCCGAATGCGTCCCAGCCCATCGGGTGGAGGACGTTGAAGCCGCGCAACCGCTTGTAGCGGGCAACCACGTCACCGATCGTGTAGTTCCGGACATGCCCCATATGGATGCGGCCCGACGGGTAGGGAAACATCTCCAGTACGTAGTATTTCTGTTTCGCGTCGTCCTCGATGACCCGATAGGTCTTGTTTTTTTCCCAATAATCCTGCCATCGTTTTTCCACGGTGGAGAAATCGTATTTCTGTGGAAAAGAGCTGTCCTCACTCATGCCTTTTTTCTCCTGCAGCTGACTGATGCGTGGTTGCTGGAATTCGACGGGCGGCCGGCCCGTTTCATGACGATTCGTCGTAGGAACTGAGGTTTTCGAACATCGTGTATTCTTTTTTGAAAAACAACCGAACCAACCCGGTCGGTCCGTTTCGCTGTTTGCCGATGATGATCTCGGCGACATCCTTGTTGGGGTTGTCTACGGCCTTGTTGTAGACCTCGTCCCGATAGATGAAGCAGATTACATCGGCATCCTGTTCGATGGCGCCGGATTCGCGCAAATCAGCCATCATCGGCCGTTTGTCGGTTCGACTTTCCAGGCCACGGTTGAGCTGGGACAGGGCAAGTACCGGGACGCTGTGTTCCTTGGCCAGGGCCTTGAGCGAACGGGAGATATCGCTGATTTCCTGGGTACGGTTCTCGGCGTTGCGCCCCCGCATCAATTGCAGGTAATCAACGATGATCAACCCGATATCATGGCGGGCCGCCAGTCGTCTGATCTTCGAGCGCATCTCGAGGATGGAGAGGGCCGGAGTGTCGTCGATGTAGATCGGGGCGTCGGAGAGCATGCCGACTGCCCGGGTCAGGTGCGGCCAGTCTTCCGTGTGCAGCCGCCCGGTACGGATCCGCTGCGAATCGATATGGCCGACGGTGCTGAGCAGGCGCATGGCCAGTTGCTCCCGGGACATCTCCAGACTGAAGACGGCGACTCCGGTTTTCTCGACGAGGGCGGCATGCTGTGCCAGGTTCAGTGCAAAAGCGGTCTTGCCCATGGATGGCCGGGCGGCAAGTACGATCAAATCCGATGGCTGCAGGCCGGCGGTCAGTTTGTCGAGTTCGTAGTAGCCGGTCGGTACCCCGGTAATCAGTTCCTTTCGCTTGTAGAGTTGCTCTATCTTGTCGAAGCATCCGGGGATGACGCTTTTCAGCGGCTGGAAAACGGTGGCGTCCTTCTTGCCGGCAATATCGAAAATTGATTGTTCGGCGTCATCGACCAGCTGGTCGATGTCATCCTGTTCCTCGAAACAGCGGTTGGCGATATCGCTGCTGGCGTTGATCAGGTTGCGCAATACCGATTTCTGCCGAACGATACGGGCATAGGAGGCGATATTGGCGGTAACCGGCACGATTGAAGTCAGCGACGCCAGGTAGGAGGCGCCGCCGACGCCTTCAAGCCGGCCGGTGTCGTTGAGCAGGCTGGTGATGGTGACGAGATCCAGCGGTTCGCTGCGATTGAAGAGTTCGATCATCGCCGAGAAGATGATCCGGTGGCTGTCGCGATAGAAATCCTGGGCGGAGACGATGTCGACCACCGTCGCGAAGGCCTTGTCCTTAAGCAGAATCGAGCCGAGCACCGATTGTTCGGCTTCGACGTTGTGCGGCGGGACACGGCTCCCGGCGGGGCGGCTTGGAGCGGTGGCTGACGAGAGTAGATCATTCATAGGCATCGGCTTTGAAAGAACCACAGGTTGCTGTCTAATACAACGGCTCTTTGCTGTCAAAACAAAAACACACCGGGACAGCTGTCGAACTGCCGGTGTGTTTGTGCTGCATCAGCACTCCTCCGTCTCTGCACGACACCCGGGGGTACCGCTGCAGATGAGAGAAGCGCCGGGCGGAGTCTCAGGCGTCGCTCTGCTGAGCGCTGACCTTGACGGTTATTTCGGCAAACAGATCGAAACCGACCTTGATGGAGACTTGATGCTCGCCGAGGGACTTGATCGGTTCGCTTAAGGTGACTTGTTTTTTCTCCACCTCGATTTTATTGTCGGCGAGTTTTTCGCAAATATCGTTAACCGAGACGGAACCGAACAATTTGTCGTCTTCGCCGACCAGGGCTTCGAACTCAAGGACAACGCCGTTGAGCTTGTTGAGCGCGGCATTGGCATGTTTCTGTTCCTCGGCAAGCCTGGCCTGGATTTCGGCCTTGTGTTTCTCAAGGACCGCCAGGTTGGCCGGCGTGGCCAGGACCGCTTTGCCCTGCGGCAGCAGATAATTTCTGCCGTGACCAGGCTTTACCTTGACGATATCGCCTTCACGGCCCAGTTTTTCTATGGTTTGTTTCAGTATGAGTTCCATGGTTGATTCCTCATATCGGGTTATGCTTGACGATACTGTTAAGCATTGTTGTTTCTGTTAAGGACGGTCATCTTGCTCCGGCGCCGGATCGATTTTGCCGAGCCGTCTCATGTCGAACCAGACATCGGCCAGACCGATACCAAGCAACAGCATGGCCCCGAACGATTGAAAGAGCATCATGCCGTAAACGAAAAAGCGAAGCAACAGGGGCGTTCTCCACTTGTGCAGAAAAAAAGAGAGAATGGAAAAGCCCTGCAGGACATAAACCAGGCTGAGCGCGATCAGCAGGTTGATGCCGATCAGGCGAATCGTGCCGAGCGGCAGCAAAGACAGCACTGCAGCACCGATAAACAGCCAGACAAGACGATCCGGCACATGCCAATCGGTGTGCTCCTCCCACGGCTGATATCCGGTCAGACGACGGATCAAGCGATTGCCGGTCAGCATGGCCAGCCAGGAGACGAATAATGCCATACTGAAAAACAGAGACGGCAGAATCTTCGGCAAAACGATTTTCATCTGATAAAACGATTGTTCCAACAGTGCCATGGTGTCCGGTGCAAATGCCTCGCTCTGGCGATAGGATGCAAGTGCCGATTCGATATCGTGGTCGAGGGAGCCGAGAAATCCGCTGATCGGATTGGTACCGGTAAAAACCGTTTGCCCGGCGATCAGCAGTAAACAGCAGAAGAGCAGCGCTACGGTACCTTTCAGGCCGGACAAAGCCGGGCCGTCGTTTTGCAGGGCGGAACTGCCCAGAGCATAGCCGGTCGGGATGAGCACCGCGGCAAGCACGATGGTTCCCCAGGCACCGATCAGACCCGCGATGACGGAGGCAATGAGCAGTCCGGCGAGAACCAGGCGAAACCCATGCTCCCAGCGATACATGGCAAACACCACCGCCGTCGGCAGCATGAAGTACAACCAGCCGAACAAGGCACCCTGCATACCGGGGAGCAGAATGAGCACAGCGAACAGGAGAACGAACTGCAGCGCTCTGTTGCCTCCGATATTGCCTGTTTTTTCGTCAGTCACCACCGCTCCTGCCAATACTTCCATTTAACCCTGGGTGTTTCCTGAATAGGGAAGCAGAGCTATCTGGCGAGCACGTTTGACGGCCGAACACAGGCGGCGCTGGTGGGTGGCGCAGGTGCCGAGGATTCTTCTCGGAATAATCTTACCCCGTTCAGTAACAAAATTGCGCAGCGTTTTGTGGTCCTTGTAGTCTATGGTCAAGTCCTTGTCCATGCAGAATCGACAGACTTTTTTTCGGGAAAAAAGTTTTCTTTGCGGTCGTGCAGCCATGATCTATCTCCTTAGACCCCGATTTCGACGGGGAGGGTTTATTCTTTGTCCTCATCTTTGTTATCTGCGCTGTCGTCGGTATCATCGGCTGTTGCCGGTGCAACTTCAGATTCGTCATCCTGGTCGGTAGCGCTCGCCTTGGCGGCAGCCGCATCTTGCGCGGCAGCTATCTCTTCATCACTGATGGCGTCTGAAATTTTTACCGACAGGTACTTCAACACCGCGTCATCGATCCGGAATTTTCGTTCGATTTCAGCGACGGCCTTCGGGGTCCCGGCGAAATCGCAAAACACGTAGTATCCTTGGGATTCCTTATTGATGGGATAGGCCAGCTTGCGCATGCCCCAAGGGTCAAGTTGAATGATTGCTCCCTGATCACCGAGAACTATGTTGGTGGTGTTCTCAATGAGCGTGGTGATCTCATTCTCGCTCAGAGACGGGCGAAGAATATAGACCTGTTCATACCTTCTCATACGTTCCTCCTCGTGGACGTTTTGCCTGGCGGTCCATGCCGCCGTTCGGCCCTCGCTTTCCGTGTATCTCGCAGAGAGCGAGGAGGGATAAAGGTGGGCGGATGAATGTATCCGCCCACCGACAAACCGATAACAATACTGCATTATGGTTTGTTGAGTCAAATGATTTCTCGGGAACAACCGGCCAACCCTCCGCCGGTCGCTCTGCCGGCAGCGCCCCATCCTGCCTCGCGGACGCACCGCTTCCGGCGATATCTCAACTTTTCCCGGCTTTTTCCCGAGCCTTGATTTGCTGCCATTGTTCGGTCAGGGCCGCTTCGTCGCGTATCGGGGCGCCGGCGAAGACGTGCGGGTGTCGTCTGACCAGCTTTTCGTTGATGGTGGTCAGCACATCGTCAAGGGTGAAGGTGTGCTCTTCTGCGTTGATTTCTGCAAGCATGATGATTAAATAAAGAAAATCGCCTAACTCTTCACAAAGATTTTCTCGATCGCCCTGGGCGATCGCCTCGGTGATTTCGGTGAATTCCTCGTTGAGGTACTTTTCCAAAGAATCGGTTGTTTGCCGACGATCCCAGGGGCAGCCTGATTCGCCCCGTAGACGGTGGATTGTCGTCAGCAGTTGTTCGAAGTGACTCAGGGTCTTTTTCATAACGCATCCATGATTCGGTAACGGTATTGCGGTTTTGGCTGAAATTGGGCGGTGATACCCTGAAAACAAAGAGAAAATCTTCTGAAGGCGCCAAAAAGGGTTGACATTTTTCACCTGACCAACTATGTAGTCTATTCGCGGCACGGTTCTCGCAGGTGCCGGTACTATTTCGACCGGTACGGCTCTCAGTTGATCGGCAACCAGACGGAGCGTTTAATCGTGACCGGCGGACGACCATAACAAAACAGAAAAGAGAGGTTTTGCAAAGTGATTGTGGCAGATAAGAAACAAAAGCTGTTGTTGGAAAAACATAAGGACATAGCCCGTATCGATCAGGAGTCGAAAAGAACTCACGGTTGGTATGTACGGGTTCGCTACAAGGGAAGGACTCATTCCAAGTTCTTTTCCGACCGCAAGTGTGGCGGTCGCTACTCCAGCTTGCTTTCAGCGATTTCCTGGCGGGATCAGACCGAGAAGAAACTCGGCAAGGTCCGGACGAACAAGCATATGGTCACCGTCAGTAACTCCGGTACCGGAGTTGTCGGTGTTCGCCTCAATGAAAACCTGAACCGCTACGAGGTCAGTTGGGTGACGCCGCAGGGCAAACAGGGAAAGACCTCGGTGTCAATCAAGAAGCATGGCAAAAAAGCTGCCTTCGAGCGGGCCTGTGAAATACGTCGTAGTCGGGAGACCGCCCGGCTCGGCGTTTAAACGTCCGCTTGCCGGAGAGTGACTCTGTCGCGGAGTCAGCGGCAGCGCTGGCCGTCGTCGTCACTGGTGGAGGCCTGGGCCATGTTCGTCTTCGTTGATGGTGTTTTTGGCCATATAACTGCCATGGCTGATAGTCACAACGAACAATGAAAATCGCCATCGTGGTCGGACGGTCTGGCCGGTCCTGCCTCCGGCT
>CAZUJZ010000014.1:0-26491 GCA_964620665.1 uncultured Desulfofustis sp. | reverse complement strand
CTGGACGGAGAATCAGGCCCGAAAGCTTCTCGCCAGGCCATGGATGGCCTGTCTGTCGGCCTCGGAGGCCAGCCGATCAGGCCGCAGAGCAGCAGCTGGAGGCAGGACCGGCCAGCCTTTCCGACCACGATGCCGATTTTCATCCTTCGTTGTGACGTCCCGTCATGGGGGTTATATAAAATCGATCGTGTCGGCCGCGCGCTCGATGCAGGCGATGATGTCGGTTACCTGGGTCGCCGGGTTTGGCTGGGCGAGTTGTCCGGCGATGCGATTGATGCGGGCCGCCGCTTCGGCGGCGGCCGGAATGGGCACACCGGACTGGATCAGGGCCGCGGCGATGCCGGTCACCGTGTCGCCGGTGCCGCCGATCGGCTCGAGTTCAGGAACGCTCGGCGTGTCGACAACCGCCCGGATGCGTCCCCGTTCGACCACGTAGTCACGCCGTCCTTTGACCAGCAGGTGTCGGGCGGCATTGTCGTGGCGGTAGGCTCTGTCGATCATCTCCTCGGCCCGTTCTTCCATGTGCAGGATAAAGCCACGGGTGTAAAAGGGATGCGGGGCCTTCTCGTCGGCCAGGAAGGCGAGTTCGCCGATGTCCGGGGTGAACAGGTCGTAGGCGCCGGCCTGCCCGCTCATCTTGGCCACGTACATGAAACCGGCGTCGGCGATGAGCAGCGGCGGGTGAGTCATTTCCTGCAGGGCCAGCAATACCCGGCCGTGCCAGTCCACGTCGGGCTGCAGATAATGAAAGGCCATGACCCGGTGATCGGCCGTGGCGAGGTGTTCGGTCAGGTGGGCGTAGAGCCGGCGACTGCCATCCCCGCGCCCGATATCGCCGGCCAGGTAGGCAATCGGTGCCGGCTGGCCGAGCACCCGGCTGATGACTGCGGCGGCCGCGAGCAGGGCGGGGGTGCCGCGGTTTACCGGAAAGCGGCGGCCGGCTACGGTTATGGTCGTCCCGTCAAGGGTTGCGGGGCCTTCCAGGATTGGCACCGCTGCGTCGGGGACGGTACCTACGATGGCGAGCATTGTTCTGTGATCTCCTCGAAGGCGAGGTGCAGGGCATAGCCGCACAGGGTGTGGCCGATATCTCGCGGGCTCGGTGCCTCGCTCAGCTTCTTGCCGACCAGCATGGCCGCCAGATACGGTACGTCGGGGCAGCCGCCGCCGGAGATGTTGACGATGGTTCCGGTGACTTTTTCCACACAGATCTTCATGTTGGCGGCGCGCACCATCAGGTACGCACCATAGTCCACCCGCTGGAAGATATCGACCGGCTGCAGCAGCGGTCCGCTGACCGGCACCGTCTCCAGCGGGTCCAGCCCGGAAGCACCAAGGAGCCTGACGATCTCCAGCCGCTCGATCAACGGGAACTCGATCACCAGGTCGCAGCCGCGCTGTATCTCGGGCGGCGGCCCCATGACCCGGACCGTCCAGCCGGCCTCTGAGAGGAGCTTTTCCGCCTGGATGACCTCGCTGGTATTTTCGAAGACGAGAAAGCCGCGATCCATCGATGATCGCGGCGATGAGACCGGTTTCGCCGGAGCAATCGCCTCCTTCAGTCGGGACAACAGGGTCACGCTCACTCCTTCTTCAGGGTCAAGCGGTAGCCGTCACCGTCCGGATCAACGGCTGCAACACCGTACCCCTGGCTGGCCGCCGCCCGCGAGACATTTTCCCGAGAGGTGTCGGTGTCCACCAGCACGATCAGTTCCGCTTCGGCCCCGGCCTTGATCGTCTCCAGGGTCATCAGTACCGGTTGCGGGCACGACAGGCCCCGCGCATCTATCGTAGTTGCCATGATCTGCTCCTTTTTATGCTGTTTTCCGCATGGTGAAACCGATGAACAGGCACACCGCCATGCCGACCACCACCGCGGCGATGCCGTTCGGCCCGACGCCGGCCGGAGAACTGGCCAGCCCGAAATTGTGCGCGAAGGCGGCGCCGACGATCATGCCGACAACGAAAACGGCAGCATCACCGTCTCCCTCTCCGGCCATGAACAGCTGCCGCCCCGGACACCCACCGGCCAGGGCAAAGGCCAGGCCGGCCAGCACCATGCCGGCGAAATTCCAGAAATGTTGGGTATGGGCCACCGGCTGATCGGCAAAGCCCGGATTGAATTGACCAAGCACCAGGTTGGCGGCAAACGCGAAGACCAGCAGGGCAAGAAAACCACTGAGCAAGTGGGTCTGACGGAAGAGGATCAGGTCCCGAAGAGCGCCCATGGTGCAGAAGCGACTCCGTTGGGCCAGCATACCGATGAGCAGCCCGACAAGCAGTGAGATGATAAGCGGTGCATGGGCGGCGCCCGGCCCCTTGAGACTGTAGAAAAGCACGCCGCTTTGCGCCTCTCCGGCGATCTGCGGGTTGGCCAGCAGCAGCACGAGAAAACCGATCATGGTCAGCGGCATCAGCCAACCGACCGCGGTGTAGGTCTTTTGGGCCCGCCCCAGATTGTAGCCGTTTTTCAGGAACCAGGCGCCGATACCGATACCGGTGGCTAGTCCCGCCAACCCGAGGATGGCGTTGCCGTCGCCGCCGGCCAGACGCAGGACGGCGCGCCAGGGGCAGCCGAGAAATACCAGGGCGCCGATCATCGCAAAAACGCCGAGCATGAACCGCACGATCGGCGCCGAACCGGTCCGGGGCCGAAACTCTTTGAACAGGTAGGCAGCAAGCAGGGCGCCGAGCACGAAGCCGATGATCTCCGGGCGCAGGTATTGCACCACCGTGGCTCGGTGCAGGCCCAGCGAGCCGGCTATGTCGCGTTCGAAGCAGGCGACGCAGATGCCCATGTTGGCAGGATTGCCCAATTTTTGTAGAATCGCCGCAAGCACGCCGATAACGGCGCCGACGCAGATGATTCCCCAGCGGCTGGCAAAAAAACGTTTGACGGCTTCCATGGTCTCCCTCTCGGCTCATAGATAGGTCGCCTTGAACACAGTGAGTGTTCACCCGAGATCAAGGCGGCCCGATAGGTGAAGATCGAATCTGCCTGAAAATGCTTTGTAGGTACCTCGAAAGCGGCGAAGGGTCCAATATTAATTATCGATATTTGTTCGTTTTGTTATAGAAAAACCCGATAAAAAAGAACGCTGCACTGCGTGCCGTCGCCCTATTTCAAAACCAACCGGCCATTCCGATCACAGCGCCGATTTTCATTGTTCGTTGTGACGTCCCGTCATGGGGGTTATTATTGAAAAGAGGAGGGGGCAGCAGCCATATCTATCGGTAGAACCTATTTGACATCCTCGGAGATTCTTATAAATCTATGATTCGTTCCGGTTTCCTCTGTGTCGCCGCTTGCTCGCCGACATGGCCGGCGGGGCGATAACCGTTTGGGATGGTCGAGGTGCACAACCGCCCATCCCGGCTGATCTGTCAACGGAGGCATGTCATGTTTCGCTCCATTCATCTGGCCCGGACAATCGAGCGCCAACTCCTTGTTCTCCGCCGGTCCGGCAGGAAAGGGGAACTGGCGGCCGAACAGTGTCGACGAATTCTGGCCGAACTGAAGGTACATGGTGGAGAAACGCCGGGAGTTTTTATGAAACGGACCAAAAACGGCGAGTACCGCATGAAAAACTGCATCAAGTATGATCTTGGCGGTGGTTATCGTCTTGTCACGGTGCGGCATGAAGATCGTCTCTATATACCGTTTCTCGGGGCGCACGACGATGCCGACAATTGGTTGGAACGGCGCAGAAGAGAAGATTTTGAGCCAAACGATGCAAACTATCGCTCCGAGCCGATCGAAGCCGCTGCGGCTTCATGCGAAGATCTGTGCGGGCAGAGGGTGCCGGGCGAAGAGGAGGCGGATCACTACGAAGAACAGTTGCGCGGCCGGCTTGATGAGACGACACTGAGAGAGGTCTTCAGCGGCCTCTGCCGGAGTTGCGGCAAGACCGTGCACCAAAGTTGACATCCGGGGGGCGAAGAGATAAGCAGAACAGAGCCATCGTCCCTTGTACCGGAGAAGAAGCGATGTTCACCTGCGTTGTCCCTGAATACGGAACCATCACGCTGCACCATTTCGTCAGCGATTTTACCGGCACGTTGTCGGTCGATGGATCACTGTTGCCGGGCGTCAGAGAGGGGTTGCAAAAACTTGCCGAGCTGGTTCAGCCGCACGTGCTCACGTCCGATACCTTCGGCAGCGCGCGACAGGAGGTCGCCGGTATCGATTGCACCCTGCATATCCTCAGCGGCGGTGACAACCACGCCGCTCGGAAACAGGAGTATATCCGAACCCTTGGGGCCGACGGGGTCATTGCCTTGGGTAACGGTAACAATGATCGGCTGATGCTCGAGACGGCTCGGGTCGGCATTGCCGTCTGTCTGGCCGAAGGGTGTGCGATCAAGGCGCTGCAGGCTGCCGATATCCTGGTCTCTTCACCGTTGGATGCGTTCGATCTGCTGTTCTCGCCCAACCGGTTGAAGGCCACACTGCGCAGATGATACCTGCGCGGCGCGACTGGTCGTACTGCGTTGCGATGCGAACTGCCACCATTCGAACCGTTCCATTACCCGCTTGTTATGATATGAACGAGTGATGAATATCCTGCATGTTATCAGCCAGCATCCGGAAGGGACCGGGAGCGGCATGTACTTGCAGCATGTGCTGCGCCAGGCCGCACGTGACGGTCATCGCAACTATCTGGTGGCCGGCTGGTCGGATGGTGATCTGCCGGACCTGGATGGAGTGACTGCCGCATCGTGTCGTTTTGTCCGGTTCGGCGACGGGGATCTTGATTTCGCCATTCCCGGCATGAGCGATGTGATGCCGTACCGCAGTTCTCGTTTTTGCGATCTCTCCCCGGAACAGCTGGATCGTTATGAAGCAGCTTTTGCCGACGTGGTTGCCGCGGCCGCGCGTGATTTCCCGATCGACGTGGTCCACAGCCACCATCTCTGGCTGGCCACGGCGGTGACGCGGAGAACCTTGGCGGGTTATCCGCTGGTGACCTCCTGTCATTCAACCGATCTTCGTCAATTGGTCACCTGTCCTCATCTTGTGAGCAGGGTTGTGCCGGATTGCCGTGGTATCGACCGGGTCCTTGCCCTCGATCCGGGCCAGGTCGACCGGGTCAGTTCCCTCTATACCATCGTCCGCAACAAGATCACCGTTGCCGGGGCAGGCATTGATCGGCACTGCTTTTCTTTTGGTGACAAGCAACCGGTGCCGCCGGTGCACCTGCTCTATGCCGGCAAGCTCAGTCTGGCCAAGGGGGTCGACTGGTTGCTGCGCGTCTGTGCCGGTCTGCGCGTCCCGGCCGCCCACCTGCACCTTGCCGGCTCCGGTCACGGCGAGGAGGAGCGATTATGCCGCCAGCTGGCGGCGACATGCGGTGATCGGGTGAGCCTGCACGGCCCCTTGAGCCAACCGGCGCTTGCCGAATTGATGCGGCGCTGTCACATTTTCGTGCTGCCCTCGTTCTACGAAGGGCTGCCACTCGTCCTGCTGGAGGCCCTGGCTTCAGGGTGCCGGCTTGTCGCGACCGATCTGCCGGGCTGCCGACACCTGCTTGACCGGGCCACGGAAGACCTTGTCGACTTTGTCGAATTACCGGCAATGACCGCTGTGGACCGGCCCGACGATTCGACGTGGCCGCTTCTCGATGAGCGGCTGACAACGGCTTTGACAGATATGATCGGCAGAGCGCGGAGGCGGGCTACACCACGCCGGGATGACGTTGAGGCGTGCCTGGCCGGTTCCGGCTGGCACGAGGTGTTTGCCAGGATCAGTGCGGCTTATGATGCGGCACGGCAGTCCCGGGCGGCAGCGTGACCGCCACCGCGGCGATATCGTCGTGCCGCTTGAAACGGGGGAAGCGGCGACAGTCGGGATCCTGTCGCTGCAGGGTGCGGACATGATCGCGTACTTTTGCCAGTCCGCCGAGTCGATAGAGATCGGTGAACCACTGCCAGTCCGTCGGCTCGCCGGGCTCGCTCTTGGGCAGCAGCAAGCCGTCGGTAAAAAGCAGGATGGTGGCAAGACCGCTGAGGCTCCGGCGGCCGTGGCTCAGAAAAGAAAGGGACTCCGGCTCGCCGTTGAGCACGCCGTAGCGCACGTTCATCTGCAACCGGACAGCGAGAATCTGCGATGCCAGACTGATCTGGATCGGCGGTGCGGAGGCGGGCAATCGCTTCCACGATTGCAGTGTTTCGGTGTCGATGTCGATCTCCGGGGTGAGCAGTTCATGACGTCCGTCCCGGTAGAGCAGCAGGATCATGCTGTCGCCGACCTGGCAATACTCGAACCAGCCGTCGTGCAGTCGTATTGTCGCCATGCTCGTCGACCAGAGGTGGTGCCGCTGCTCGAGCAAAACACCATGGTCGCGTTGGGCCGCACGAATAGCCCGGTTCGCCCGCTGCGCTCGGACCGCCAGATCGCCCGGCTCGTCGGCGAACGCCTGCGCCGCCAGCTGCGCCGCTCGGTAGCCGCCGCTTGTCCCGTTTTTGTCGAGAAAACCGTCCAAACTGGTGGCGCCGTCAAAGACGCCGAGCAGATCGTCGGCGCGCAGCAGCACGTCCTCGTTCTGCAGCCCGCTGCCCTGTTCGTGCAGGGTTTCCAGGGCGCAACGCGGCCGCGCAGGAGCAGGGGATACGGCGATCCGGGGTTCAGGAGAGAGGAGCATGGGGCACGTTTGGTTGAGTAATCATGTCGAATCATAATAGTGAGCTTTGTCAACCAGGGCAAATCGCTTGTTTCGATAGGTTATGGCTTGGTCATAGCAATATCTGATAGTATTCCTTATGGCTGAGGTAAAAGTGGGCAATGAACGTCTTTGCCACAACCGGTAGGGCTGGTTGGCTGTACCGCAGGCTGCATCGCGGAGGCCCGGCGGGACTCAGAACCAGGCCCGAAGGGTTGCGGACAGGACGTCCGCAACCGGCGGCCAGGCCATGGATGGCCTGTCTGCCGGCCTCTGAGGCCAGCCGATCAGGCCGGAGAGCAGCAGCCGGAGGTACAGCCGACTAGCCCGGAACTGCAGATTTTCATGCAGAACAACAATAAACGATGAGCCGAAAGCAGAACAGCCAGGCGCGCCAGGGTACAGACCCCGCCCGAGTGACAATCGACATCGCGGGAATCGAGTCGGCTCAGTTCTGGTCAAGCTATTGCGCCGGCCATCCCGGCGGGCTTTTTTCCCAGCTGCCCGGCTGGTGCCAGGCACTTGCCGATACGTACCGGCTGCCGCTGTTTGTGCTGCGGGCACGGGAAACCGGTCCCGGCGGTGCGACGGTCGGCCTGCTGCCGCTGCTGCTCTTTGCCCCGCCCGCTCAAAGCAAACGGCTGATCTCCCTGCCCTATACCGATGCGGCCGGCGTGCTGGCCGATAGCGACGCCGTTCGTCACCGCCTGCTGCTGGCCGCGCTGCAACTGGCCGAGGAGCTGGCAGCCGATCACCTGGAGCTGCGTGAATATCGGCCCGCACCAGCTGCCGGCCCGCCGCCGGATATGGACAGCCGCTGGGCCTGCCGGGACTTTGATTTCAAGATCGGCCTGCAGCGGACCCTGCCGGAGACAACAGACGAGCTCTGGGCGAGTCTAGGGCCCAAGGTGCGCAACCAGGTACGCAAGGCGGAACGCTGCGGGTGCCGTTGCACCATCGGGGGAAGGGAACTGCTCGACGATTTTTATTCGGTCTTCTCGGAAAACATGCGCGATCTCGGCTCACCGACCCACAGTGGCGAGTTGTTCCGCCGTCTTTTTGCCCGGGATGAGCCGTCTGCCCGCTGTCTCGTCGTTTACTGTCAAAACATCCCGGCCGCCGGCGCTCTGGTGCTGCACCAGGGGGAAATCCTTGCCAACCCGTGGGCCTCTTCGCTGCGCCGCTTTCGTCCCCGGTGTCCGAATATGCTGCTCTACTGGTCGATGCTGCGACTGGCCGTGGAGGAGCGTTGCCGCCGCTTCGATTTCGGCCGTTCCAGCCCGGACACCGCCACCCACCGTTTCAAAAAGCAGTGGGGAGCCGAACCCCGGCGCCTCTGCTGGCAGGTGTTTTCCAAGACGACGCCGCACTGGCGGCCCGATAACGAATCACTGGTCGATGAGCAGTGGCGGCTGATGGACTTGGCTGCCTCCCGGCGCTGCGGGCCGGCCCGCCGCCGGTGGATTAGCCTCTGAGGTGCGGCGATGATAATCTCTGCTGGCAGGTGTTGTCCCGGGACACCGCCGTACTGGCGGCCCGCTAACGAATCCTTGGTCGACGAGCAGTGGCGGCTGACGGACCTGGCAGCGTCCCGGCGCTATGATCCGACCGCCGCCGGTGGATTAGCCTCTGAGGTGCGGCGATGATAATACACCATGGCCCGGAAGGGAGCATCTCGCTGCCGCTGCCGCTGTTTCTGGTTGTTGAAGACGTCGGCTGGTGGCGGGGCGAGGACGGCTCCGCCCGGCAGGAGCCGTTTCGCAATCGTTTTGGGCGGCGCCACTGCCTGGCCGACTATCAGGCCCTGGTACGTCTTTCCAGGCACCTGGGGATGCGCATCGCCATCGCGATGGTGCTCGGGGAGTGGGATACGACCAACCTTCTGCGAGAGGTGACCGGCGCCACCTGGATGGGGCGAAACTGGAACAATCGACGCAACCAGGGACCCTGGCTGGCAGAGGCTGCCGACTATCTGCGCGATCACCGGCACCACCTGGAGATTGCTCTGCACGGGCTCTGCCATGAGTTCTGGCAGGACGGCATCATGCAACGCTCGGAGTTTCATGACGGCAACGGGCGGATGCGTCCCGGTGAGCGTGTCGTCGAGCACCTGACGGCCTGCCGGCAGATCCTGGAGCAGCATGGTTTTAGCGACTTCCCGAGGCTCTATGTGCCGCCTGCCCTCAACCACAGCTTTGGTGACGGCACCGCATCGATGCAGGCGATCCTGCGATCGTTTGGCAGCGAATATGTCACCACCCGTTTCTCGCGGGCGCACCGGTACCTTCCTCCGGTGCATGAAGCCATGACCTGGGAATGCGGGGTGATTCTGCTTGAACGCGGTCTTTCGCCGGTGGCCTGGGATCAGCGGGCCACGGTACCGGACTCGCTGCCGGACCAACCGATCGTGGCCCTGCATTGGGTGAACCTGTTGCATCCTGACCCAGCGCGCAACAGCGAGATCGTCGATCGGTGGGCCGGTCTGATTCGGGCCACAACAGACGATTTTCGGCGAATCCTCGCCGAAGATGTTGCCGACTGCTGGAATCAGGCGGCCTATTATTATCTGGCAGCTTGTCGGACCGGCGACAGCGGCGTTACCATCGACCTGCACGGTATTCCTCAACTCGCTCAGCTGCACGGTCCTGTGACGCTGAAGATCCGTAAGACCGGTGCGGCAACGTGGCATTGCAGCGGCGCCCGAGTCGTTGGCGACCGCAGCGAGTCCGACGGGACACGGATCGTCCGGCTCCTCCCTGAAGCCGGACAGCGGTTGATCACCCTTCAGTTTATCCGGCCGGGCCGCTGAAAAAGCGGCTCTCGCTCCGCCCTGCTGTCAAGCGCCGCTCGTTGATTACCCGGCAGGCAATCCATGCGCCGCTTCCCAGGGGAGCCGGGTGAGCGGTGTGATTGTCGCTGCCGGCCGCCCGCTCAGACGAGCGGCGGCCGGCGATTGGCTCAATGCTGGTGCTTCTTGACCACGTAATACATGACCGGGACCGCCATCCGGCTGACCAGCAGCGAGGCGATCTCGCCGAACATCAGCGAGATGGCCAGCCCCTGGAAGATCGGGTCGGCCAGGATTACCGAGGCACCGACAACGACGGCCAGCGCGGTCAGCAGCATCGGCCGGAAACGCACGGCGCCGGCTTCGACCACCGCCTCGGCGAGCGGCAGGCCATCTCTGAGGCGCAGCTCGATGAAATCGACGAGGATGATCGAGTTACGCACGACGATGCCGGCCCCGGCCATGAAACCGATCATCGAGGTGGCGGTGAAAAACGCGCCAAACGCCCAGTGTGCCGGCAGGATGCCGATCAGTGAGAAGGGGATGGCGGCCATCACGACGAGCGGCGTCACGTAGTTTTTGAACCAGCCGACCATCAGCATGTAGATGAGGATCAGCACGACGCAAAATGCCAGGCCGAGATCGCGAAACACCTCCAGGGTGATATGCCATTCACCGTCCCATTTCATCGCCGGCTGTCGCTCGTCAAACGGCTGGAACAGGTTGTAGATGGTCAGGTCCGCCGCCGCCCCGCCAAATGACGTCGCGTCCAGCGCCTTGATCCGCTCGTTCATGTCGAAAATGGCATAGACCGGACTTTCCACCGCTCCGGCCACGTCGCCGGTCACATAGAGCACCGGTTTGAGATTCTTCCGGTAGATCGGCTGCTCGACCGGCGTCTCGAAGATATGCACCAGTTCGCGCAGCGGCACGAGCGGTGCCTGGTTGCTCTGCTCCGAGCGCAGCGAGATATTGAGCAGCTCATCGACCCGGGCGCGCTGCGAGCGTGGCAACTCGAGCACCAGGTTGATCGGTTCCTTGTCGCGCGGCTGGTGGTAGAGGTCGACCGACAGGCCGGCCACGGCAATCCGGATGGCCCGGGTGATCTGCCCTTCGGTGATGCCGCTGAGCGCCGCTTTCTCCTTGTCGACGGTGATCACCGTACGGGACCGTTCGGTCTCCCGGTACCAATCGATATCGACGACGCCGTCGGTATCGGCAAAAATCTGTTTGACCTGCTCGGCCAGCCTGAGGCGGCTCTCGGCGGACGGGCCGTAGATTTCGGCCACCAGGGTCTGCAGGACCGGCGGGCCCGGCGGTACTTCGGCAACGACCAGCGCGGCGCCGTAACGCTCGGCAATCGCCGCCAGCTGAGGCCGCACCCGCTTGGCGATGTCGTGGCTGTTGGTGCTGCGCGCGTGTTTGGGCTGCAAATTCACCTGGATATCGGCCAGGTGCGGGCCGGAGCGCAGGAAATAGTGGCGCACCAGGCCGTTGAAGTTATACGGCGAAGCGGTGCCGACATAGACCTGGTAGTCGACCACTGCCGGATCACCGTCGATCACCCGGGCCATCTCCAGCGCCACCCGCGAGGTCTGCTCAAGGGTGCTGCCCTCGGGCAGATCGAGGATCACCTGGAACTCGCTCTTGTTGTCAAACGGCAGCATCTTCACCTTGACCAGGCCAAAACCGACCATGGACATCGCGCCGAGCAGCAGCACGGTAATGCCGACAAAAAAGATCGCCCGCCAGCCGCCATGACCGAGCAGCGGGTCCATGATCCGGTGGTAGAGGCGGGTAAACAGGTCGTCCGGCACCTGGTCGTGGTCGGCTCCGCCCCCGTGCTTTCTTTTTTTCAGGATGTGAATTGCCGCCCAGGGGGTGACGGTAAAGGCGATGATCAGCGAAAAGATCATCGCCGCCGAGGCGCCGACCGGAATCGGTCGCATGTACGGGCCCATCAGGCCGCCGACGAAGGCCATCGGCAAAATGGCGGCGATTACCGCCCAGGTGGCCAGGATGGTCGGGTTGCCGACCTCGCTGACCGCTTCCACCGCTACGGTTGTCATCGAGCGATCGCGGTTGCCGGGCAGCCGCAGGTGGCGGACGATATTCTCGACAACGACGATGGCGTCGTCGACCAGGATGCCGATGGAGAAGATCAGGGCGAACAGCGTGATGCGGTTGAGTGTGTAACCGTAGAGGTAAAAGACGAGCAGGGTCAGGGCCAGCGTCGACGGGATGGCCAGCATCACCACGATGGATTCGCGCCAGCCGAGAAAGAGCAGGATGAGCACGGCCACGCCGAATACCGCGATGCCCATATGCAGCAGCAACTCGTTGGATTTCTCGGAGGCGGTCGCCCCGTAGTCCCTGGTGACGCTGACTTCGATATCTGCCGGTATCAACGTTCCTTTGAGACCGTCCACCTTGTCGAGCACCGCTGCTACGACGCTGACCGCATTGGCCCCCGGTCGCTTGGCGACCGAGATGGTCACCGCCGCCTCCGGATCGTGACGGTCGGGCGCGCCGAACAGCACGTAGGTCGATGGTTCTTCGGGGCCGTCGATGATCTCGGCAACCTCTTCGAGATAGACCGGTTTGCCCCCGTAGACGCCGACCACGATCCGGCCCACTTCTTCGACGCTGGTCAAAAAAGAGCCGGTCTGCAGCTCAATGTCATGGTTGCCGCTGGTCAGGACCCCGGAATAGCGCTGCTGGTTGGCCTGCTGCAGCACCGGCACCACTTCGTTGATCGAGATATCGCGGGAGGCGAGCAGCAGTGGATCGAGCCGGACAGTCACCTGCCGCCTGGTGCCGCCGATCAGGCTCGTTTCCGCAACCGACCCGATGCTCTTGATCGCATCGTCGACCTGGGCGGCGAGGCGCCGCAGCATAAAGTGGTCGTAGTTCGAACTGTGCAGCGTCAGGGCCAGGATCGGCACATCGTCGATGGTGTGCGGTTTGACCAGCGGCTGTGAGACGTTGTGGGGAATGCGGTCGAAATTGGTGGCCAGTTTCTGGTTGAGCCGGACGATGGCCGTCTCCAGATCGGCCCCGACGTAGAAGCGGACGATGAGCAGACTCTTGCCGGCCGTCGATGTGGAATAGATGTATTCGACATTGGGCAGTTCGTAGAGCAGTTTTTCCATCGGGATGGTGACCTGCTCCTCGATCTCTTTCGGTGTGGCGCCCTCCATGGCCACCATCACGTCGATCATCGGTACCTTGATCTGCGGCTCTTCCTCGCGCGGCAGCATGACCACGGCGAGGATGCCGAGCAGCAGCGAGGCGATGATGCCCAGCGGGGTCAGCTTCGAGTTGATGAAGGCGGCGGCCAGTTTGCCGGCAAAGCCGCTTGGTTTACTCTCCGTAGTGCTCATGTCGATCCGTTGGTTGAATCTGGGAAGCGGCGCCGATGGCTGCTCAGTTGACGGTTACCGGTTGGCCGTCCTGCAGATGGTGGTGACCGGAGACGATGACCCGGTCGCCGTCATTGATCCCGGCGAGAATCTCCACCGCGCCGTCGTGCTTGAGCCCGGTTTTTACCAATTGCAGGCGGGCCCGCTGCCCGTCGGTCAGGAAGATTCGCTCCATCTGACCAAACGGCAGGACCGCGTCCTCGGGCACCATGAACGCTTCTCCTCTCTTGCTCGGCAGGCTGACCCGGGCGAATTGCCCGGAGCGAATCCGCTCGGAGGAGTCGATGGCCAGCTTGACCGGGGCGGTCCGCGAACGGGGATCGGCGGTCGGGGCGATCTCAATGATCCTGCCGGTGATCCGCAGTCCCGCAGCCGGCAGGTGGATCGGCAGCTCGTCGCCGATGGATAGCGCCAGGACGAGCGACTCGGGAACGTCGGCCAGGACCTGCACCTGCCCTTCGTTCTCAAGTTGCAGCAGGGGTTTACCCGGAGTTGCCAGATCGCCGATGCTGGCCATTTTCCGGGTGATGATGCCGCTGAACGGAGCGGTGATGGTGGTATAGCCGAGCATCGTGCGGGCTTCCTTGAGCGCCGCTGCGGCGATCTGGCGGGTCTCTTTCAGCGTGCGGACCGTTTCCGCGGTGGCGGCGTTTTTGGCCAGCAGGCTCCGCTCCCGGGCCAGATTGCGTTCGGCCTGTTCGAACTGGGCCTGGGCCTGCAGGAGCTGAGCGTTGATTTCGGCGGCGCCGAGCGTCACCAGCAGGTCGCCTTCGCTGACCCGTGAACCGAGCGATACCGGCAGTTCGACGATATTGCCGCTGATCCGGGCGGCGATCGAGGCGCTTTCCGCTGCCTGCACGGTGCCCATGATCTCGACTTGGCGGGCCGGTGTCTGCTCATCGACAGTGACCACGGAAACCGGTGCCGGCGGCAACGGCTCACTGATCGGCACCTGTTCCGGTGCTTCCGACGAGCAGCCGCCGACGGCCAGCAGAACGGGCAAAACGGCGAGCAGAATGAAGGGCAGGGCTATGGACAATCTCCTCATGGCTGTATCTCCAGAAGTTCTTCGGTGGTTGGCGCAAATTGTTGCAGGCCGGCCGCCTGCCGCAACAGGGCGACGGCGGTCCGGCAATTGGCCCGGGCCGCCGACTGGCGGACCAGGGCGTCGGTGAGCCGAACCTCGCTGTCGATCAGGTCGGACGCGAGGATGACGCCCTGCTGGAAGCGCTCACGATTGAGCTGCGCGCTTTCCCGGGCGACCTGGACCATTTTTTCGGTTACCAGCCTCCGTTCGGCTGCCTGCTGCCGGCTCAGTTCGGCCTCTTGGATGTGCAGGTCGACGGCCAGCCTGAGTTTGCCGAGTTGCTCTTTGACTTCGGCGCGTTCCGCGGATTTCCGGGCGATCTCTGCGTCCCGGTGGCCGCCGTCATAGAGCTGATAGGTCAGCTGCAGGCCGGCCAGCCAGGAACTGCCGTCGCCGTCGACCTCCCAGCCGCGGTCGTACTGGTAGCCGGCAAAACCGTCCAGGGTCGGGTGCAGGGCCCCGCGGGCGCCGGCAAGGGCCGCCTCGGCGGCGCTCAGCCGGGCCAGCAGAGCCGATACTTCGGGGCGCTCGCGGTATTTTTCGACACTCGGCAACGGCTGCTCGTCGGCGGCGCCGGGCTGGAGCACCACGTCCGTGCCGCTCAGGCCGAGCAGGTTGAGAAAGCCCCGTTGCGCCAGATCCAACTGGTGTCTGGCGATGATCAGTTGTTCGCTGGCGCGGGCCTGCTGCACCTCGAACTGGAGCAGGTCGGCGCGGAGCAGATCGCCGGCTTCGTAGCGGGCCGCGGCTACCTCCAATGACGAGTCGATGGCGTCCAGTTCCGCTTCCCGGGCGGCGACCTGGTCGCCGGCCTGGATGATGGTCTGGTAAGCACGAACGACTTCATAACCGAGACGATGCTCGATGGCGGTGCGATCCGTTTGGCTGGCCAGCTGCAACGCCTCGGCGGCCTCGGCGGCGGCCTGGTCGCGGCCGCCGTTGTAGAAACGATAGTTGATTTCCGCCCTGAAACCGAGGTTGTCGGTGCGGCCGGGGTCGTTGAAATCGATGGTGTTGTCGAATCCGCCCTGGTTGAGGATGGCGCCGAAGGCCTGCATCGGATTGTCGGTCTGACTGTATCCTCCGCTCAGGTTGACCTCCGGCCTCATTGCGGCGGCGGCCTGCCGGCGAGCGGCCTCGGCGGCGGCGATCCGTTGCCGGGCGATCTTACTGTCCGGGCTGTTTTGCAGCGCATAGATTACCGCCTGCCGGGCGGTCCAGGTGCTGGGCCGGTCGGCGGCCGTCGCCTGGCCGGCCCAGCAGAGGACGAGTGCCAGGCAACCGGTGGTGACAAGGTGTCGAAGGGGTGAAGTTGGGTAGGTCATGGCAATATCCCGTAAAGCAATCCGGAGGAGCGGGCTGTGTTTAATAAAAAACTTAAACAGATGTAAGCGCCTTTGTTCTCATTGTCAAAGAAAAATGTATCACAAAAGAGGCAAATAGTCGAAAAAAATGAATTTATGCCACGAGGTGGGAGGATCAGGAGTGCTGCGTTCGGCGGCATCGGCTGGGTCGCCGGTTGTCGGCAGGAAACGGCGCACCTACAGATCGATCGCGGCCAGGGCGGTGAGCAGGGCCTGGTTGACCTGCCTGTTGGAAAAGAACCGCTCGTAGCTGCGCCGGGCGTTCAGGCCCCGTTCGGCCAGCTGCTGCGGTTCTGCCAGCAGGGCTGCGGCAGCAGCAGCCAACGCCGGGCCATCGGCAGGGGGCACGAAGTAGATACCGCTGCCGGGATCGCCGGCCAGCTCTTGCGGGTAGGCTTCGGAGCAGCGGGTGACCAGGGGGCGGCCGCAGGCCAGCGCCTGGTAGACCTTGTTCGGAATGACCCGGCCGGCCTTCGGCGAGGCCCCGAAGATGCCGAGCAGGATGTCGGCCTCGCCGATCCGCCGGGCGAGGCGATCATAGGGCAGCCATGGCTCGAAGTGTACCTGCGGCAGATTACCTGCCTGTTGCCGGCAGACCGGACGGAGCGGCCCGTCGCCGAGCAGCGTCCAGCGAGCTCCGGGCAGGCGGGCTGCCGCGTCGACGATGATCTCCGGGCCCTGCAGGCCGATAAAGCTGCCGAAAAACAGCAGCTCCGGCGGCCGCTGGGGTCCGTGGTGCGGCTGCGGCGGAAAAAGTGCTTCCTCGGCGCCCACCGGCACGACAAAGGTCCGATCCGGCGCGGCGCCGAGCGTCTCGACGAAAAAACGGCCGTGCGGTGCCGAGTCGGCAAGAACGACATCGGCGCCGGCAAACAGGGAGCGCTCCCAGGCCAGCAGCCGTCTGCCGCGCCGGCTGGCGGCGGGAAATTTCTGCCGCTCGAAGACCGCCTTGTCCCAGGCGCTGATCAGCGGATCGAAAATGAGCGGGATGCCACGGCGGTCGGCAAAACGGCGGGCCGAGCGCAGGTCGCTCTGCCGGAAGGTCGGCACCCAGACCGCATCGACCGGCGGCAGACCGGCCAGGCGGGCCTCGATGGTGCCGGTCAGTGACGAGCGGGGCCGAAAATCGACGATATGATAGCCGCAGCCCGCAAGCAGGCCGCGCAGGATACGGTTGCGCGAATAGTCGGCGTCGAATCGTCCCCACCAGAGAATGGTATTTCGTGGTCGTGGCTGGTCCATGGTGCGTTGCATCGGTCTTCGTGTTGGTGCTGCATCCTTAGCCGGTTGAGCGGGGTTGTGTCAATCCTGTGTTTCAGGCGGCACCGGTCGGCCATCGAGCAGATCGAGCCGAATCAGCCGGGAGTAATGACCGTCCGCACCGAACAAAACCTCGGGTGGCCCCTGCTCGATGATGCAGCCGTTTTCCATCACGACAATGCGGTCGGCCCTCCGGACCGTGGACAACCGGTGGGCGATGATGATCGACGTGCGGCCTTCGAAGCTTCGGGCAATCGCCTCTTCGAGGATGCCCTCGGTCTCCGAGTCGATCGAGGCGGTGGCCTCGTCGAGCACCAGGATGGCCGGGTCCCGGCACAGCACGCGGGCAAAGGAGAGCAGTTGCTTTTCACCGGTGGACAGATCCCGGCCACCTTCGCCGAGCATGGTGTCCAGTCCGGCCGGCAGCTTGGCGACAAAACGGGTCATGCCGGTCTGCTCCAGCACCGATTCGACGTACTCCCGGGAGCAGCCGGTGTCCATGACGATATTGGCCAGCAAGGTATCCTTGAGGATAAAGACATCCTGCAGGATGACGCCGACGATTCGGCGCACCTGCCGGACCTGCAGCTGCGCGACGTCGACGTCGTCGATTTCGATGGTGCCGCGCTGCGGTTCGTAGAAACGCAGCAGCAGGTTGATCAGGGTGCTCTTGCCGGAGCCGGTAGTGCCGACGATGGCCACGGTCTCGCCGGGCTCGATGGTGAGGTTGAAGTCGACGAGGATCGGCTGGTCCGGTTCATAGCTGAAACTGATGTGGTTAAACGACAGGCGGCCGGCGATGGCGGTCAGTTGCCGCGGCCTTTGCGGATCGGTGAAAGCGGCTGTGGTGTCGAGCGTGGCAAAGATCCGCTCGGCCGAAGCCAGCGCCGATTGGACGATCGAATATTTCTGCGACAACTCGCGCAGCGGCTGGAAAAAAAGGCGCATGTAGGCGAAAAAGGCGACCATCTCGCCGATGGTCAGGGTCCTCTCGATGACCTGGGCGCCGCCGTACCACAAGATCAACGCGATGGCCGTTGAACTGAGCAGTTCGGTCAGCGGCATAAAGGCGCCGAACAGCCGGATCTGGCTGAGCGTTCGGGCCAGGTATTCCTCGCTGAGGTCGGCGAAGCGCTCGGCGGCCCGGCGTTGTCGACCGAAGAGCTGGATAATGGCGATACCGGACACCGCTTCCTGGATATAGCTGTTGAGCCGCGACAACTGGCTGCGGATAGCCCGGAATTTTTCGCGCGCCAGCCGGGCGAACACCACGGTCAGCAGCAGGGCGATCGGGATGAACAGCGACATCACCAGGCCAAGCCGAAAATTGATCAGCAGCAGCACGACGAGAATGCCGGCCAGGCGCAGAATATCGTTGAACAGCGTGACCAGCACCGAGGTGAACATCTCGTGCATGTTCTGCACGTCGTTGGTCAGCCGGGTCACCAGTCGCCCGGTCGGCTGACTGTTGAGAAAGGCCAGGTCGAGGTTGAGGATATGGGCGAACAGGTCCTGCCGAATGCGGTGCATTACCGACTGGCCGACCCATTCGAGCAGGACCACCTGAATAAAGGTCAGCGCAAATCCGAGCACGACGAGCAGCCCGAAGTACAGCGCCGTGGTGACCAGTCCGGAAATGCGCGCCGCATCGGCCAGGTCGGGCGCGGTAATGTAGGAATCGATGCCGCTTTTGAGCAGATAGGGCAGGGCCAGGGTAGCACCGGTGACGCCGAGCGACAGTACCACGGCGATACCGATGGCCCGCCGAAAGCCCCGGCTGTGCCGCAGGATCCGCTGCCACAACCGGACGTCGCTGAGGGAGGCCTGCTTGCCTTTCTCGATGTAGCCGAAATCATGCATCGCGCCGATCCTCCGCCCCGTCCTGCAACTGCTTGCGATACATGGCCTGGTAGAAGTCGCTGCGCTGCAGCAGCACATCGTGCGGCGCGTCATGGAGCAGGCGGCCCTGGTCGAGGAGCAGGATGCGATCGGTCATCGCCAGCAGCTTGACCCGGTTGGAGACGATAAACACCGTCTTGCCGGCGAGTCGGCGCCGCAACGCCTCGACGATGTGGCTCTCGGTGGCGGTATCGACGGCGGAGAGACCGTCGTCGATGACCAGGATCGGTCGCCGGCAGATCAGCGCCCGGGCCAGCGCGAGTCGCTGTTTCTGACCGCCCGACAGGAGCACCCCCCGTTCGCCGATCATCGTCTCGTAGCCCTTGCTGAATTGGCGAATCTCCTCGTCGATGGCGGCGTCCCGGGCGGCCTGCTCGATTTCCGCCGGGCCGGCCCGATCCGTGGCAAAAGCGATATTGTTGGCGATCGTGTCGGAAAAGAGCACCGGTTCCTGACTGACGTAAGCGATTTGGTCGCGAACCTCGGCCAGCGAGAGGCGATTGACATCGCGCCCGTGCAGCAGGATGGCGCCGTCAGCCACCGGATAGAGGCGGACCAGCAGCCGGCACAGGGTGCTCTTGCCGCTGCCGGTGCGGCCGGCGATACCGATGATTTCCCGATCGGCCTCGAAGCTGACCCCCGTAAGCTGGTTGGTCGGCGCGGCGGGATAGGAAAAG
Source organism: uncultured Desulfofustis sp. (assembly GCA_964620665.1). Lineage (GTDB taxonomy): Bacteria > Desulfobacterota > Desulfobulbia > Desulfobulbales > Desulfocapsaceae > Desulfofustis. The sequence goes on along the minus strand of CAZUJZ010000014.1, from coordinate 7,335 downwards.
CTCAGATTGCGGACGCTGAAGACCGGTCCGACCGGCGGTGCGGGCTCACCGGACGGTTGATCGAGCAGCAGGGGCTCGGCCGAGACGAGCCGGTGGATGCGGCGCAGCGCGGTAGAACCGCGCTGGAGCAGATTAGCCACCCAACCGACGGCCATCATCGGCCAGATGAGCATCTGCAGGTAGGTGACGAAGGCGACGAAGTCGCCCATGGTCAGCTCCTGCCGGATAACCGCGGTGCCGCCGAAGAGCAGGATGACCAGCAGACCGATATTGCCGATCAGCGTGGCCGCCGGCCACAGCACCCCCTGGATGGCGGCCACCTTGATATTGGCCGAGGCATAGCGCCGTCCGAGCCGGTCGAATTCCCGGGTCTGGATCTCTTCCAGCGTATAGGCCTTGCTCAGCTTCAGGGAGACGAGGGTGGAGCGGGCGAATTCGGTGAGGCCGGAAAAGTATTCCTGGACCGTGTTGAAACGGTGGTGCAGCCGGCCGGAGAGCAGCCGGGTGGAAACGGCCAGGATCGGCATCGGCGCCAGCGCGAACAGCGTCAACCGGGCATCGATATGGAGCATGAAGCCGGTGGCGGCAAGGGACATGACCAATGCGTCGACCGCCGCCACCAGCCCCATGCCGCAGGCCATCTGGACAGCGGCAAGATCGTTGGAGCCGTGGGCCATGATGTCGCCGGTCGAGTGTTTTTCGAAAAACGGCTGGTCCATGACCAGGATGCGGTTGAAGATGCGGTTGCGCAGAGCCCGTTCCAGGTACCGGGAAAAGCCGATGATCAGTGTCCGCCAGAAAAAGCGCAGTACCACGACGACAACTGCGATGGCGACGATGACCGCGGCCAGTTGCAGCAGCAGCCCCGTCGAGGCGCTGCCGTCGGTCAGCGCATCGACGCCGTGCTTGAGGATGCGGGGGATCATCAGTTGCAGGAAATCGACGGCGATCAGGGCCAGCAGGCCGACCAGCAGACGCAGCCGGTGACGATGAAAAAGCGGCGCCAGCAGGTCTTTGAAGAGGGCGGACAGGGGGAGCGACGTTTTGTTCTCCGATCTGCGATGGGACAGGGACATGGCTCAATCGGAGCGATTGCCGTCGGCATTTTCCGGCGGCGCCGTTTCCGGCAGAGAAAACCTGTCCGGTACGGCCTTGATGTAGAGATCCTGTTTGGCGTAGGGAATCTCTATGCCGGCTTCGTTGAACTGTTTGTAGACCTTGGTGTTCATTATATCGAGCATCCGGCCGCGCTCTTCGGGGTTGTTTGCCCAGAAGAGCAGCTCCAGGTCGAGACTCGAGGCGCCAAAAGCGCGAAAGCGTACCCGTGGTAATGGTTGCCGACAGACGAGCGGCTCGCTGTCGGCAACGTCGAGCAGGATCTGTTTGACCTGATCGATATCCGACCCGTAGGCTACGCCGACCTTCAGTCGGATTCTCATCTTTTCACTTGTTCCCCCGGACTGGTTGATGATCATCGAATTGCCGATGATCGAGTTGGGAATCGTCACCTCGATATCGTCGCGGGTCAGGATCCTGGTACTGCGCAGCCCGATATTGGTGACCTTGCCGCGATGGGCGTTGTCCAGCACGATGTAATCGCCGACCTTGTACGGGGCGTCGGCAACGATGAACACGCCGGAAAACAGATTGGACAGCGTGTCCTTGGCGGCAAAGCCGACGGCGATGCCGACGATGCCGGCCGAGGCCAGCCAGGCCGTCATGTCGATATGCCAGATAACGAAGATCAGATAGATGCCGGCGCCGAAAATGACCACTTTGGCGATATTGTCGAACAGGGTGACGGTCCGGCGCTGGATGAAGCTGATTCTGCCGGAATAGTAGGCGATCCGGTTGAGCAGCAAGGTTGCGAAGCGACCGAGAAAGATGATCCAGATGATCACGTTGATGGTGCGGATGATCCTGCTCAGCATCACGTACCAGGAGTCGAGCAGCGGCATCACTTCAATACCGGCGGTGATGCCGAGCGCGATCAGCGTATAGGTGACCGGCGGCTGCAGGAGCTGCACGAAGTGGTCATCGAGCTGGTGCCTGGTTCTCGATGTAAGCGCTCGCAGCAGGCGAAACAGCAGCCAGGAAAGCAGCGAGGCGAGGGAGAAGGTGATCAGGATCAGCAGGCCGCCCTGGATCCATGGATTGCTTGAAACGGCTTCAAGCAGCGGTTTGAGCGGTTCGAAAACCATGTTCCCCGGCGCGAGGTCGGCCGGGCTCTGGTCGGCGGCCGACAGGAGCGGCGGGGTGAGCAGCAGGATAAAGACCGGCAACCACAACACGATTGGCAGCATCCGATTCTCCCGATCATTTTGGTAACGGAAACGGCGCGTCAGTCTTTATCTCTCGAAGAGCAGGGATGGTCGACTGACAGGGGATGGGCAATGCTAAACGAAACGCGTTTGAAGCACAAGCGTTTCAATGGGGGATCGTTTGTGGCAGAAGAGCGGCATCGGAACCGGCCGGCGGTCCCGAGTGCCCGGCCGCAGGTTCGACGCGGCCGGGCAGGTGTTAAGAAGGGTGGTTATCAGTCGGCGGAGCGGACCTCGATTTGTTTGACATCGGTTTCGGGGGCCGCTTTCTTCGGGATGGTCAGCTCCAGAACTCCTTTGCGGAAACCGGCTTTGATGCCGTCCCGGTCGGCGTCATCGGGCAGGGTCAGTACCCGCCTGAAAGAACCGTACGAGCGTTCGATCCGGTAGAAGTCCTTGTGTCGATCCTCTTTTTCCTGCTGCTTCTCCCCGCTGATCGTCAACGTATTGTCCTTGACCTCCACCCTGACGTCCTTTTCATCAACACCGGGAATCTCAACGGAAATCGAGTACTCCTTGTCGGTGCCGCCGACATTGACCGACGGTTTCAGGAAGCCGCCGGCCACCAGGTTGCCGGTTTCTCCGGCGTTCCAGCCGGGCATGCCGAAATCGCGGGCCAGGGAATCGAAAAGTCGCTCCATCCGGCTTTGAAAATGATACAATGGATGGTACGGTTCCACGATACCGGCATGTTCTCGTGGCCGGTTGATACGTACCGGCGTTGCAGCTGCTTCTTCGTTCTCGTTCTTAAACCAGTTCCATGGGGCAAGTTTTTTGAGATCCATAATATCCTCCTTTTTCTCTGACTAAGAAGGTGCTGATGCCATATATCGTTGACTGAATAGTAAGCATAGTTACCGGAAAATCAATAGTGCAAAAATTACTAAAAACATGTCGTTGATTAAGTAATAGGCAGGCTTATAGTGGAGGGCATCACGAGCAGGACAGCAGCGCGGTGGGGTGAGCGCCGCCGGTGTCATGGAGAACACTGCTCGATCTGTTAACCGGCAGAGGACAAACGACCATGGAGTATATGGATTATTACCAGATCCTCGGTGTTTCGAAGGAGGCAACGGCGGATGAAATCAAGCGGGCTTACCGGAAGCTGGCCCGCAAGCACCATCCCGACGTCAACAAGGGAGCCGATGCCGAAACACGGTTCAAGGAGATCAATGAGGCCTATGAGGTGCTCAAGGATCCGGAGAAGAAGAAACTCTATGACCAGTACGGCAAAGAGTGGAGCAGCTTCCGTGACCAGCCGCCGCCGGGCTGGCAACAGCAGACGGGTCGAACCGGTCCCGGTCGCACCTCGAGAAGCTATCATTTCTCCGGGGATGGCGACTTTCGCGAGGCCGGTGATTTCAGCGATTTCTTCCAGAACCTGTTCGGCGGCGGTTTTTCCCGCGGCGGGGGACAGCGCGATTTCGGCTATTCGACGGATGCCCCGGGGCGATCACACGAGGCAGAGATCACATTGAGCCTGAAGGACGCCTTCCACGGCGGTACCAGGACGATTTCGTTCCAGACCTATGAAATAGACAGCCATGGGGGAATGCAGCCGCAGACGAAGACGCTCCAGGTGAAGATTCCGCGCGGCGTCACCGACGATTCGGTCATCCGTCTTGCCGGTCAGGGTGAACAGGGAACCGGACGGGGAGGGGCCGGCGATCTGCTGCTCAGGATCAGGATCGCCCCCGACCAGACCTTCAAAGTGACCGGTCACGACTTGCATACCGTTGTCGCCATTTCGCCCTGGGAGGCGGCGCTCGGCGCCAAAATACCGGTGCATACCGTCGATGGTCAGGTGTCGCTGACGATTCCGCCGGGTACCCAGGGCAACAAACGCTTTCGCCTGAAGGGCAAAGGAATGCCGAAGCGTTCGTCGGGGGCCGGGGATATCTTCGTTCGTGTCGAAATCCGCATCCCGACCACCCTCAGCGACGAGGAACGGGCGGCATTTGAGGAGTTGCAGAAGGTTTCGACCTTTCATCCGCGACAAAAACACGGACAGAAGGCGGGCTATGATGAAGAGATATGAACTGATAGTGGATGAGCGACGTCTGCTGACGATAGAAGAACTCGGTCGGCTGGTCGACATGCATCCCGATCTGCTGCAGCATTTCGTGGTGTACGGGCTGATCGATCCGGAGATCGACGAGCCGTGTCTGCTCTTTGCCGATGGAGCGATCGTCAAGATCAGAAAGATCCAGCGGTTGCGCGGTGATCTCGGCCTGAACCTGGCGGGTTGCGGGGTGGTTCTCGATCTGCTCGACCGTATCGATGAGTTGGAGCGGGAAATCCGCTACCTGCGCTCTACCTTTTAAGCCTGTTTGCCGGGTGGCGGTGGAACCGCCGGAGTTACGTTCGGCGCGTTTCGGCCAGGTCGAGCCAGGTGCCGCCGGTCATGGCCTGCAGGTCTGCAGGTGCCAGCTTGAACAGGGCCCGGGGGGTACCCGCCGCAGCCCAGATACACGAGCAATCATTAAGGTCCTGATCAAGGATGGTATGTAGCCGGGATGTGTGCGCCACCGGGGGAACCCCGCCGATGGCGAAGCCGACCTGCTCCTTGACCCAGGTTCCGTTGGCCGTCTCCAGCTGCAGACCGGTCTGTTTCTCGATTTTCCCGATATCCACCCGATTGGCTCCGGAAGCGACCACCAATACCGGTGTATCGTCCTGTCGATTTTTAAAGATCAGTGATTTGGCGATCTGCGTTACCGAACTGCCGATCGCCGCCGCCGCTTCGGCGGCGGTCCTGGTCGAGTTCGGCAGCTCGATGACGATACAGTCGAAACCGTTCTCGCGCAGGTAGTCCTGGACGCGGCGGGCGTTGCCGGGCAGTGTGGTTTGGGTTTCCGTTCGCTGCATGGTATGGTATGCTCTTTGCTCACATTTTGCGGGGCCGGTACCGTCCTTCAGAGCGGTTGATCGGTTCTTTATCTACCCGATTGAGACGCCGGGTGCAACCCCCGCTTCTCGCCGGACGGCCGAAGGCGATCGGTCGGCACTGTTTCGATCGGCAGCGGCGAACCGGAGTAGAGGCAGGCAATCATGGACAGGCAGTATCTCTACGATGCACCATGGGGGCTGTTGTTGCGCGCGATGACCCTGTTTTCGATCTGCCTGCTCGGCGGTATGGTCGTCATCGGCCTGACCAACCGGCCGTCCGGATCCATCGGCTGGGACCTGGTGATGATCATTCTGCCACTGGTTATGCTGGTTGTGGCGGTCTTTTTTACCATTCGCGGTTACCTGTTGTTTTCCGATGTTCTTTTCGTCCAGCGGCTTGGCTGGTATTCGAAGATTCCGCTCGACGGGCTGCTGGCAGCGAGTTTTGACCCGGAGGCAACGAAGCGGATGACCAGGCGCTTCGGCAACGGCGGCATGTTCTGTTTCGCCGGCTTCTTCAAGAGTAAGAAAGTCGGACCCTTCCGTGCGTTTGCCACCGATCTGCGGCGTGCCGTGGTCCTGCAATTCGCGGACCGGACCATTGTCGTTACACCGGGCGACCCGTTGGATTTTGTTGAGAAGATAACCACCTTGCGCGGGCTGGCGAACGCCGGAACCGGCGATGACGACGGTTCGTCGGTGGAGCGCTAAGATTGCTGTGAGGCCATCTCGGACCACCGTAGATCACCATGAAAGATGGGAGGAATAAGCTGATGATCGGCAGAGCTGGAGAGGAGGGGTACCGTGAATTGTTACCGGGAATCAACCAGAAGACCCCGGTCTACGGGGAGAAGATGCTGCTGGCCGAATTCCGGCTGGCAAAAGATGCGGTCTTGCCGCTGCACACCCATCCCCACGAACAGATCGGCTATCTCGTTGCCGGCCGGTTGCGCTTTACCATCGGCGGCGAAGTGACGCTGGTGGCGGCGGGCGACAGCTGGTGTGTCCCGGGCGGTGTCGAACACGGGGTGGACGTGCTGGAAGATGCGGTGGTGGTCGAGGTGTTCTCGCCGCCTCGCGAGGATTACCTGCCCGGTAAGCAGTGGCGTTGAGCCGAGGATTCGGCCGGTGCTTCATGATACGGCGACGATGACGACGAGAAAAGAGCAGATCGAGCGAGCGATCAGCGAACATATCGATATTGTTGAATACGATCCGCGCTGGCCGCAGTCATTCGCCTGCGAACGGGACCACCTGCTGTCCTGCCTGCCTGCTGATCAGATCGTCAGGATCGAGCATTTCGGCTCGACGGCGGTGCCTGGCCTGGCCGCCAAGCCGGTCATAGACATGCTCGTCGAGGTCAAAAATCTGGCCGTGGCCCGCCGGAAAATCGTGCCGATCCTGGAAGCCCAGGGCTACGACTATTTCTGGCGCCCCTCGTTCGGCGATCTTCGCTCGCCGTATTACTGCTGGTTCATCAAGCGGGATGAAACGGGACGACGGACCCATCATATTCACATGATCGAGAAGCATTTCTCCCAGTGGGAGGGGCTGCTCTTCCGCGACTACCTGATCGAGCATCCCGATGTCGCCCGGCAGTACGAGGCCCTGAAGCGGGATCTCTCCCGCAATCATCCCTCCGACCGGGCGGCCTACACGATGGCCAAGAGCGATTTCGTCCGGCGCATTACCGAAGCAGCCAAGCGAGCCTATCGATCAACCTGAACAATCAACCGCGCCGCCGATGCCCCGGTGGCCAAGGATATATTGTGCAACGAAAGCAAGGAGGCGTCATGGTAACATCCATTATCCTGATCAATACTGAACGCGGCTACATCAACGAGGTGGCCGAGACCCTGGCCGGCATGGTGGAGATCTCCGAGGTCTATTCCGTCAGCGGCGCCTACGACCTGATCGCCGTCGCCCGGGTCAAGACCAACGACGATTTGTCCAACCTGGTCACCCGCAACCTGCTCAAAATCGACAATATCCTGCACACCGAGACGATGCTGGCCTTCCAGGTCTTCTCCAAACACGACCTGGAAGCGATGTTCTCGCTGGGGGCAAGCTGATAATTCCGATGAAATGCCAAAGATAACCCCCATGACTGATGGTCACAACGAAG
>CAZUJZ010000013.1:0-26735 GCA_964620665.1 uncultured Desulfofustis sp. | reverse complement strand
ACGCTGGTGTCCACATCGTTTATCGTCGGTGAGCATATCGCCGTCCACCTCGATCCGGCCGCTTTGACACTGAGTCGTTTTGTTATTGCCGTTTTCATTTTGTTGCCGGTCATCGCCGTTCGCCACGGTTTGCGTATCGGACTGCGGTCATTTTTACGCTATGCATTGATCAGCGGCAGTCTGGTCGTCTTCTTCTGGTGCATGTTTCTCGCCCTGCGCATGACCACGGCCTTGAACACCAGTGTTCTCTTTACGCTGGTTCCCGGCTTGTCGGCAATCTATGCGGCAGTGATCATCAATGAGAGACTGGGGACGGACCGGCTGATCGCCCTGCTGCTCGGGCTGGCCGGCGCCGTCTGGGTGATTTTTCGGGGCGAGCTCCACTTGCTGCTGACGCTGTCCTGGAATCGCGGCGACGCCGTTTTTTTTGCCGGCTGCCTGGCTATGGGGCTTTACACACCACTGATCAGGCGGTTGCACCGTGGTGAACCGATGGAGGTGATGACCTTCTGGGTGCTGGTCAGCGGCTGTCTGTGGCTGCTGCCGATCGGGGCCTTGGCGCTGGTTCGGGTTGACTGGCTGTCGGTACCGCCGTCGACCTGGGGCTGGATTGTGTATCTGGCCTGTTTTACCACGGTTATCACCTTTTACCTGACGCAATATGCCGTTGCCCATATCGGACCGACCCGCACCATGTCCTACTCCTATCTTTATCCGGGGCTGGTCCTCATCATCGATCTGCTGCTCGGCCGCGGCTGGCCGGCGCCGCGGGTGCTCCCCGGAATCATCGTCATCCTTGGCGCGATGGTTGTCTTGCAGGCCCCTCTTTTTCGCAGCAGCGGGGGAAAACCCGAGCGGTGACAGCTCCGCCGGCCGTGCCGGAGTCGTTCATTATCCCGCGATCTATTGGGGATAAAGCGGGTACGTTGCGGCGCTATGGTGAATCGCTCCTTTGGCCGTCAGCGTACTGGTGAAAAGGGTAAAGGAGCTGACGATGAACGGTGGCGATTGCAGCAGGCTGTTGCTCGTCAGAAAGTCGGCGACCCGGCCGATCGGGCTGTTTTTGAGGCGGGCGATGGTGATGTGTGGATGGTAGCTGCGTTCTTCCGCGGGGATTCCGAGTCCGGCCAGCACCTGGTTGATGGGAGAGCGCAGGCCGTGAAGAGCTGCCGCCGGCTCAACGCCGGCCCACACGACGCGCGGCGCGCCACGCGGCGGGAAATGGCCGACGCCGCGAATCGACAGCGTCAGCGTCCCGGCCTCGACCTCGGTCAAGCCTTCCCTGACATCGTCAAAGAGCGTGCCGTCGATGTCGCCGATAAAACGCAGGGTCAGGTGAATCTGTTCCGGTGGAACCGGACGAGCGCCCGGGATAGTCCGACCCAATTCGTTGAGCCGGATGCGGATCGAATCTTCGAGTTGCACTGCGATAAAGGTCCGGATCATCATGTCTCTCTTCCAAGCCACAAGATGACTTCATTAGCCAGTATCAGGCCGAACAGGGCAGTCAGGGTGGGCAGGCTCCCCAGGGTTCGCCGTGACCTGCCCCGTTTGGTGGAGTCGCCGTCCGATCTTTGCGTGTCGGCGGGGGGCTGATAGTCGAAGTCGACCGGCTCCGTGGAATAAACACAGGTGATGCCCGAGGTGATGCCGGCGCTGCGCAACCGTTTGCGCAGCCGGCGGGCCAATGGGCACCTGTTGGTCTGAGCAATATCGCCGATCTTGATGTGTCGCGGGTCGCGGCGCAGAGCGGCACCCATCGACGAAAAGACGGTAACCTGGTGGTGGTGACAGGCGGACAGGATCTGCACTTTCGGATTGAGTGAGTCGATGGCATCGATGACAACGTCGGGGTGCAAAGCGAGGATGTCGCCGATTGTCTCGGCATCGGCAAAACAGATGACGGCGTCGACCCGGCAGGCCGGGTTGATTTCCAGAATCCGCTGCCGGGCGGCAACCGCTTTGGCCTGGCCGATGGTTGATTCGAGCGCGAGGATTTGGCGATTGATATTGCTTGGCTGAATGGTGTCGAAATCAACGACGGTCAGTCGGCCGACACCGGCGCGGGCCAGTCCTTCCACGGCATAGCCGCCGACCGCGCCGAGGCCGATCACGGCAACGTGAGCACCGGTCAGGCGGGTAAAGGCCTGGTCGCCGAGCAACAGTCTGGTCCGGGTAAAACGGGGTGAGACATCCATCATTCGTTCCAGGAAAACATTCGCGCGGCACAACTGAGAAAGAGCACCGAGGCCAGGATCATCAGGCCGCATTCGAGCTTGATGTCGGCGAACCCGGCACCTTCGTTCATCACCTTGCGTGCCGCTTTCAGCAGATGGGTCAGCGGCAGCAGCCAGGAAAGCTGCTGGACCCACTGCGGGGCACCTTCGAGAGAAAACCAGACTTCCGAAAGAAACATCATCGGCCAGCTGATGAAATTCAAGGCGCCGCTGGCGAATTCTTCGCTGGTTCCGCGAGCGGCAAGCAGCAGTCCCATCGAGCAGAGGCTGAGACCGCCGAGAAAAAAGGTAAAGAGAAAGAGGGCCAGGGAGCCCTGCATTCGAAAATCAAAAATGAGATCGCAGCCGAACCAGACCACCCCGAAGGTGAACATCAGCAGAAAGATTCGCGACAGCAGCTGGGAACTGAGATATTCGAATGCGGTCAGTGGAGTTGCTTTGAGGCGCTTCAGCGCACCGTTTTTGCGATAGCGGACGATGATATAACCGACTCCCCAGAGGGCCGAGAACATCATGTTCATCGCCATAATGCCGGGGAAGAACCAATCGATATAGCGGACCTGCTCGCCGTTGATCTCGTGCCGGTTGGTTGGCACCTTGTTTTCAGCCGTCAGGGCTGCCAGGTAGAGTTGTTCGACGATGGCACCGTTGGGCGAGTCGCTGTTGAGCCAATAGGTCGGCGTGTCGGCGGTGGTGTCGAGGAGCAGGTCGATCTTGTGCAGGCGGACCTTGTCGAGTCCTTCGGTCAGAGTCGCTATCGGCACCAGCCTGACGGCGCCGGTTTTCAGAAACGCGTCGGTCACCGAGGCGGCTTTCGTTTCGACGGCGGCGCCGGTCTCGGGAAACACCCCGACCGTGAATTTCTGCGTGTGTTGGTCGCTGAAAATGACGCCAAAGCCGATGATGACCAGAAACGGAAACGCGAAATTCCAGCCGAATGCTGCCCGGTCCCGGAAGAATTCTTTGTTCCGGGCCAAAAACATGATCCAGATTCGTCGCGGATTCATGACGGTATCCTCTCCTAATCCCTGAGTTTTTTCCCGGTTAGATGGAGGAACACATCTTCGAGATTGGCCGAATGGACTGCCATTTCCGATAGATTGACGCCGCAGGAAAGCAACTCTTTCAGGGTGGTGTCCACATTCTCGGTATGGATGGACACCGAACCACCATCGACGGAATAGGGCATGCTCAGCGCTTCCAGGCACCCGGCGGTAGCAGCGTGGGACAAGGTAATGGTGTTGGTCTTGCAATAGGTGGTGATCAGGCGCTGCGGACTGCCCTCGGCGACAATCAGGCCCTGGTCCATGATGGCGATCATATCGCAGAGGAATTGCGCCTCTTCCATGGAATGGGTGGTCATCATGATGGTCGTGCCGCCGGCTTTAATGTCCTGGACGATCTGCCATAAATGACGGCGCGATTGCGGATCCAGGCCGGTGGACGGTTCGTCGAGGAAGACCAGTTTCGGCCGGTTGACCAAGGCCAGGGCCAGCATCAATCGTTGTCGCTGCCCACCGGAAAGCTGGTTGTTGCGTCGCTCGAGCAGCGGTGCCAGATCACAACGTTCGATCAGCTCTGCCGGGTCGGCCTGGGTGTGGTATAACGCCCGATAACAATCCAGCGTTTCTCGCACCGAGAGAAAATTAAGCAGCGAGGTGTGCTGGAACTGGATACCGATCTCTTCCCGGAAGAGCTGATCCCGTTGCCGGCCCTTGTAGAAAATGGTACCGCCCGACGGGGGGATGATCTGCTCGATGATCTCCATGGTGGTGGTCTTGCCGGCACCATTGGGTCCGAGCAGCCCGAAACAGCTGCCCGCTTCGACAGAAAACGAGACATCCCGGACGGCCATGGTGGCGCGGAACTGTTTCTGCAGATTGATGACGTCAAGAAGTGCCATGGTGCTGTCGGAAGCGTAGATTCATGTTTGGCGGCCGGACCGGATTGCGATCGTCGCCGCGACTGACGACTTTAGCATCGGTACCGCCGGTCCGGCAAGAGGTATTCCGACTGCACTGCGGTGCAGTCATGCAGCTGAGGACGATGACTGTCTTATGGGCCGGCGGGAGGAGCCCGTGGAAACACCAATTGACACAGCAATTATTATCAGCTAGTATTGATAATAATTATTGAATGGAGCCGGCATGCCTTTGCGAATGACCAACCAGCGTGAGATGATCCTGAAAGAGTTGCGTATCAGCCGCCAGCATCTTACCGCCGATGAATTGTATGAACGGGTAAAAAAATCCATGCCCCGTATCAGTCTGGCCACCGTTTACCGTAACCTGGAAACCCTGTCGGCTGCCGGAATTATAGCCAAACTGGAAATCAGCGGGCGCCAGAAACGATTCGATTACAATCCCATGGAACATGATCATATCTATTGTATTCGGTGCCATCGGGTCGACAATATCACTTTTGACCGGGAACCGGCCGGACTGTCGACCCAAATGGTGACCGGCGGTTACCAGATAACGGGTTACCGGGTCGAATTTGTCGGCATCTGTCCATCTTGTCGCAAGAAATTTGGAAACAACAAGGAGCTTGCTTCATGAAAACTGCTGAAACCAAGGTTGCCTGTGATGTGACCGAAGAGCAGCGCACCATCCTCGAGGCGCTGGCCCGGGCCGGCGAGCCCTGGGGTACCAAGGATATCGCCGCAACGTCCGGACTGGAGAGCAAGCTGATAGCCAGCCGGTTGACACCTCTGAAGAAAAAGGGACTCGTCGAGAGCCCGGTTCGTTGTAAATATTTTATTACCCCGGCGGGAAGGGCGCTGCTTTCCTGATCTACTCGGGCAATAAACCGTAGAAATAGGTCAGGATGTCGGTTCGGGTGACGATGCCGATCACTCTGTCGTCATGTACCACCGGCAGATGGCCGATATTCTTCTGAACCATCAATTGCGCCGCATCGGACGGCTGGAGATCGGGTGGGATGGTGATGATGTCACGGGCCATGAAGGCCTTGACCGGACTCTTCCACTGACTGTCCCGTTTGAGCTTTTTCAGGTCCCAGAGCACGATGATGCCGTCGAGCCGATGCTCATTGCCGACAAGAATGCCCCGGATCTTCTCGCGCTGCATGATCGTGCGGATTTCGTGCATCGGGGTGGACCCGTCGACGATGGTAACCGGAAACGACATCAGGTCGGCGACCGTTGCCCCCCTGATTTTCAGGTGTTTGATACTGTCGATGATTTTTTCTTTGATCTCGGTCGGCGCATAATCGCTGCACTTGACGGTTGCCGAACCGGCGGCCGGATGCCCGCCGCCCCCGAATTCGCGGAGGATCGCGCCGATATCGATGCGGTCGTTGCCGCTGCGCCCGATCACAGTGCTGCTCGTCTCGTCGTTGATGAAGATAACGAAGACCGCGTCGGCATTGATGATCTTGCGGTACATGCTGACGATCGCCGCCAGCATCGGTACTTTTCGGTCCAACTCGACGATATTGATGCCGATCGTATCGTGTCGATGGCTGATGCGCTCCGTCCCCTGCATCATCGTGAACAGGATGTCCCGCTGCTCTTCTTCGTACGGCGGGTTGAGGAAGACCGAGGCGACGTTGAGATCGGCGCCGTTGGCCAGCAGATAAGCGGCGGCAGCGGCGTCTTCGGCCTGTGTCGACGGATAGCTCAGGTGTCCGGTGTCTTCGTAGAGGCCGATCAACAATATCGTTGAGACGAGCGGGTTGAGTTCCATCTCCCGCTGTTTCATTTCCCGGATGAGCAGGGTCACGGTGGCGCCGATCGGTTCCTGGCAGCGCCAGTGTGCCTCGATATCGCCGTCGTTTTGATGGTGGTCCCACAAGATGATTTCCAGATCGCCCCGCTGGCGCAATTCCTCCATTCCTTCCAGGCGCCGCCACTGATCGGTATCGACCACGATGAGGCGTCTGACCTGCTGCAGATCGACCTCCTTGGGCAGGACGATATTAAACGCTGTCTTGTGGGTCGATAAGAACCGGGCCACGTTGGCGTTGATCGAGGTTGGAATGACGCCAACCGCGCCGGGATAGAGCATCGTCGCGGCAATGACCGAAGCGAGGGCGTCGAAGTCGGTGTTCTTGTGAGTGGTGATAATCTGCACGATGCTCTTGTATCGCGGCTCAGCTGGCACGCAGGTGGTTCAGTGCCGAACCCGCCTTGAACCAGTCGATCTGTTCGTCGTTCAGTGAATGCGTGAGCTGCAGTGATTCCGAGGATCCATCTCGATGATGGAGGATGGCCGTTATCGATGAGCCGGGGGCTATGTCGACGACTTTTATCAGATCGATACGGTCTGCTTCCTGGATTTTTTCGTAATCGCCTTTATCGATGAACGTCAACGGCAGAACGCCTTGCTTTTTCAGATTCGTCTCGTGAATCCGGGCGAAAGAGCGGGTGATGACGGCCTTGCAGCCCAAATGACGTGGACACATCGCGGCATGTTCCCGGGACGAGCCTTCGCCGTAGTTTTCGTCGCCGACGGCGACCCAGCCGTTGCCCTGGGCCTGGTATTCCCGGGCGAGCTCGCTGAACGGTTTTTCCTCACCGGTGAGTTGACTGATCCCTGATCCGGCAACGCCGGTAAAGCTGTTGACCGCCCCGCTGAACAGATTGTTGGAGATATTGTCCAGGTGTCCGCGAAATCTGAGCCAGGGGCCGGCCGGCGAGATATGGTCGGTGGTGCATTTACCGGTGGCCTTGAGGAGCAGATGCAGTTCCCGGAAGTCCTGACCGTCCCATGGCTCGAACGGTGCCAGCAGGGCGAGACGCTCGGAGTCCGGCTCAACGAGCACCCGTTGGTCGGAACGATCTTCCAGGGGCGCGATAAAGCCCTCGTCGCTGGTCATCAGGCCATGTGCAGGAACCTTGTCGACCGGTCCGGGGTCGGTCAGCCGGAAGGTTGAGCCATCGGGCGTCGTGATCGGGGTGGTGAACGGGTTGTTGTCGAAATTGCCGAACAATGCATAGGCCAGGGCCGTTTCCGGGCTGCCGATGAAGCAACAGGTCTCCGCGTTGCCGTCATTGCGTTTCGGGAAATTGCGGTTGTAGGAGGTCATGATCGAATTGACTTCACCCGGCTTGATGTCGTCGCGCTGCCATTGGCCGATGCAAGGTCCGCAGGCATTGGCCAGCAGCGTCGCGCCGATCGCCTCGAGGTCGGCCAGCAGGCCGTCCCGGTCGATGGTCGCTTTGACCTGGTCGGATCCGGGAGTCAGCAGCAGCGGGGTCTTCAGCTTCACTCCCCGGGCGGCTATCTGTCTGGCCATGGCTGCGATCCGCCCCATGTCCTCGTATGAGGAGTTGGTACAGGAGCCGATCAGCGTGGCCTTGATCGTCGACGGGCAGCCGGTGTCATTAATATGGTCCTTCATCTTGCTGACGGTGGTGATGCGGTCCGGCGAGTGCGGCCCGACGATCTGCGGTTCCAGCGTGGAGAGGTCGATATCGACGATCAGATCGAAACAGCTTTCCGGGTTGGCGATAACTTCCGGGTCTGCCCTGAGCAGGTGACGGTAGCCCTCGGCCAGCTCGGCTGCCTCTGGTCTGCCGGCGGCCCGGAGGTAGTCGGCCATCTCCCGGTCGAACGGGAAGAGCGAGGTGGTGGCGCCGAGTTCGGCGCCCATATTGCAGATGGTCGCCTTGCCGGTGCAAGAGATCGTGTCGGCCCCGGCACCGATGTATTCAAAGACCCGGTTGGTCCCGCCGGCGCAGGTCAGCAGTCCGAGCAGTTTCAGGATGATGTCTTTCGGGGCGGTCCAGCCGGAGAGCCGGCCGGTCAGGCGGACAGCGACGATTTCCGGGTGCAGGACTTCCCAGGGCATGTCGACCATCACATCGACCGCATCGGCGCCGCCGACGCCGGCGGCAAAACAGCCCAGACCGCCGGCATTCGGAGTATGGGAGTCGGTGCCGAGCAGCATCAGACCGGGGACGGCATAGCGCTCCAGGACGACCTGGTGAATGATTCCGGCGCCGGGGAGCCAGCAACCAAAGCCGTAGCGTTTAGCCGCCGAGGTCAGAAAATCGTAGACCTCCCGGTTGTCGCTACGGGCCATTTTCAGATCCGGTACGGCACCGGTCTGGGCCTTGATCAAATGGTCGCAATGCACGGTGACCGGCACGGCCGCCTCATCCTTGTCGGCCAACATGAATTGCAGGATGGCCATCTGGGCGGTGGCGTCCTGCAGGGCCACCCGGTCCGGCCTGGTCTTGATATAGGAGCGGCCGGCGACGAGTTCTGCCCCTTTCGGGTCGGCGAGATGACCGTAGAGGATTTTTTCGGTATAGCTCAATGGTCGCTGCAATCGTTGACGGACCGTTTTGAGATTTCTCTCCATGGTCTGGTAAGCGGCTTCAATGAAGGCGGGAGTCGAATCGACACTGGTATTCATGGATATTCCTCAGTAGCTGTCGACCCGGTCAGTGCACGGGAGGACCGTTGGCCAGGTCGGTGCAAAATGGTTTGCAGGTGGTCAACCATTATTTTCAATCAGGCCTGTATCTGTTCCTCGTCAAGCATGCGGTCGATAAAATCCAGCACGAACTGTCGTTGCTCCGGCGTCGCGTAGGCGATGCAGGTGCAATGCAGATTGGTGGCGCTGCGAACCAGCAGTTCGACGGACAACTGTTTTGGCCCGAGATCAACGGCAAAATAAAACGGGCCGCACTTCCGGTGCCCCTGTTGTGCCTGCGCATGGAGGTCATCGGGCAGCACAAGCCAGTAGATGCCGGTCATCGGCCCCGATTTCAGGGACCGGTTCAGGAAGGAATCGAGGTTGTCCCGCTCCAGAGGCGATAATTCATCGATCACGTATTGTCGCATCGGTCAGTCCTTGGAAGAGTGTATTCAGCCGTGTCGGCACACATGCATGCATCGGAGCAGCTGCCTGCTCCGGGTGTGTATCGGCAGCTGCTTTTC
The DNA here is from genome assembly GCA_964620665.1 of uncultured Desulfofustis sp. Lineage (GTDB taxonomy): Bacteria > Desulfobacterota > Desulfobulbia > Desulfobulbales > Desulfocapsaceae > Desulfofustis. The sequence continues at coordinate 17,587 of CAZUJZ010000013.1, read as the reverse complement.
ACAGGTCGAGCCAGGTGTGGTCCTTGTTGAGGATTTCGGCGCCGTTGTCGCGTACGACGATCATGTTTTCCAGACGGATTCCGCCCCAACCGGGCAAATAAATGCCCGGTTCGACGGTAACGATCATACCCGCTTTGAGTTTGCGACGGCTTCTGCTGGAAAGGCTCGGCGCCTCGTGAACGGCCAGGCCGACGCCATGCCCGAGCGAATGTCCAAAATATCTGCCGTATCCCGCCGACTCGATAACTGATCGGGCGGCCCGATCGACGGCCTTCATCGTCGCTCCCGGCTTGATGGCGGCGATGCCGGCCTGTTGCGCGGTACGAACCAGCCGATGGACGGTACGAAAGCGCTCATCGGGAACAGTGGCGAGAGTGAACGATCGGGTCATGTCTGAACAATAGCCGGCCAGGACCAGGCCCATGTCGATGGTAATCGGTTCGTGCGGCTTTACCGGTCGGTTCGTCGGTACGGCATGAGGCCGGGCGCTGTTCTCCCCGGCGGCAACAATGGTCTCGAAACTCGGGCCTTCAGCGCCTGACCGCCGCATCGCGGTTTCGATGGCCAGGGCAATATCGATCTCGGTGGTGCCGGCGGCCAGCGAGCTGAAAACCTCTCGAAAAACAGCTTCGTTGAGCCGCACCGAGCGACGGATCAATTCGATTTCCTCTTCGCTTTTGATCTCTCGTTGCTTTTCTATGAGACCGCTGACCGGGACCAGAGAAATCTGAAGTTTTTCTGCCAGTTCCGACAATCTGAGACTGTCGGCGTGCAGGGTGTGGTGGCTTTCGAAAGCGAGCGGGTTGCCGCCGGTCTCGGGCACGAGCCGCTCCAACAGTTTAAACAGGCCGCGTCGGTAAACCGATACCGGCAGATCTGTTTCCTGCCTGGCCTGCAGTTCGTAGCGGGAGTCGGTGAGCAGGTGGGTTGTGCCGCGGGCGGGAACGAGCAAGGCGCCTGAGCTTTCGCCGACACCGTGGTCCCGGGCGGTATATCCGCTCAGGTAGCGTCGGTTTTCCGGGCGGCTGACCAGCAGCACGCCGATCTTGCTGCGCCTCAGTTTCTCCTGCAGGTGCTGCCGTCGAGCCTGGTAGTCCATCACCGGTGGTGAGATTGCTGCAGTTGTTGACCGGCTCACTCGTCAAACGGCGAAACGCTGGGCGATCAATTGCTTGCGTTGGTCAAGGGCCTGGTTGTACTGGCTGTTGAGATCGGCGCTGACCCGTGCCCATTCTTCTTTGTAGTGCGGGTGCATGGTCGGGCTGAGGGCCATGTCGTCATCGACCTGCATCCCTTGCTGCTGGAGCTGCATTTTCAGCTGGTTCAGGATCGATTCGTCAAACTGTTGTCGCACCTGTTCCTGATGCCGGGCATACTGTTCGAGGATCTGTTGTAATTCTGAACAGATCGACATGATATCCGCAGCGTTGCCACTCAGTTCCTGAAGCCCCTTGAAGCTCTGCAGGGTCTGGTCGGAAAGGGTCTCATCCCTCGGCAGAATGATATTGCGCAGCAGCGTGGTAGCCATGCCGCTGCGTATGGCGCTCTGTTTTTCCGGTGGTTGTTGTTCCAGGAGCTGGAGCAGATCGGGTGCCTCCCCCTCCAGATAGCTGACGGCAAGGCGCATGCCGTCTTCCTTGAGCGCCTCGTCTGCCGGGACGTCCGGTGCTTCGGCGGCCATACGGGCCGCTCGCTCCATTACCATATCGAGTGTGCTTCTGATTTCCGCCATAACGTGTCAATGCCGTTGAAATAGTAGGGTTGGCAACCAGTAAAGAAGAGACTTCCGAGTGTACCGTAGGATGGTGACAACCGCAAAGGAAAAACGTTTCACGGTTAGTCGGTATTGGTCAGACGGGCTGCAAAAAAGCCGTCGCAGCCGGATGACGGCAGGGAAGCAAAACAGCCGTCGGAAACCAGAGCATGCGCCGGAGTCGGGAGGAATTCGCGACAGTCGGTGATCTCGAAGTCACGATGATCGGCGAGAAAACGGTCGATCACCTGCCGATTTTCTTCCGGCTCGATGGAGCAGGTCGCATAAACCAGAACTCCCTTGGAGACCAGCAGATCGGCGGCTGTTTCGAGCAGCTGGTATTGCTTTTCGTGATATGAGAGCAGATCCTGCTCCCGTCGATTCCACCGGATGTCGGGGTGACGGCCGATCACGCCGGTCCCGGAACAGGGGGCATCGACGAGAATGGCGTCAAAGTGCAACGGGCAGGTTCTGGCAAAGCGTTCCAGTGTGCTGTTGTGCAGGAAGAGCGTATGTTCGCCGACGGTCCTGGCCAGGTTTTCCCCGAGCAGACGAAATCGCCCGGGATCAGGCTCGACTGCGGTCAGCGACGCGTCGCCGGCAGCAGTCAACTCGGCCAGATACGACGTCTTGCCGCCAAGTCCGGCACAACAGTCAAGATAGCTTCGGCCGGATGAAAACGGTGCGAGCAGCAGCGTGGCAAGTTGTGCCGCTTGGTCTTGAACGAAAAACTGTCCCTCGTGATAGCCGGGCAGAGCGGTTATGGTGCCGTGAAAGCCGGGGAGAACAACGCTGTCAGGGGCGAACTCGCCACCATGCGCCTCGATGCCTTCGTTTTGGAGCAGACTCAGGTAGCTCGATCGAGACAGCGACCGACTGAGTCGCAGGCTCAGCGTCGCTTCGCAATTGTTATGGGCGCAGATGGTGCGCATGGTCTGTTCGCCGAAATGCGCCTGCCAGCGCTGAGTGAGCCAGGCCGGATGGTTGAGCAGCCCGTGGCCGGCACCGTCGGGGTCGATCAGTTCGTCCAGTTCATCCCGGCGGCGCAGGCCGGAGCGCAACACGCCGTTAACAAATCCGCACACCCTTTTCGGGGCGCCGCTCCGGCGAACGGCCTCGACGGTTTCGTGGACGACGGCAAAACCGGGGATGCGCTCGAGGAAAAAAACCTGATAGAGGCCAGCGGCCAATGCCTGGTGAATGAAGGGATTTTGTCGGTCCGGCGGCCGGGAGCTCAACCGGGAGATCAGCAGTTCGAGTTGGTCGCGGTGGCGCAGCACCCCATAGACGATATTCATGGCCAGCTGCCGATCGGCCGGAGTGAGCCGGTACTGCTCGACGATCCCGGCAAAGATTCGAGCTACCGGGTGCCCGGTCCGCTGGCTGCGCTGCAATGTCTCGATGGCGGCATATCGGGCGGTGTTGGCCATCGTCTGCTGTCACGTGGAGGTTGGTGGCACGTCGTCGGGAAGAGATCAGGGTTGTCGTCCTGATCTTTTACCTGAGGAAGGGGCGTTTGTAAACAGGCACCGCCGTGCAGTATGGGCCATGCAGCGACGAGACTTCGGTGGCGGCGCCGAATGCCCCGTCTGGCGAGCGAAAATCATCCGTGCGGGAGTGGATTGAAGATCGATACTGATTTATCGGCTGGACAGTACCGCTCACTGTTGTTACGATTGGGCTCCGGACCGTGGCCCGGACGGGTGACGGGAATGCTGGAATAGACGGATTGGTGGGAAGGAGGGGCGCATGACCAGGTGCTGGCAGCTGCTTGTCGTATTGATTGTGTTGGTCGTCGGTGCCTCGGGGACGCAGGCGTACACCTTGGAGGTGGTCAAGCAGCGTGATCTGCTGAACTGCGGTGTGACAGCCGGAGTACGTGGCTTTTCGACGGCCGACGAAACGGGTCGCTGGCAGGGCCTTGATGTCGAGGTGTGCCGGGCCGTCGCGGCCGCCGTCCTCGGCGATGCCGAGAAGGTGAAGTTTGTTGCACTGCCGAAACAGGCGCAGCTCACTGCGTTGCTATCCGGCACGGTTGATGTCCTTTCCGCGATGATCCCGTGGACGTTGACAGTGGACTCTTCCATGGGGCTGCTCGTCACCGGTGTCAGCTTCTATGATGGACAAAGTTTCCTGGTCAAGAAACGGCTTGGTGTCAAAAGTGCGTTGGAACTGGATGGGGCGACCATCTGCCTGCACAACGGTCAGCGGACGCAAGACCATCTCAGCGACTTTTTCCGTGAGCACGAGATCCGCTTTACGTCGGCCGAGTTTGACACGTTGGAATTGGCGACCAGAGAACTGGTCGCGGATCGCTGTGAAGTGATCACCGACAATCGCTCCCGCCTCTATAGTCTGCGGTTGTTGCTTGAGCATGGTGACGAGTACCTGGTCTTGCCCGAAGTCATCTCCCGTGAGCCGCATGGGCCAATCGTCCGGCAGGGCGACGATGGCTGGTTCGCCATTGTGCGCTGGGTTCTTTTTGCCTTGCTGACCGCCGAGGAATACGATCTTCGCTCGGATACCATCGATGTGGCGGAAGCCGATGCTGACGCTCGGGTGCAGGACTTCCTCGGGCAGACCGGCGCCTTCCATAAAGGGCTCGGTCTCGATGCGCGCTGGGCCTATCGAATTGTCAAGCAGGTCGGCAATTATGCCGAGATCTTCGAACGCTCCGTCGGTCACCAGTCGCCCATTGGCATGGATCGTGGTTTGAATGCGCTCTGGAACCGGGGCGGACTGCATTATGCCCCACCGATGCGCTGATCCGTTCCCGCGAACCCGGTCTGCTCAGAGATCGACGATGTCGTCGAACAGCTCGCCGTCCGTTTCAATCTTCAGACGATTACCGATTACCGATCGGTAACTATCGGCGAGCATCTGGCGAAAGTGATCGGCGAATGAGCGCAGATCCGCAGTGGTGGTTGCGGTGATTTCCCGGAGACGGTGCTGCTTGTCGACGACCGTGATGCCGCTCAGGTATTCATTGCGGGCGGTTGCCCCGCGGGCGGCGGCACTCTGGTGTGGATCGAAGGCGCCATAGGTGCCGATGATCAGCTGGTCAAGGGTCTCACCGGACAACTCGATACCGACGATGACCTCAGGCAGCTGTTCGAAGAACCGGTAGGTCTTGCGAACGTGAGGGTCCCGGTAACTGACCAGGGCGATATTGCCGGTCAGATAGTTGAACTGGATGAAACAACCGTAGGCGCCCCCCATCTGTCTGACTGTATTCCAAAGGTAATCCCGGGACAAAAACGTTTTCAGTACTTCAAAAGAGCCCGTGTAATGCTCTTTGACTGGAAACACAACGCCGCCCTGTACGTTGAATACGACCTCGGCCGCGGTGATAAAGGCTTCGTGCCGGGGAAAGGCAGGTTCGGCAAGACGGGGCAGTGGCGGCTGAACGGCGGTGGAAAGGGCCTCCGGCAGGCGACTGCCAATTGATTCAAAGCGACCGATTTCCTCCTCCTCTCCGGTTATCGCCAGCACCATATTGCGCCGATTGAGAATGATCCGCGCCATGGTCTGCAGATCATCGAGGAGTTGCTCTTCCCGCTCTTCGTAGTGCTTTACCAGCTCTCGCAGAACCCGGTAGGCAGTAACGCCGTATATTTGTTCCTGGTATCTGCCGGCCACACTGAGGCGTGAGAATACCCGGGTGGATGGCAGGTTGTATCCCTCACTCTGGGCTGAATGTTCGGCCCAGGCAAATTCGCGGCGAACGATTTCCCTGATCCGCGGCCGGTCTTTGAACGATAGTTCGGCCAACAATTCGGTGATCAGGTCGACGGCCTGTTCCAGGTATTCCGGCAGCATTTTGACGCTGAGCCAGAACAGGCACCTGATGTCGCCTGGATCGGTTTGTTTCGAGTAGGTGTTGACCGAGTGACTCAGACCGCCGGTGCAGATTGCCGTCTGCTTTGCGAATTCACTGAAGGATAGTCGCTCGGTGCCGATTTCGGTAATGACGGCACCGAACAGATCGACCAGCGGCAGGAAGTGATGGGGCAGGCACATCAGATCGAGTCCGATGTCCAGATAGGTAATGTGGTCGGTCGGCAGGGCGCTGATCAGAACCTGCTGGCCGAACATGGTCTGCGGTTGGACCTGATGAAAGTCGACGGCGACCGGCAGGTCGGAGAGCGTGAGCTGAGGCAGCAGGGCCAGTTGTTCCGGGGCATTCGGGGTTTGCTGGCGCTTGATCAGATCGCGGGTGCGGGCAATGAGTGCCTCCCGGTCACGCTCGCTCAGCGTTGCGGCGTAGCGATCGAGGCGCTCGCGTTCCTGGCGTGCGGTCTCCTGCAGTTTCCCCGGGTCGGGCTGCAGGGTGATCGTCACCGTTGCCGGGTTAGCCAGTAGCGCCTCGCTGATCAAATCTTCGAAATAGCGGCCCGACAGGGCTTTTTCCCGGATGGAGCGGAGCAGTTCCTCGGTTTTTAACGCGACAAACGGGTCCGTCCCATAGCGAAAGGCACTGAGCGATTTGTTGAGCAGGTCCAGGCCACGTTGTGCTTTGCTGGCATCTTCCCGAACGTTGAATTCGTATTTGTTGAGCTCGGAAATGACCAGATCCCGGTCGAGACCGGTGCGGACCATGTCCGCCAGTGAGTCACGATACAATTCGGCAAACCGGTCGCGATGGCGGACATCGCTGCCGATCAGATAGGTTATCATGACCGTGTTGAAGCACGACGATGACAAGTACAGGCCGCCGAAATCGTTACATATACCGCTTGAAACGATGCGATTTTTCAACGGTGATCCATCGGAATTGTAGAGGATATTGGCAATAATCTGAAACGAGGCGTTTCGCTGACGATCGCTGACATCGCCGACCCGGGTACCGACGGCCAGATAGGTGCGATCGTTATGGTCCCCCGTTTCGACGCCGTAGGAGTCGTTGATTTGCAGCGGGCTGTCGATAATCGTGCCGAGAGACGGTTCCCGGCGGCTGCTACGGCCGGAGAATGCCGAGAGAAAACGCTGCTGGAGAAAGTTCAATTCTTCGTCGAGGGGGGCATCTCCGTAGACGAACAGGGTACAATTGCTCGGATGATAGTGCTGCCGATGAAAGGCACAGAATTGCTCGAAGCTCAGATCGGGAATGTGCTTCGGGTCGCCTCCCGATTCGTGGGCATAGGTTGAGCCGGGCATCAGGCCACCAAAGATATGGTGGAAAATCAGACGAATCGGATCGGAAAATGCCCCTTTCATTTCATTGAAGACCACCCCTTGAAACTGCAGAGGAGATAAACGGTCCTCCTGATGGTAGTGCCAACCCTCCTGTTCAAATGTTTCCCGGTGCAGCAGCGGATTGAAGACGACATCGCAGTAGACGTCCATCAGGTTGAAGTATTCTTTCAGGTTTCTGGTGGCGAACGGGTAATAGGTGATATCCGCGCCGGTCATTGCATTGAGGAAGGTCATCAGACCGCCTTTGTTCACTTCTCCGAACACATCCTTGACCGGATACTTTTTCGACCCCATCAGCACCGAATGCTCGAGGATATGGGCAACACCGGTGGAGTCGGTGGGAATCGTATTGAAGGCGACGGCAAACGTCTTGTTGGCATCGTTGTTTTTGATCGCCAGCAGTGGGCATCCTGTCAGGTCGTGCTCGAACAAAGAGACATGGGCGGAGAGTTCGGTGATCCATTCCTGGTGTTTCAGGGTAAATCCCGTACAGGTGCTGCCTGGAACCGTGGTCATGATAGTTTCCGTTTGTCGTTTTTTAGAAAAGAAAATCAAATGTCCTGATTGGGTGGCCGTCATTCCGGGATAACCAACCAGTCCTTCGCTCACTATGAGCAGGAAAATTCAACCGGCCGAGCCGACCGCGACGATGATTTTCATTGTTCGCTGCGATCTCCAGCCATGGAGGTAGAGGCATTAAAAACAACGAAAATAATTGGAATTTCCGTTCAAGATCGAGACCAATGAGAACACGGTGCCGCAGACAGCGAGGTGATATTCCGAGGGCACAGTGCTTTCGCTTAACGCAGAGATTGGGCGGAAATGCCGTTTTTCAAGGTGGCCTTCAGAACGTGCCGGTGCTGTCCAGGAGCAGCGTGACCGGGCCGTCATTGGTAAGCGAGACGTCCATCGTAGCCTGAAACCGTCCGGTTGCCGTGGCAATCCCGAGGCGGTCAATTGTTTCGACGAACCGATTGTATAATGCTTCGGCGCGGTCCGGCGGAGCCGCCTCCGAATACCCTGGTCGTCGTCCCTTGCGGCAGTCGCCGTAGAGGGTGAATTGTGAGACGATCAGCATTTCGCCCTGGAGGTCGGCGAGAGAGCGGTTCATTTTGCCGTGTTGATCGGGAAAAATTCTCAGGTGGACTATCTTTTCCGCCAGCCGGTCGCAATCCCGCTCCGAATCGTAACGATGGACACCGAGTAGCACGACAACCCCACGGCCGATGGCGCCAAGGGTCGCTCCCGCCTCGGTAACGCCGGCGCTCGACACCCGCTGAACGACTGCGCGCATAACACGACCTGGAAAAATAAAGAGAAAAATAGTCGATACGATCCGTCTGTCCCAAATGGATAATCGGAAAGTACCCGATATGTCAATCCCTGATGCGTAGGCAAGGACCTTTGCCCGGGCCGAGGTGGACCCTGTAGCCACCCCTACTCTGGTCAGTGGAAGCGGGGGATGCGATTGGTCAGATAGACGCCGGTACAGACCATGAATCCGCCGGCCAGGACAATCGGTTTCAGGGTTTCCGAGAGCAGCAGCCAGGACTGTATCAGAGCAAACACCGGGACAAGGTTGATAAAAACACCGGCCCGGCTCGGGCCGATCCGCTTGATGCCGAGGTAATACCAGGAAAACCCGAGACTGGTGCCGCCGATGCCGAGATAGGCCAAGCTGGCCCAGCCAACCACCCCGATGCCCGGCAACAGGGTGAGCAGGCCTTCGGCCAGAGCAGGGATGACCAGCAGCAGGGTGCCGGCCAGGATGGCGTAAAAGACGCAGGGAAGCGGCCGCATGGTCGTCAACACCTGTTTGCCGACAAAGGTATAGATCGTCCAACTGACCACGCAGCCGAGCAGGGAGAACTCACCGGGGCCGAAGCCGCCGGAAACGAGCATGATCGGGTGGCCGTTGCTGATGACCAACAGTGCCCCGGTCAGTGACAGCAGAATACCGACGGCCCGGAGTCGGGACAGCGGTTCGCGATAGAGCAGCGTCGAGACGAGGGCGATGCACAGCGGCGTCGTGGCGATGATCAGGGCGGCCCGGCTGGCGGTGATATGACTGAGACCGGTAAAGAAAAAAGCGTTGTAGGAAAAAATTCCGCTCAGGCCGAGCAGCAGGATCGAACCGAATTGACGCCGGGTCGGCAGGGTCGGCATCCCTTCGGTAGCGACGATAATCGGCAGCAATGCCGCGCCGGCAATGGCAAAGCGCAAAAAAGATGCGGAAAATGGAGGGATGTCGCCGGCGACGAGCCGACCGGCGATAAACGTGCCGCCCCAGAGAAAGGTGGTTGCGATGAGCAGCACATAGGTCATGTCGGTACCGGGTCTGGTCGGCGGTTGCCGATAATGGGTTGGTGGATCGGGAGCGGCAGCCACTGATGTAGCATGATTGGCCTGCGGGTGTCAACGAGCGTTCGTGCCCCTGCCTGGCGAACCGGGGTGCCGTTTGCTTCCCTGCGAAGTTGAAATTGCAGCTTGTCTGAATCTATTCGGCATGTTAATGTTCTGGGACGGGCACATATATCGCGTCGAATGACTTGTTTCGATGGACTTTATACGTGCCGATCCGTGCTGCGAAGATGCTGTCGGGATCTGTTTTTCCGGGGGGGAAAGGGAGTGATGCCATGTGTGGTGTCGCAGATGAGCTCGATCGCCAGGGGCAAGCTGTATCTGCCAGGGCCGGAAGACAGAAAACATGCGGGAAAACCAACCAACGGTGCTCGCTCTATTGCAGGCGAGCACCGCCTACCATAACAGCACCCTCAGTATTGATTGGGGTGATCGTCAGGGACTCCTTCATTTACGGGACGGCACCATTGTCGCCGCTGAAGCGGAACCGCTCAGCGGTAATGGCGCCGCTCTGGAAATCGTTCGATGGCAGGGGGGATCACTCACTGAAATCGATGCCGAGCCGGTCATAAAAAAGAATGTAACGCTGTCGTTGGAGGAGATCGAGAATCTGTTTGAGCGTTACTCGATCGAAGCGAGCCCTGTTTCTTCTTTTGATGACCTGGCCACGCTCGATCGGGCCGTCTTGCTGATCCATCAGTTTCGGTACGCGGAGGCCGGCACGCTCCTCGCCGAGCTGCTCAAACACAATCGCTTCAATTATCTCGGTTGGCTGTGGTATTCGCGGTTGCTGAAAAATCTCGAGTCGATCAAAAAAGCACTCGCTGAGGCACAGAAATGGGGTGATCATGATCCGACGGTCTGGCTCGAAGTGAAAAAGACCGGTCTCGGACTGGCCAACAGTGACGGCGGTGAAGTCAAGCGTTGCTTTTACTGCTGGACACCGCTCAATGTCAACGAGCAGAGATGCTGTTATTGCCGGACATTGCAGGCGATTGGCAAAAAGTCGCCGGCAGCCGACTTAAAAAAGAGCGAGTTGATCAACGGTATCAACCGTTATATCAGCGCGTTTAAAGAAGAACGGGAAAATGGCAAAACAGGATACGCGCTCGCTCTTGGTTTTTTTAACCTGGCACAGTACGAAAAAGCTTACAAGTATCTCAAATACATCAATTCATTGTCTCCGGACAAAGCACTTTTTCGTAAATCTCTGGAGATGCTGCTGCCCTTTTTGCCGACCGCAGAGCAACCGACTGATAAAGTTGATCCTTGTTGCCCGGTGCCGGCCACCCCAACGGCTGTTCAGCGCGCAAGCGTGTCGGATGACGGCCCGCTTATCCTGGTTATCGGGGGGAGTCCTACAGCGCGGAAAGTGATCAAGGTTGTTCTTAAACGGGAAGGTTTCGCTGTCGTTGAGGTAGGTTCCGGCGAAGAAGCGATTACCACTGCCGAGACCATCAAGCCAAGCCTGATTCTGCTCGATGTGATGCTGTTGGATACCACTGGTTTCGATTTGTTGCCGCGGCTGAGAGAGTTCGCGCATCTCATTGATACTCCGGTTATCATGCTGACCATTCAGCGGGGGGCAATGGATAGGATGAAAGGCTTGATGTCGGGGAGCGTGGAATATCTGGCAAAACCGCTTGATCCGCTAAAACTGACCACTACAATCAGAAAATATATCTGACATGACGGCCGGGATAATCGAGCACTACCCCGGGGCGGCATAGAGATTGTCATAGTTCATCTAAATCAGGCTCTGCGGCTTTTTGATCTGTCGTCTATGGCGACGGTAGAATGTCTCCAGAGGAGTCGCGAGAGACAGGAGAGGGGCATTTTTTTATAGTACAGTGCGGGCGGAGCTTTCTGTTTGACCTGATTATTAAGTTGAATCTTGTGGAAGCAGAAGATATAAAAATGAATATATGAAATTCCGCTGACAGAGATGACCGTCGGGATCTTCGTCAGTCGGACGAGTGGTTGATAGGATGTTCAACGAATTCCACAATCCGTCACCAGGCGGTGCCGGGTCATGTTGAAGGTGGGTGATGATCAAAAAACTGCAGCGGTTGATTGAGTCGTTGTCAAAAGAATTGCCGGGAGTTCTCGCCGTGGCAGTGGTTACCGTCGAAGACGGTCTTTCCATTGCCGAGGTGAGCAGAAAGGAGGGCATTGAAACAGCGGCGGCATCGGCCTACCTGGCGTCGATCGTCAAGTCCAACGGCAAGGCGATCGGACTGCTGGCAGACGATGAAGTGACCGACGACATCCTGATCACCACCAGTCGCTATCATTTCATTATCCGGCATATGCCGGATCAGCCGTTTTTTATTTTTGTCATGACCAGTAAGGATGAATGGTTGGGCAAAGCGCGAATGTTGATGAAACGATTCGAGACAGAACTATCGCGTTTTTCCGGGAAGCTGCTCGAACAATTCCGCCAGCCGGTGGAGTAACAGAGGCAAAAGGCGGGCCTGAAAAATGTCTAGCTCCGTTCATCGCAGATGGTGGACGGAAATAGTGTTTTTCATGGCAAACGAAAGAGGATCGGAGCAGAGAGCTCCGCACAACCCGTAGCCCCGCAGAGCATGTGGCGGTCGATTCTGAACCAAAAGGCTTGGAGGGGCATGCCCCTCCAAGCCTTTTTTCTGAGAATCAGAGGCTGGCTGCTTTTTCGATGACTTTTGAATTTTTCTTGATTGTCAAGCGGATCCAGCCAAGGTTGGTGTCCTTGTCGGCAACGATGACCAGAAAGGCTTCACTGCCGACCGGTGCGAACATAACCGGTCCTTCGGTATATTCGAGCATGGTCATGTTCAGGTCCCCCTGACCCAATTGATTGCCCATCGATTCGGCCGAGCCGAAGCCGGATGAGGCGATGGCGCCGATCATTTCCGCATCAATGCCGCTCCGGGCGATGTTGTCGAGGAGGAACCCGTCACGTCCAACCAGGCAAGCGGTATGAACGCCTTCGATGTTTGTGAACTCGGCTAGAATTTTCTGGATGTCGGTCATTTCGTTGTCCTCTTCTGGAGTTGACGTTTGCTGGATGTTATTGGCGGCCGGTGGATCCGGTTGGCTTTCTTGTTGCAGCGGCTGATCATCCGGCGGTAATGGTGTTTCGGCGGCTGCCTGACCGGCAGCAAGCGGTGCGGTGTCGGTTTCCAACCCGATGTTGGAGAATATTCCGGGGAGCCCCTCATCGGCGAAATCCGTCAGTGCATCTTCGGTTTCATCTTCCAGCGGGGCAATGATATCGCCGGTATCGAGGTCCTCCAGGGTGGCGACGGGGCCACGGTCATCCTCGTCCGTATCCTGTCGCGGAGCCGCTTCGTCGTTGCGGACGGCAGCTTCGAACAGGAGTGATTCCATACTCTTGTTTATGCTGATGACCGGCGGCTCGACTCCTCTGATGTTCTGCAATGTCCCATCGTTGAAGGTGATGATTTTGAAGAAAGCCTCTTCGCCGCTGGCCTGATCGCACATCGCGTGGACGATGGCGCCGTTCTTGAAAAACAGCATGCCTTCCTGCTCGGCGGTGGTCACCTTGAGCGCGGCGGTGGCCTGTGAGAGCCCGTTGAACTGGATGATATCCATCAGGTCGATACCGTTGATGGTGCCCTGAAAGCCATCGCTGGTCTTCAAGACATTTTTGACGATATCGCGCATGTCTTTGATGTCGAAAGGTTTTTCGATAAAGCGGAGGCTGCCGCTCATCATCGCCTCTCGTTCGTAGGCGCTGGACGGGTAGGCAGTCATGATAATGACGCCGGTGTCCGGGTAGCGATTGTTGATCTCGATCAGCAGGTCGAGACCGTTCATGCCGGGCATGTTGATATCGGTAATGACCAGTTCGACCGTGGTGTCGCTGAGTACGGCGAGTGCTTCCTCCCCGGAGCGAGCGGAGAGTATTTCCACGTCCGGCATGCCTTTGTTCAGATTCCTCTGGAGCATCCAGAGCATGTCTTCTTCGTCATCGACAACGAGAACTTTTTTCGTCATGCTGGTTCCTCATGGGTTCCCCCGTTCCTGCCGTCGGGACAAATGGTCCTGCCGGTCGAGGATCGGCGGTGAAAAAGACGGTATTGTTTTGAGCCCTGCCGGATCTTCGCGATGCATCCTTCGGCAGAATCTGATCAACCCTGCCGAGCGTGGTGGCGATGGTTATTGTTCGGGGCGACTTTCCGTCACGGGTATTGTATTCAAACGGCGTACCGGAAAAGAATGTTTTTTGAAAATATTATATGTTGTTGATATGTAATGGTATTGCAGGAATACAAAGAGCGTGGTGGAGGAAGGAGAGGAAATAAGCGGTGGCAGGAAATTGACCAGGTGGCCAAAAAATGATCACTTTTCGTCGTGGGCCTCGGCCAGTTTTTGCCTGAGCGTGGTCCGGGAGATGGCCAGAATGCGGGCCGCGTGTGATTTGTTATTGCCGGTTTTCTGCAGGACGTGACGGATGTGTCGCACCTCGGCCTCTTTCAGGGTGATCAAGTCGTCTGTCTCGTCGTGCTGCGGGTCGAGCCGGTGTCGGCAGAGTCCGGAGAGAGACAGCCAACCCGAACGGTGAAAGATGACCTCTCGTTCGAGCAGGTTGCGCAATTCCCTGATATTGCCCGGCCAGTGATACTGACGGAGGGCCTGCGCGGCAGAGTCGGTAAACCCTTTGATATTTTTTTTCATCTCCTGATTGAGATGATGCAGGAAGAAATCGGCCAGCAAGACAATGTCATCGCCCCGCTTTCTAAGGGGCGGAAGTGGCAACGGCAGCACGTTGAGACGATAAAAGAGATCTTCCCTGAACGTGCCGGCGGCGATTTCTTCTTTCAGCTCGCTGTTCGTTGCCGCTATGATACGCACCTGCACGGTAATGTCTTTCAGGCCGCCGACCTTGCGAAAGGTCGACTCTTCGATCAAGCGAAGCAGTTTGGGCTGCAACTCGATGGGAAGATTACCGATCTCGTCGAGAAACAGCGTGCCGCCACTGGCCATTTCAACGAGTCCCTTTTTGGCGGCTCGGGCGTCGGTGAAAGCGCCCTGCTCGTACCCAAACAGCTCTGATTCGATGAGGTTAGCCGACAAGGTGCCGCAATCGACTTTAACAAAAACGCCGCTTTGTCTGTGCCGACCGTTGTGGATCGACCTGGCTACCATTTCTTTACCGGTACCGGTCTCGCCGGTGATCAACACCGGAGAGTCGACCGCCGCAGCAGTTTGTATCGCCCGATGCACCTGACGCATCGACTCACACTGGCCGATGATCGGTTCCCCGTCGGTTTCCTGGCGTTCGAGCGCGGCTTTTTTTTCCATCAACCGCGATTGCATGAGCCGTTTGAGAACTGTCGTAAATTCGATCAGGTCGAACGGTTTGACAATATAGTCGAGTGCTCCGGCTTTCAGTGCTTCGACGGCGGTTTTTGCATCGTTCATACCGGTCAGCATGACGATGCCGATATCCGGTGAGGTCTCCCGCAGGCGAGCGATCAGGGAAATGCCGTGGGCATCGGGCAGCCCGATATCGAGAAAGACGAGGTCAATAATGGAGCAGTGGGCAAGGGTCAGGGCCTGACGACCGGTGGTCGCAGTTGCCACGGAAAACCCCTTCTTTTTGACCACGGCGGCAAGGGAGAAACACAGGTCTTCATTATCGTCGACGATGAGGATGGATCCCATGATCAGCAGGCCTTGAAATACATGGAAAACGTGGTTCCCTTGCCTTCGGCGCTCTGCACACTGATGCCGGCATCGTTTTCCTTCAGGGTCCGGTAGACGATGGACATGCCGAGGCCGGAGCCATTCGATTTGGTGGTGAAGAACGGTTCGAAGACTTTTTCTGCGGCAGCCTGCGACATCCCTGCTCCGTTGTCTTTAAAAGTGACCAGTACGTAGCGGGACCCCTTGGTCAGCAGGTGGTTCTTTTTTCGATACCTGGCCAGTTTCTGACCAGCAAGGATCGAGGCACCAACTTCAATGGTCCCTTCCTGCTTGATGGCATCGATGGAATTGAGGAAAAGATTGAGAAACACCTGCTGGATCTGGTTGGGGTCGGCGATGACCAGTGGCAGCTCCTTTTCGAAATCTTCGAGGAGCGAGATCCGTTGCTTGACCAACTTGTTGATAATCAAAGGTTTGATTTCAGAAAGGATATTCTGCAGAGAGGTCGGCTGCTTCTTCGGTACGACCGGACGTGCGTAGGAAAAAAAATCGGTCAGCAACTCGTTGAGGCGATCCACCTGCCTGATGATCCGCTGGGCGCACTCGACCCGATCTTCGTCACTGCATGAGTTTTCTTCAATGGACTGGGCCATGATCTTGATGCCGGCCAGCGGATTACGTACCTCGTGAGCAACAGCCGAGGCGATTTCAGCAACCGTTGACAGACGGTTCATCTTTTCCATCTCTTTCCTGACGGAGCGCCACTCGGAAACATCCGTCAAGGAGATGATCATACCGATCGGCTCGCCCCGATTGCCGGTCCGTTCAACCACCGAATAACGGACAATCAACTCCTCTTCATTGTTGACGGAGAGAACCAGCTCTTTTTCTTCGCCCGGAGTGGTTGTTTTCCGGGAAGAGAGGATACGTCGGGTGTGTTCCGCGCCGATAATTCCTTCAAGAGTCTGACCTTCGAGTTCGGTCGAAAACATGTGCAGGATATCCTGGGCGACGGTATTGGCCTTTTGGATGATCCCGTCCTGGTCGGTGATGATCAGACCGTGCTCCAGTCCTTGAATAATCGAGTCGGAAAACTGTTTTTCTTCCCGGAGGGCAATGATTGAAGAGCGCAGATCGTTGACCAGATTGATCAATTGCAGATCCATTTTCTGGCTGTCGATGATCTTGCCGATCAGTTCACTGGCGGCGACGAGCAGTTCTTCGCGGCGGCTGATCTTTCGGTGTGACTCGGGCACAAAAAAACAGATCACGCCATTGACGATGCCATGGGTGGCAAACGGTACGCAATAGTGGCCGTGAGTGATTTGCTGCGGCAGGGCATGTGCGGTCGAACCAGTGGTTCCGTCTACGAATTGCAATTTGTTGGTAATGGCTGCCTTGCCGCAATAGCAGTGACCAAAAGCGACCCGGCTGCAGTGCTCGAGCTGATCCCGGCTGAGGCCGACGGCCACGTTCAGGCTGAGTGATTGAGCGTCCTGTTCCACCAGAAACAATGCGGCCATCGGCAGCAGATCGAGCTGTTCGAGGGAAATGAGATAGGAGAGAATTGATTGCAGCCGATCTTTGAGCAGCGTCGGTTCCAACGACATGTTCAGGACCGTGTTGACGACCTCGAATTGAAAGGCCCGGTCGATGAGCGCGTCACGCTGCTCTTTGATTAAAGCCAGGTTGCGGACGAAAATGGTAAAGAACTCATCGCCGGGCAGCGGTGAAATGATCAGCTCGGCCGGAAACCGGTGACCATCGGCTGCAACCACCTGTTCGTTGAGTTTGATCGTGACAGAAATTTCTTTGCGATGTTGACGGAACAGGTCGCTGAGCCGCGATGATCCGTCTCCAGCGACGTCGGCTGGTGCGGCGAGGATCAGCCGAAACAAGTTTTTACCAAGGACCTCGGTGTGACGCCGACCAAAGAGCCGCTCGGCTTGGGCATCCCAGGAGACAATGGTATCGCCGGCGTCACAGCAGACGACCGCATACTCGGAAATCCCGGCTTGAAAGGTTGTTCCGGTCTTCTGAGCAGCAGCTTTGTTCATACCAGCCGGCATGCAATAAAATGAAATGTCAGGTGATGTTCCGAAACCTGCACCGTGCTCGCCGGGGCGTTTCGGTCGTCGGTTGATCCTGTCTTTTGGCAGATGTAACAAAATATCGAGAAAGAGACAAGATTATCGAGTTCGTTTGTCCCTCTCCCTGAGCCGCTCGCTTGCCTGGTAGTTCATGAACCGTTGATTCAGAAACGTTTCCGCCTCATTCTCTCCGTTACCAGAACGTCAAATAGTTTCCAACAAGCCATCATTTCTGGTCTGTTTTGGTAATTTTTGGTATATCCCTGGCCAACAATGAGGTGATTTTGTATCTGGATAACGGTAATAAGCGAGTATGATCACCCCGTTGTCACCGTGAGCAAAGCGATGCCTGCAGATAAGACGTATCTGACCACCAAGGAAGTTGCCCAGACGCTGCACGTCAATGAAAAGGCGATTTACACCCTGATCAGCGAAAAGGGTCTGCCGGCGACGAAAGTTACCGGAAAGTGGCTTTTCCCCCGGCACCTTGTCGAGGAATGGTTGGAAGTATCGGTAATCAACCAGCCGCTGG
>CAZUJZ010000012.1:0-26799 GCA_964620665.1 uncultured Desulfofustis sp. | reverse complement strand
CCGAGAACCTCGAGGAACTTACGCATCCATTCCGGATGACCCGGCCAGGCGGCCGCAGTCACCAGATTGCCGTCGACGTAGGCATTGGAAAAGGTGTCGTTGATCTCTCCCCAGGTGCCGCCGGCCTGCTCGATATCGGGACGAACCGCCGGATAGGCGGTGCAGGTCTTACCCTCGACCACCCCTGCCGCCACCAGAACCTGCTGACCGTGGCAGATCGCGGCAATGGGTTTGTCGGCTGCGGCAAAGGCGCGGACGATCTCCAGCACCCGCGGGTTGAGCCTGATATATTCGGGAGCGCGGCCGCCCGGAATGACCAGGGCGTCATAGACGGCCGGATCGATCTCGGCAAAGGTCGTGTTAATCGCGAAGTTGTGCCCCGGCTTTTCGCTGTACGTCTGGTCTCCCTCGAAATCATGGACCGCGGTGCGGACCGATTCGCCGGCTTTTTTGTCCGGGCAGACGGTATGCACGGTATGACCGACCATGGTCAGCATCTGAAACGGTACCATCGCCTCGTAATCTTCCACGAAATCCCCGACAAGCATCAAAATGTTGCGCACAGCCATGGTCTTCCTCCCTTGTTGAGATGGTAATCTGAACAACGCGACAAATCGGCCGGTGGCGGCTGCCGCCTGACAGCGAGACAGGCCGGCACCGACGTCATAACGTTAAGACACGACGATGGGGAACACAAGACGGGCGCCGGCAACGACGAAAAAACCATTTCTCAATACCACCTCCATGTCCGGGAATGACAACGAACAATGAAAATGGGCGTCGTAGTCGGATGGGCTGGTTGAGGTTCTCTGTTTTCTGTTGTCCTTTTGACAGCGAAGCGTATTATCACTATTGTTTGTGGGACTTATCAAAAATCGTCTTGCATGGCATGAACGGAGGGAAACCATGAACAACAAAGCGCTCGTTCTCGCGTCATTTGTTGCCGACTCGCTGGCACTCGGTGCGCATTGGATCTACGATACCGACAAAATCGACGCCGCTTTCGGCACCATTCGCTCCCTGCACCATCCTCTGCCGGACTCCTTTCACAAGAACAGGAAAAAAGGCCATTTCACCCATTACGGCGACCAGACCCTGGTGCTGCTCCGCTCGATCGTCGAGCATGACGGGTTTTCCCTGGAGCACTTCATCCAGGACTGGCAGGACGCCATGCGCGCTTACGACGGTTATATCGACAAGGCGACCAAAGAAACCCTTGCCCATCTTGACGAGGGCGAATCACCTCAGAGCTGCGGTTCGTCCTCGGCCGACCTTGGCGGCGCGGCCCGTATCGCCCCGCTGGTCTACCGCTACCAGCACCATCCCGACCAGCTGCTGACGGCGGTGCGGGAGCAGACGGCAGGTACCCACAATAACCCGACGGTGCTGGTCGGCGCCGAAGTACTGGCCCGAATCACCCTGAAAATTCTGGCCGGGATACGGCCGATGGAAGCGGTCGAAGAAGTACTCGATGAGGGCGTGGACGATCTCGATCTGGATATGAAAATCAGGGCCGGTCTCGACTCGGCCGGCGAGAACACCCGAAAAACGATCAAGGCCTTCGGTCAGACCTGCACAATTGCCTCGGCGATGCCCGGCGTCATCCACCTGATCGCCACCTACGAAAGCGATCTGGAAACGGCTCTGGTCGAAAACGTGATGGCCGGTGGCGATTCCGCCGCCCGTGGTCTCGCCGCCGGCATGATCCTCGGCGCCCATCTGGGTATCAAGGCGATTCCGTTGGAATGGCTCGGTGATATGCGGGCCTACGACACGATTATGGAACTGCTCGCCGACGAACGGCCGACCGGCGATGAAGAACCGTAAAGCCGGCCGGTCGGTGGTCGATGCCTACGACTCCTGTTTTAGGCAGCGATAGTAACTATCCACATTGTAGATCGCCGCCAGAGGGTTATGGCCAAGCATCCGGTCCTTGACCGCCAGCACGGTGCAGGGGGCCGTAGTGTAGGTAAAGAACATCGAATCGTGGCCGACACAGAGGCCGAGCAGCACGTTGAGTTCGGTTTTCTGCTCGTTGAGCACCATCGCCTGCAGGATCGGATTGCACATCGCCTCACAGACCTGGGGATCGATCTGCTGGTGTTTCTCGATACCGATCTGTTCCTTGTCGGTGCGACCCACTTTACAGACCGCGGAGACAACCTCAAACCCCCGCCCGACAAAGAGCTGCTCCACCGCCTTGGCCTCGTTGCGCAGGCCAATGCAAAAAGCCAGACCAAGACGACGGTAGTTCATCCGCCCGGCAAACTCGATGATTTCCTCGATCCGCGTCTTGCCCGCCCGCACCCGGTCATAGCCGAGATCACGGTTCAGATACCCCTCGCCCTCCTGGATTGAGGCCTGCCGGGCGAACTCATGGACCTCCGGCTTGCCGGCATACTCTTCCAGGCTCCGGGCGCGCACCTCGGGCAGGTTGCGGGTCGGACAAAAATCG
This sequence comes from uncultured Desulfofustis sp., assembly GCA_964620665.1. Taxonomy (GTDB): domain Bacteria; phylum Desulfobacterota; class Desulfobulbia; order Desulfobulbales; family Desulfocapsaceae; genus Desulfofustis. The sequence goes on along the minus strand of CAZUJZ010000012.1, from coordinate 24,344 downwards.
GGGGCCTTGCCGTTTTCGTTGCGACAGAGACGGTCGGCCGGTTTATACGGGCAGCGGGCGCACTGCGCTAAAAGATCCTTCATGTCATACTCCTTGCTCTGATTGTACGAAAAAATACCCGGTCGTTCTGCACGCCATCACAACCGATACGCGGTCGCCGGGATCTACGCGGCACTCACCTCCGCCAGGGCGGCCACGGCCCGTTCAGCCTGATCGGCCGGCACAAAGAGATGATCGTGATAGACGGCGGCGATCACGTTGACGCTGATCCCGCGCTGTGCCAGTTTCGTCGCTACCACTGCGGTCAAGCCGACTCCGTTAAGGCTCGAGTGAACCGCCAGCGTGATACAGCGAAATACCGAAGTGTACGCAATACACGCCTCTCTGGCACGTCTTTCGGGAACGACCAGGGTCAATCCCTCTTCCTCCAGAAAGGCGGCCAGTGGCGCCAGTTCTGCCCCGTCACCATAGACTCCGCGTGGCAGGGAGCAGAAGACATATCTCTCCGGCAGCAGGTGCGGCGCCAGGTCCGCCAGCAGTCGAGAGAGTTCGGATTCTCCGTGGGGCGCGGGGCTCATTGCTGACGGATGCTGTGCTTTTTCTTGGTTGGTGTTGCCATGCAGGTCGCATCCCGGTCACCACGCTCCCGGCTCACCGCAGCGCCGGCCGCACGATCTTGTGAAGCGCCCGGGCCCCTGTGGGCAATCATATCATAGAGCTGTCGGTCGAAACACACCAACGGCTCGATGATCGTCCTGATCCCCGGACTGTCGCGGTCGAAGAGTTGGTAGCGCTGCGAGCGGTTGGAGCGGATGATCTGCTGCTGGACCGGCAAGCCGAGATCACGGCAGAAGCGGTCCCGAAAATGATCGTAGTGCTCGGTCAAACCGATCGCCTTGAAGCGCTCGATGGTCTTTACCGCCTGCCGATAGTCTGCTTCAGTCACCCGTTCGGGGCGATAGTCAAGGAAATAACGGGTCTGGACATTGTCAAAAAAGTCGCATTGATAACCGGACAACTCGGCGACGAAGCGCTGAAGCTGGTGCTCGTCGAAATACTCGACCGCGGCCAGTCGGGCCCCCATCGCCTTGATCGTGTCGTTGTGTCGGTACCGGAAGTGCTGCTCATGCACGGCATCGGTATGGACCCGGCGCACATAGTTGAGATGACTGTGCAGATGGGCGATGGGCTCTCTGAGAAGAGCGTAGAGATCATAATGCGCCGGCTCGAGCAGTCCGATAACCTCTCGCCAGGGCACATGCCCGGCCAGATAGCGGGCCCGTGGCAGCATCTGTCGGCGCTGTTGCGGAGCCAAGCGCTCGATATGGGTGAAATACTCATCCCCGGCGAAACAGTGCCGGGCAAACGCGTTGAACGAGGTGCCGGCCGTTTTCGGAATGTGCATGAAAAAGATCGGTCGCCCGGGAGCCGGCTCGAGCAGTGTCAGTTCACGGCAGTCAATGCTGACCAGCGGCCGGGTGCTGGAGTCGACATAAAGATGCAGCATGGCGTGTTGTCTCGGATCGAATTGGGCCGGAAAACTGAAATCAAAGCCGCAGCAACCGGTCGGGTGCAGCCGCTGCTCCGCCAGGTCACGCCGATAGTCGCGACAGGTGAATACCCCGAGATCATGCCCATCGGCCGTCACTCTGACGGACACCGGACGATTCATGAAGATGCGGTGAAAACTCCAGCCGCTGATGAAACGACCGTTGACCCGGTCGATGGCATAGCGATAGAGCTTCTCGGCAAACATGGTTTTCCCCCGCCGGATTGCTGCCGGCATGTGCGAGCGTTCACACCGCAGGCCGATTGTCATCAACGAAGCGGCTCCCTGGCGTCCTTGAAAAATCCGAATTTCAGCCCGCGATCACGACAAAAGTGAGCAACGATAGACCACGGGCAGAACGGTTCTCCGGCGAGGATGCAGCGCCCTCGCTCGCCCCCGAGGTTGACCGGGGATGCCCGTTTCACGGGAGCTTCTTGTTTTTGAGATCTTGATAGACCAGCGACGAGACCTCCCTGATGACATTGCCGCGGGTCAACATCCAATTGCCGTAATCCTTGGCTCGACTCACCCGTTCGATAACCCCGATCAGGGCATAGGGGTAGCGCCTGCCGTTTTTGCCGCGCAGCACGATAATCCCCATGTCGCCGCAGAGGTGTGCCGTCGAACCGCTCTTACTGTAGACCAGCGTCCCTTTGGGAATCGGAGTGCCGTGATAGAGCCGGTTACGTTTGGGCAGCGACATCAATCGCCGGATTTCTTTGCTATAGGGTAGACGATCAGCCCACAATTCTTTGAGAAAGCGGACATAATCGGACGGCGAGGCACTGTTGCGATACGTTTTACCCCCGGCCGGAATATATTCAACGATATTGGTATCTTTGAAAACAGATCCATATTCCGCTTTGAGCAGCCGATTAATGTTCTCGGGACCGCCGGCGGCCCTCATGATCCAATTGGTGGCGCTATTGTTGCTGCGCTGGATCATCAACTCCATATTGCGTCGACTCTTCGGGCCGTACGCAATTTCCTTGCGCGCCGCCCGATGGAAAAAAGCAAGCGCAACAAAGGGCTTGATCATGCTGGCCGCCTGAAACGTCTGGTCGCCGTTGATCTCGGCCAGGGTCCGGTCATTGGCCAGATCGTAAACCATCCAGCCGGTCCGCTCCTCGCTGAGCAATTTGCCCTGCCGGCGGATGTCGTTGATCAGCTCTTCGATCGATTGGGACAAAGCGCTGTCCGTGGCCGCCGACAATGTCGGCTGCTCCGGCTTGATCGGTTGCTTGTGAATGGTTTCGACAACCAGTTTCTCAAGTGGTGGTTCAATGCTCTGATCGTCGAGCAGGCTCGCCTCGCCGAAGACCACCGGATTGTTGTTCTCGGCAATAATCGTTGTCGAAATCTTGTAGCGCTTCAGCATTTTGGCGTGTTTTTTCGCCACGGCATAGGTCGAGGTGCGGTCACCCCGGCGACGATAGATCAGCGTGTAGTTGCCGGCCCCGGTCTGTTCTATGAAGAGATTGCTGCCGACGTCGGCGCCAAGCACCCGGTAGATCGTGTCATAGACCTTTTTCAGCGCGTCGAGATTCGGACCGAGACCGTAACTAACGTTGAACAACTCGTCGTAGTCGTTGTCTTCGATGGCCAGACATTCGGAAAATTGGGCGTTGCGCAGGATCTCGCTATGCTGAACCATGATCTTTGCCGAACTGAGCGCCGTGCCGTTATGATCGTAGATTACCCCGAAACGACCGTCTTCGTGCCGAACGATGCGCAGCTGGCGGGCCACCTCGTCACCGAGCAACTCGGCCAACTGGCTCTGATAGTCAAGAACGTTATCGAGATTATCGTCCCAGATATAGAGGACATCATAGTCCGGCGTGGCCAGACCGGGACGAATGGACGAGAGCAGGAAAATCAGGGCAAAAAGAAAGGAACGAAACATCGGCACGGATAGCGGGCAGCGGTTTACCTTTTGGCTACGTTTGTCACGGTCGTCTTCTGTCGACAGCGAGGTACTATAACAGAAGGAGCCGGCAATCTCTGTAAAAAATCATCGTCCCGGCAATTCCCGGCGGTGTTGACGAACAGGTCCAGCAGACGGCCCTGCGGGGCGGAAACTGTGCTTGCCCATGAACGCTGCCTCTGGTACATCTGACACCATGGACAGAGACACCGCCTTTCAACGAATCGGGCTCCCCGCCAGCAACCAAACACCCGGACCGTTCCGCCTGCCGACCCGGTTACTGGTCTGGACCATCATCATCGGCGTGCTTGCACTGCCGGCATCCGCAGGTTCGTTCTACAAAGCGGCACCATCGGGCATCGACGAGGCAAAACAGCGCACGGCCCGGCCGACCGGGGAAGATGAGCTGGAGACCGTGGTCATCGACGGTTTTTACTATATCGTTCCGCCGCCCTGGGCAGGCAACAAAATCGAGGCCCCGACACTGTCGTCCGATTCGTTTCGCCAGATACCCGTCGAACATACCCACAACCAGACAAAAATCTACGTCCACTCGCTGATGTTGCCGCCCCTGCTGGCTCTGCTGGACCGCGCCCGGGAAGACGGCGTGGAATTGCTGGTCGAATCAGGCTATCGCAGTGAGCGGTATCAGCGGGTGATTTTCAAGCGAATGATGTCCCAGGGACGACGCTTTACCGATATCATTCGTTATGTCGCCCCGCCCGGTTATTCCCAGCATGCACTCGGCACCGCGGTCGACTTTTACCCGAGCGACTGGCGGTTTGCCGATACCCGGGCATATACCTGGCTGCAGGCACACGCAGCCGCCTTTTCATTTGAAGAAACCTACTCGCGGACAAACAGCTCCAACATGCCCTGGGAGGCCTGGCACTGGAATTATTGCGGGGAATAAAGTCAGGCAGCCCGGCGCACAGCGGCCTGCCCCTGGCCAAGCTGGTCAGCGTCGGCCAACCACGCGCTGCTGCCGTGGCTGGAGCAGAACAGTTTACTTACGTGCCGCCGTTTCCTTGGAAATGAGACGATTGAGCAGCGACTCAACATAGGCCAGATGCTCTTCCATACTGGTCAGGGCCTGCTGTTCGTCGCGCGCCTTGATCGCGTTGACGATGGCCTGATGCTGCTTGAAAATTTCCATTGCCTCGTCATTGACGTAGCAGAGCCCAACCTTTTCCTTGAGCAGGTCATAGATGGAAAACATCAGGTGGGTCTGAATTTTATTATGTGACGCCTCGGCAATGGCGATATGGAATTCGGCGTCTTCGTCGGTGACGCTGTCGTGGATGTCCAGCTTGCTGTGCATCGCGTCAAGGCTGCGTTCCAAGCGCAGGATATCGGCATCGGTGGCGCGCCGCGCGGCCAAACGGGCGTTGCCCCGTTCGATGATGGTCCGCGCTTCGATCAATTCCAGCGAGGTGCTCATGTCCTCTTTGAGCAATCGGTGGAGCGGTTCGGTAATATTGCTCGGCACCAGCGATCTGACCCTGGTCCGCTGCCGTTGAGCCATCTTCACAAACCCCATGGTCGATAGCGCGTTGAGCGCTTCACGCAAGGTCGGCCGGCTGACGTTGAAGACTTTCATCAATTCACGTTCCGGCGGCAGCGCATCGCCCGGTTTCAACTTGCCGCTGGCGATCAGGGTCTTGACCTGGTCGATGATCTGCGCGGACACCTTCTTTTGTTCAATTGCCCGAAATACGTTGTCTTCCATGGTCATTTTGTCACCGATGAACAGGTAAAGAAAACGGGGACAGAGCTCTTTTTCCCGGGGAAAAGAGCTCTGTCCCTACTTTTTTACACGCTCTCTGTCTTTGATAATAACGAATTGCCTGCCGTGTGCGGCGAACGAGGAGACATTCCCCCCGTTCGCCGAGCCATTCACGTGTTATACACCGACCCCTTGTTCTGCCATGCCCTTCAGGAGTTGGTAGCGATCTTTGACCTCCTCCTCTATTTTCGCCCGCAGTCGCTTCGATTCCTCGGGATTACTCTTTTCCAGAGCGGCAAAGCGAACTTCGTTGGACAAAAATTCCTGCAAGGTGCCGTCCGGTTCCTTGGAGTCGAGGATAAAGGGGTTCTTGCCGGTCCCTTTGATGGCCGGATTGTACCTGAACATCGACCAGAAACCGCTGTCTACCGCCAGTTTCGCTTCACGTTGCGATTTTCCCATGCCGGCCCTGATGCCATGGGCAATACACGGTGCATAGGCGATGATCAGCGACGGTCCGGGATAGTTTTCCGCTTCGATAATCGCCTTGAGCATCTGCTGCTTGCTGGCGCCCATCGATACCGAGGCCACATAGGCATGGCCGTAGGTGATGATCATCCGGGCCAGGTCCTTCTTGGCGATTTTCTTGCCCGACGCGGCGTATTTGGCCACTGCGCCGGTCTGGGTGGCCTTCGAGGACTGGCCGCCGGTATTGGAGTAAACTTCGGTGTCCATGACCAGGATATTGATATCTTCGCTCTGGGCCATGACGTGGTCGAGGCCGCTGTAGCCGATGTCATAGGCCCAACCGTCACCACCGACGATCCAGTGGGACTTCTTGGTAAACAGCTCGGAGCTGCGGGCGATTTCCTCGAGCAGTTGATTGCCACCGGTATCTGCGAGCAATTGTTTCATCTTCCTGCCGGCCGCCTCGGAACCGGCTGCATCGTTCATCGCCCCAAGCCAGGCGGTGAAGGCCTCGCGCAGCTCGGCCGAGATATCGCCACCAATGGCCCTTTCAATCTTGGCGGCCAGGGCCTGGCGCCGGGTGTTGTAGGCCAGGGCCATGCCATAACCGTATTCGGCGGCATCCTCGAACAGCGAACTGGCCCAGCCTGGTCCATGTCCTTCGGCATTGGCGCAGTATGGCGACGACGGAGCCGAACCGCCCCAGATGGAACTGCAGCCGGTGGCATTGGCGATGGTCATCCGCTCACCGAAGAGCTGGGTGATAACCTTGACATAGGGAGTCTCGCCACAGCCGGCACAGGCGCCGGAGAACTCGAGCAGCGGCTGGTAAAACTGGCTTCCCTTGACCGATTCGCGATTCGTCAGCTCACCCTTGTACGGCACGGTCAGAGAGAAATTATAATTGGGTATCTCCGCCTCGGTCTGGGTGACCATCGGCTTCATCACCAAGGCCTTGTTCTTGGCCGGACAGATGTCGGCGCAGTTGCCGCATCCCTGACAATCCAGCGTATTGACCTGCATCCGGAAATGATAGCCCTTGAGATCCTTGCCGATGGCCGGAATGGTTGTAAAGCTCTCCGGTGCCCGGGCCAGTTCTTCGTCGCTGGCCAGAATCGGGATAATGGCGGAATGCGGACAAATGAAGGAGCACTGGTTGCATTGAATGCACTCCTCGGGCAGCCATTCCGGAACGGTGACCGCGACACCGCGCTTCTCATAACGTGCCGTGGACGTCGGGAAGACGCCGTCGACCGGGAAGACGCTGACCGGCAGCTCGTCGCCTTTCAGGGCCTGGACCGGGCGCATGATCTTGTCGACATACTCGGTAGCCTTCGGTTGGGCCGGGATGCCGCCGGAGGCCTGTCCCCAGGACGCAGGCACGTCGATCTCAACCAGGTTGTCCAGGGTATTGTCCACCGCGTTGATGTTCATCTCGACGATGTGGTCGCCTTTCTTGCCGAAGGTCTTCTTGATATCTTTTTTCAGCAGATCGATGGCCGTATCGATGGGCAGCACGTTGGCCAGCTTGAAGAAGCAGGTCTGCATGATCATGTTGATGCGGCCGCCAAGTCCCACTTCCTGGGCCAATTTGATTGCATCGACGTTATAGAATTTCAATTTCTTGTCATGGATAGTGCGGCGCAGATCACCGGGCAGATGGTCTTCCATCTCTTCCACACTCCACGGCGAGTTGAGCAGAAACGTGCCACCCTCGCGGATACCCTCGAGAATATCGTAGATATTGACGTAGGTGGGGTTGTGACAGGCAACGAAATCCGCCTCGTTGATCAGGTAGGTGGACTTGATCGGTACGTCGCCGAATCGCAGATGGGAGATGGTGATTCCACCTGATTTCTTCGAATCGTAGGCGAAATAGCCCTGTGCATATTTTTCCGTGTTGTCGCCGATGATCTTGATGGCACTCTGGTTGGCGCCGACGGTTCCGTCGGAGCCCAGGCCCCAGAATTTCGCCCGGATATTGCCTTTTGGCTCGGCGCGGAAACTCATATCGACGTCGAGGGAGAGATGGGTGACATCGTCGTTGATACCGACCGTGAAATGCTTCTTCGGGGTGGCTCCACTCATATTGTCGTAAATCGCCTTGACCATCGCCGGGTTGAACTCCTTTGAGCTCAGGCCGTAGCGGCCGCCGAAAATCTTCGGGGGGGCGATGCCCTGGTCGATGTAAGCAGCGCAGACATCGATATAGAGCGGCTCACCGACCGAACCGGGTTCCTTGGTCCGATCAAGGATCGATACCGCTTTGGCGCTGGCGGGAATAGCGTTGATAAAAGCTTCGACGTCAAACGGCCGATAGAGCCTGACCTTGACGGCGCCGACTTTCTCGCCGCGAGCCACAAGCGCATTGACCGTCTCCTCGATGGCTTCGCAGCCGGAACCCATCGCGACGATGACCCGTTCCGCCTCGGGATCGCCGATATAATCGAACGGCTGGTATTTCCTGCCGGTCAACTCGCCGACCTGCTGCATGCATTTGACCACGATAGCCGGGGTAGCCAGGTAATGATTGTTGACCGCTTCCCGACTCTGGAAATAAATATCAGGATTTTGCGCGGTACCCCTGGTGTCGGGTCGTTCCGGATTGATGGCCCGTTTTTTGAACGCCCAATAGGCGTCCCAGTTGAACAGTTTGGCCATATCCTGGTAATCGATCATTTCGATCTTCTGGATCTCGTGACTGGTCCTGAACCCGTCATAGAAATGAAGGAAGGGAACAGAGGACTCCATCGAGGCCAGGTGAGCAACGAGCGCCAGATCCATGACCTCCTGCACCGAGCTCGACACGATCATCGCAAAGCCGGTCTGTCGAGTGGCCATGACGTCGGCCTGATCACCGAAAATCGACAGGGCGTGGGCCGAAAGCGAGCGGGCGGTAACGTGAAAGACGCAGGGCAGCAACTCTCCGGCGATCTTATACATGTTGGGAATCTTCAGCAACAACCCCTGCGACGCGGTAAACGTGGTCGTCACCGCTCCACCGACCAGCGATCCATGTACCGCTCCGGCTGCTCCCGCCTCCGACTGCATCTGTTTGATGCTCAGTTTCTCGCCGAAGATGTTTTTCCTGCCGGCGACTGCCCACGAATCTGCTATCTCCCCGAGAGGACTCGAAGGAGTGATCGGGTAAATGGTGGCGACTTCGCTCATGCCATAGGCGACATGGCAGGCGGCGGTATTACCGTCAATGGTTTGCATGGTTCCCTTCATCAATTCACCTCTACAATGGAAAAATGTTCAGTCGCGCTTTTCCTCTCCGCTGTCCCGGTAAGAAAAGGCGAACAATAAGCGCGAAGCCCCGCCGCTTCAGCGCGGCAACGGCAGAATCGCGCCCGGTGCCGCACCGCTTGAAAGCGACGGTCGGCCGGTGTCTGGACTGACCAAGGCTCGAGCACTGTATAAAAATTTGCTCGTTTTGGCAAGCGCTTACTCCTACAGAGTCACGCTAAATTTTGATCCTTTCTATCAGAAGACTGAATAACCCCAACCGCCACCGGCATAAAACGTTCCGGCCGAACGACGGGGAGCCCCGATGTCGTCCGGCCGGAGGAGATTCGGCTTTTGGTTAGTGTTGCCCTTCTTTCATGTGTTCCTGATAGTCGAGCATTTCAGAGATATGAAACACCTTGGTCTTCATACCATGCCGCTTGATACCGTAGGCAAGCTGGATCATACAGGCAGGACAGCTGGTTACCAGGATATCGGCATCGGTGGCTTTCAGATTCTTCATTTTCCGATCGAGCACCTGTTGCGAGAGATCATAATGAGTCAGCGCATAAGAACCGGCTCCACCGCAGCACCAATCGGCCTCGGCCATTTCCTTGAAGGTGACACCGGGGATTTTTTTCAGAATTTCCCGGCTCTCGTCCTTAATTCCCTGACCCCGTACGGCATGGCAGGGATCATGATAGGTGACGATTACCGAGCTATCGCCGGCGCCCGTTTTGTCCTGCTGTTTCGGCGCAGACGCATGGGCGTCGTGATAGCTGCCGGCGACGTCGCCGGAGCCGTCTTTGCCATCCTGATCATCGGCGTAGAGAAATTCGACCACGTCTCTGATCATCGGTAATTCTTTGTTGGCACGTTCAGCGTCGCGTTCATCATCTTTGAAAATCTTCGGATACTTCTTCAAAAACGAAGCGCAGCTCGAACAATCCGTGACGATCAGATCGACATCGAGCTTTTCAAAAACATCAAGGTTCTTGCGTGCCAGCAGTTTGGTATTGCCAATATCGCCGTAGGTGTACGGCGGCAATCCGCAGCAGCAGTTGTCTATCACGGTGACCGACTTGGCTTTGGCCTTCAATGCCTCAAAGGTTGCCTTGCCCGCCTGGACCTGGATCACATCGATGCCGCAGCCGACGAAATAGCCGATCTTGAGTTTGTCGCCGGTTCCCGGGTAAACGCCCGGTTTGACGGTGCCGCGAAACGAAGACATCGGCAGTTTGTCGACCATCCCTTCGGCTTTCGGCAGATCCCGGCCGAAGATACGCAGCAGGCCGAGCGCGTTGGCCACCTTGGAGGCGCCGGAATTTTTGCCGAGCGCCACCGCCCGGGCAGCGACATGGAGCCGCTTGGGGTATGGCAGCAGGTGCTCGAACAGCAGCCGGTGAGCCGGTTTTTTACCAACCTTGTCCAGGTATTCAGCCCGGGCATTGAGCACCAGATCGGCAGTCGGTACCTTGCCGAAACAATTGGTGGTACAGGCGCCGCAACCGAGGCAGGTGAAGAGCGGATCCTCCAGTTCTTCGTCCCATTCCACGCGTTTTTCAATGATGCCGCGCAACAGCGCCAAGCGTCCACGAGCCACACCGCTTTCGTGGCCGGTTGCCCGAAAAATCGGACAAGCGACATGACAAAAGCCGCATTTGTTGCATTTGGCGATGTCATCGTAATATGCTGATACAGTCATAATTACAAACCTCGTAGTGGTTATATCACTTCACACGTTTTCAGCCGATCAGTGATCTGATATGGAGCTGATCTTAGACTCTTCCGGGCAGAACACCGGGAGCGAAAATGCGGTCGGGATCCAGAGCCCCCTTGACGGCATGGCTCAGCTTCCATTCCGGTCTCGTCGAGCCGAAGACATCGTTGCTCTTACGGAACGCCTCGGACGCTTTGAGCACAATGACGTGCCCCTGGCAGCGCTTGACGAGACTGTCGATTTTTTTCCATTGCTCCGCCGTCAAATCGGCAAAACCCGCATGAATTCGCGCACAGGCCACATCGAGCAACACCTGGTCGGGCCGGACGATTCTTTCCAGGTCCAGGTAACATTCGAGCAACCGGGCGATAACGACATCCGCCTGAATGACAAACGGTTTCTGCCAGATCGACTCGAACCTGGTGCCGTGGCATCCTTCCTCGAGCGGATAGTCACTATCGCCTGCAACACTCAGCCCGGCGGCCTGCATGACCTCCGCGCACCGTTCGATCTGGCTCGGCACGACGATCTGCAAGCCCTCAAAGCCGACCATCAGTTTCCAGCTGTCGGCCTCCGGAACGATGGTGACGAACACGGCCAGCAGGTTGGAGTTAGCGATCTTGGTGGCCGCCGCATAGCATTTTTCGTGGCTGCCGACGGCCGCAACCACCCGGCAGATTTCCGGGCGGGTAGCAACCTTCCAAGTCGCTTCGGTGATAAAACCGAGCGTACCCAGTGAACCGTTCAACAATCTGGTCATGTCATAACCCGCAACGTTTTTCATCACCTTACCGCCGGCGCTGACTATACTGCCGCTGCTATCGATATATTGCAGGCCGAGCAACATGTCTCTCGGTCCACCGTAGGACATACGTTCAGGGCCGACCGCCGCCATGGCCACAAGAGACCCGGTGGTCGAATCGGGTTTGAAATAGGGCGGCCTGAGCGGCAGCCACTGGTTATTCTCTGCCAGCTTTTCCTGCAAGGCGGCAAGGGACACACCGGCACCGGCGGTGATAAACTGATTGTCGTTATCGTACTCGATGATCTCGGTCATCTGCAGGCTGTCGACGCTCTGCATCGGGGTCTCCGAGTAATTACCGATCCCGTTGAAAGTCCCGTTGCCGGCAAAACGAACGGCTTTCTTCTGTGACCGGGCACTCTTGATCGCGTCCATGGCTGCACGGACTCCGGCTGCCGAGGCCCCTCCCGGTCGCTTGAGAATCGTCGGCTCGGACGGGGGCAGTCGTTTCTGCCCGTCCGGCGGCAACGGTATCACCTTGCCCGGGTTGAGCAGATTGCCGGGGTCGAGCGCGAGCTTGACATCCTGCTGGGTATTGAGGTCATTGCCGGAAAAGACCATGTGCATCGCTTCCTGCTTTTCATGACCGATGCCGTGCTCCCCGGAAATGGTTCCTCCCAACTCGGCACAGACCTCCATAATATCCCAGCCGGCCTTGTGCGCCTGCTCCAGCTCTTCGGGGTGACGCGAATCAAACATCAGCAGGGGATGCAGGTTGCCGTCTCCGGCGTGAAAGACGTTGCCGACCGGACGACCATATTTTTCGGAGATTTCTCTCACCCCCTCCAGGGCCTCGGGCAAACGACTCCGCAGCACGCAGCCGTCGTTGACCAGGTAGTTCGGTGACAGGTTGCAGATGGCCCCGAAGGCACCGCGCCGCCCCTTCCAGAGCAGGTCGCGCTCCGCCTGGTTCTTGGCGGTCCGTACTTCGCGGCACTGGGTGGCCATGCAGATTTCCTCGATCTTCTCGGCCTGTTCCCGCAGACCGGCGCTCATACCTTCGACTTCGATGATCAGTACCGCCGCTGCATCCTGCGGGTAACCGCAGGGCGCGCCCATCTCCACCGCCTTGATGATCGTGTTGTCCATCATTTCCAGGGTCAACGGTACGATACCGGCCCGGATGATCTCGGAAACCGAGCGGGCGGCATGGGGGATCTCGTCATAAATGGCCAGCATGGTGATGACCGATTCGGTCTTCGGCGTGATGCGAACGGTGATCTCGGTCGCCACCCCGAGACAGCCTTCACTGCCGACCATGAGGCCGCGCAGATCATAGCCCGGCGGATCCAGCGCCGGGCCGGCGATATCGACGACCTCGCCGTCCGCCATAACCGTTTTCATGCCGAGAATATGGTTTGATGTCACCCCGTATTTCAGGCAGCGCGGACCACCGGAGTTTTCGCCGACATTACCGCCGATGGTGGAGACTTTCTGGCTGGCAGGATCCGGGGCGTAAAACATGCCGAGCGGCGCCACCGCCTCCTGCAATTCAAGATTGGTCACCCCTGTCTGCACCACTGCGTAGCGGCTCTCGGGATGAATTTCCAGGATTTCGTCGAGCCGGGACAACGCGACGACCACTCCGGAATGACTGATCGTCCCGCCGGAGAGGTTGGTCGCGAAACCGCGCGAAACCGAAGGCACCCCGGCCCGATGCGCTTCGCGCATCACGCGGGAGACCTCATCCGTCGTGGCTGGAAAAACGACGACCCCCGGCTTGTCCGTCGGAACGACCGAGGCATCGTAGGAATACAATTCCATATCGGCCTTGGAATGCTTGACATATTCTTTGCCGACTATCTCTTCCAAACTGCGAATAAAACTTTCATTAATCATCTGTATCCTCCGACTACCTCTTGACGATAAAACGCTCCCCGGGGAAAAGCGTCAGACATGCTCCGACCCGGATGGTGTCATTGTTTCTGCCAGGCGAGCGCCACAAGCGCCCCTGTATTCTTCCGCTCCAGGCGCCCCTGCTCTTCCAGCAGAACCGCCTGCCCGGGATCTTCATCTTTGAGAAAATGAATCGCGGTCCTGACCTGTGCCGGCACGGGTGCCAGTCGGCTCATTTCCTGCGGTGATCGAAACGTCATATGGGCAAACAGGGAATGACCCGCCGCCGCTTTTTCTTTTCTTCGTGCCGCCCACGGGCTGAGACTGTTCAACGTGGTAACGACAACGGTACCTCCCCGGCGGGTCACCCGATTCATTTCATTGATGGCCGACCGTGCATCGGCAACGAATTCCAGCGCCGTCATCGAGTAAACCCGATCAAAACACTGATCGGCGAACGGCAGATTGGTCATCGTCCCGACCAGAGCGGAAAAACGATACTGCTTCGCAGCCTTGTCAACCGCTCGGCGGAGCATCGGCAGAGAAAGGTCAAGGCCGATCAGCGCAGGTTTGGCGGCACCGACCCGGGCGGTAAAAATACCGGAGCCGCAACCGACATCGAGGATCAACTCGTCGGGTTGCGGCGCCAGGAGTTCAAGCAATAGTTCGGCTTCGTAGGCCTTGACCAGTTTACCGATCGGGGTGGCAAACCACTGATCGTAACGATCCGGCCAGTCGTCGAACAATTGGCCGCCTGCCGATTGATCGGTTGCCATGATCGTCAGCAGTGCTCCACGCTTTTACTCATGACTGAATGCTCACCGTTTGCCGGTAACCGATTCGATCTTGCCGGCCAGACTGGCGTCCTTATCCCGCCGGTCATCGACCTTGAGTTCGATGATCAAACGCCGGGCGCCTTCCTCCAGCTGAGCCTGATGAATTTTATTCACCAGGTCGAACAGGTCCTGCAACGTGGGGACCTCGATGGAGGTCGACATCCCGCCGACCTGGAAGGTATACCCGGACTCCTCGATTATCTTGACACCTTTCCTGACAAACCGGCCCATGCTGAGCCCTTCGCTGACCGGATAGATAGACAATTGCGCAAGGATCATAACCACACTCTCGATAGACGAAACGGACTCCGGGACCGCCGGCCCGGATGGGCCGGTGATCCCGATATTCCCCTGAAACGCGGCGAACTACTTCTTGTTTTTCTCTTCAACGGCCTTGATTTCCGCCATGGTCCGAAGGATCTGCATGGCGTTTTCGTAGACCGGCGTATCAACCATCTTGCCAAGATAGGTGACCGCAGCCGAGCCTTTGGCGATGCCCTCTTCCTCGAAGACCTTCTTCACCCCCTCGGCCCATTCGACACTGGCCGCCGACGGTGTGTAGATCTCGTGGGAAGGTTCGATCTGGCCCGGATGAATGAGCATTCGGCCTTCATAGCCCATCTGGTGACCCTCTTTCGTGCTCTTCTTGAACCCTTCCTCGTCCTTGAAGGCAACGAACGGACAATCGATGGCCACACAGCCGGCGGCACGGGCGGCCACGGCGGTATGGTAGCGGGCATAGAGTTGCTCGACACCTTCCGAGGTCAACTCAACACGCATATCCTTGGTGTAGTCGACGGCACCGAAAATCAGCGAATTGACCCGCGGACTGGCGGCAGCCGACGGGTACGCATTGATGACACCCTTGGCGGTTTCGATCAGCAGCTGAATGGCCACCGTACCCACTTTCATACCGCGACGCTGCTCGAGTTCCTCGAGTTTCCAATCGAGACGCTTGACGTTCTCCGGGCTGCCGCACTTGGCCAAGCAGACACCGTCGAGGCCGGGATGAACGATGGCCTCCAGGTCGTCGTTGGTCATCTCGGTTTCCCAGTTGTTGATCCGCACATAAAGATACGGCGCGACCTGGTTGGCGCGCTCGCTCTTCAGATATTTCTGGATCATTTCCCGGCCCTTGGCCTTTTCCGCCGGCGGCACGGAATCTTCCAGGTCGAGGGTGACGACGTCGGCGCTGATGGTCGGTGCCTTGCCAACCATTTTCTCGTTGTTGCTCGGTACGTAGAATACTGATCTCATTACAGCCATGGTGGTTCCTCCTGTTAATGTTTATAATCCGGTAAGCTCTTTGATTTTGGGGGCGATTTCCTCGGGGCTGTCGACGACATGTGCTCCGGCTTCAGTCAGGGCCTTCATCTTGCCCTGAGCGGTCCCGCGTCCCTTCTCGACAATACTGCTGGCGTGCGAAAACCGCATGCCTTCCGGGGCCCAGGCACCGGCGATAAAAACGACAAGCGGTTTGGTGAACTCCTTGTTGGCGACGACTTCAGCCGCCTCCTCTTCCATGGTACCGCCGATCTCACCAAAGATCGCCACGGCCTTGGTCTGCTCGTCTTTTTCAAATTTTTTCAGCACATCGGCCATGGTCAGGCCGAGCACCGGCTCGGTACCGATATGCATCGCGGTGCTGATTCCCAGACCGGCGACTTTCAGCGCCCAGGGCACGGTACCGGACTGGCCGCCGCTGCGGGAAATAACCCCGATCGGCCCCGGGTCAAACAAGGTTCCGGCCCAGTCGACGCTGCCGCCAAGCCAGCCGATGACGGACTTGCCGGGGCTGATCAGCCCGAGACTGCCGGGTCCGAGCAATTCAACGTTGTTTTTCCGGGCATAGCTGACCATGTCGATGACGTCATGAATCGGGATGCGCTCGACCGGTGAGCTGACGAACTTGACACCGGCATCGATCGCCTCGTAGACCGCCCCCTTCAGGGCCGGACCCGGAATGAAGGTGCAGGCCGCATCGATCTGGCCGTGATTACGGATGGCTTCCTTGACGGTATCGTATACCGGAATGCCATGCACCTCGCTGCCGCCCTTGCCGGGGGTTACCCCGGCCACCACCTTGGTGCCGTAATCCTTCATGTATTTGGTACGCAGGGAGCCTTCGCGTCCCGTGATACCCTGAATAACAACCGTGGTATTTTCATCCATTATAATAGACATATATCATCCCCTGCTCATGCTGTTCCGTGCTTTGCTCTGTATTCAGCCAACCCCTCAATGGGGACCTCGATGGTAATGGCTGAATTTCCTCTAAACCAGCATTCATATTCACAGGCCAGACATTCGGTACCCTTGCGGGCCAAGTCTTCCGGACTGTCGACTACGGCCGGTTTGCCGTCTTTGAGGACCAGAATGCCCCGGCTGTATTTCTTGCAGGCCTCGACGCAGGCATGCGTCGTGCATCCTTCGCATTTCGCCTCATCGATGATGATCTTGATCGTTCTCTCAGAAAATTCCATCTATCTCTCCTCTCAGGCCGCAGCCTTCTCCTTGCGATATTCTTCCACCAGGGCTTTAACCCGGCCACCGATGAACTTGGCATCATAGACGTGCTCGCGATCGTATATCTCCACCCGCTCGCCAAATTCGGCCAACCCCTCCTTGAGAATCTCCTGGGATTGTTTTTCCTTGTTGCCGCAGAGCAACAGCACGACCGGGAAGCCGGGCCGTTTCGGCAACTCCTCCCGCAATGCCTTGACGATACCGTGGGCGTGGTGCCATTGTTCCTGATTGGCCATCATAAATCCTGACAGGAAATATCCCTCGATCCCCGGTTGCGACATGATCAGCTTGACGGCACGATACACTTTCGACGCGGTAGGGTTACCGCTGGTATCGGCATAGTCGGCGATTTTCAAACCGACCTTGTTGAGCGCATCCATGCCGAGCATCGCGGCGCCGCCGCCGATGCCGTGATAGCCGACATAACCACCCTTTTTCAACTCCTCGGGCGCTGCCATTTCGGCCAGATAGCTGGTGCCGCGGAAATCGTTGGCCTCAAACGACCAGCCCATCAATTCAAAATCGGTCGGCTCCTTGAGGAATTCGCGGCCGATCTTGATGCCGAACTCCGGATGCCGGAACAGGGCCTGATCATCCACCTCCATCCGGCAGTCGGCGGCCAGCACCTTGCCGTCCGTGGTGAGCACCAGCGGGTTGATTTCCAGCGCCCGACAGTCGTTTTTCCGAAACGCGTTGTAGAGCTTGAAGATGACATCTGCCAATGGTCGCAAGACCGGACCCTTGATGCCCATCGACACCGCCATGTCCAGCGTGTCATGCATCATCAATCCCTTGATCACGTCGACATTGAGCGTGGCGATCCTGTCTTCGGGCACCGATTCGATGTCGACGCCGCCGTCCGGACTGAACATCAGTACCGGGCCGCGGACATCCTGGGCGGAATTGATGATCAGTCCGGCATAGAATTCCTGGGCGATATCGAGCTGCTCCTCGACGAGGACCTGTTTGACCACCAGGCCCTTGATGGTCATCCCCAAGATCTGCTCGGCCAATTTTCCGGCTTCTTCAGGAGTAGCGGCGAGTTTAACGCCGCCGGCTTTGCCGCGTCCTCCGGCCAGGACCTGCGCTTTTACAACAACCGGCTTGCCGATTGTGCGCGCCGCCTCGACGACCTCCTCCGGGGTGCTGGCGACTATCCCTTCAGGGACCGGAATGCCGGCTTTTTTGAAATGCTCTTTACCCTGATATTCGAGAAACTTTGCCATCTTTCCTCCGTATGCACTGTAGTTATGGTTACGGCCGAGCCGGCTGCGGATTCATCGTCGCACCCCGGCTCGGTCTCTTATCCGGACGACCTCTTTCACTGGTAAGACCAGATTAATTTTGTCATTTTGCCAAGCAAATGTCAAGGGATTTTGGTAGAGCCGCAGAAGTTTTATCGCCCATCCGCCCTACCAACAAGATGGCTTAAAATATTGTATTTGGCACAAATTGACAACTTCGCACAAAAACATGAGTGCAAAGACACAACGACATGAACGACCTGCCCTCTCACCAGGCACCTGCCACCGAAACAGTCACCACCTGCCCCGGTACGGCCCCATGCCCTTTAGGCGATGCCGACCAACAATGCTATCTATATATCTGTTTATATTAGTTTATCTAAAAATCTCATGGGCTTTTCTGTCGGGAACCCGAATTAATTATTTATTATCGATAATAATGACGACGACTGTTCTCGCGATTTTTTTGCCACATCGTACCGGTTCGGAGTTCGCACACGATAGCGCCATGCCATTTTGTGTTTATGGTGAATAATCAACGACAAATACAACCAGATCTCGCTTTTTCCAGGGAGACGCGGAGCATTTCTCCGCCTGGTGCCTCCCGGTTCTCAGAAAAATATTTGACACTTAAACCGAAACATTATATAAGAAAGTATTCTGGTTTGACCAGAAGGTACTTTTCGTTCTTTGGCACGCTGCCACAATCCGGCTAAAATACTATTGATTTCCGACAGGGCAAGTCGACCATCGGAACATACCGGTCTCGAAACGGCCGGGGTCCGGTCTCTGTCCTGATTTTTTTGATAAGCAGATTTCATATTTTTTATGAACGTTTTCGCCTGGACCGTGCCATAATACAGGGGCTGTCCGGACACATGCGGTCCACGGATCGCGCAGCACTACCATGTCGGCAGTTTCACCGAACAATACATCGGGGTGAGACCAGCGCTCCGATGTATTGTCGTCACAAACCAACCCCAGAGACACAAGGAGTGAACCATGCAGGAACAAGGACACAAGCAAGACACAGCAGTAGCTACCGTGCCGAAAGACAACGGTCGCCGCACGTTCCTCAAGACCGCTGCCGCCGCCGGCGCCGCCGTGGCCGCCAGCAGTGCCGTCGGACCGTTCATCAAAACCTCCAGCGCCGCCACCACCTGGAAAATGCAGACCGTCTGGGATGCCGGTACCAGCGGCTACAGCCTTTTTGAAAAATGGTGTAATGGTTTTTCCGAGCGTTCCGGTGGCGAGTTGATCCTCAAGCCGTTCCCGGCCAAGTCCATTGCCGCCGACAACAACGCGCTGTTCGAAGCCGTTTCGACCGGCGTACTCCAGGGTATGCAGCCGTTCACCCTGTACTGGGCCGGCAAAATTCCGGCATCGGTTTTCCTCTCCTCCTACCCGATGGGTCCGGATCAACCGGCGCAATGGGATATCATGTTCGACGCCCTCGGCATGAAAGAGATCGCCCGCGAGATCTATGCCAAGCACGGCCTGTTCTATGTCGGCCATGTCCACCATGACGCCAATATCATCCATTCGAAAAAACCGGTTAACTCCCTGGAGGATTTCAAAGGGATGAAGATCAGGGCACCGGGCGGCATGGTCGCCGAGGCCTTCCAGGCCCTGGGAGCCAGCACCGTGTCCCTGCCGGGCTCGGACATCTTCCCGGCCCTCGAGAAAGGCACCATCGACGCCGCCGACTATGTCGGGCCGGCCGTCAACTGGGATCTCGGCTTTGCCCAGGTAGCCAAGTACATCCTGTTCGGCCCCCCAGGAGTTATGTCGCTGTACCAACCGGTCGACCTGATGGACATCACCGTCAATCTCGGCGCTTGGAAACGGATCTCCCCCGAACTGCAGGCCCTGTTCGAGGAGGAAGTACGCAATTACTCCTACCAGCACTTCCTCGGCATTCAGAAGGCCAACATCGTCGCCCTGAAGAAATTCGAAGAGGCCGGCTGCGAAGTTAGCCGGCTGTCACAGGAAGATGCGACTGCCTGGCGGAAACTGATCGTGCCGATCTGGTTCGACTGGGCGAAAAAAGACGCCGACGCCACTCGCGTCTTCAAGCTGCAGCTGGACTTCATGATGAACGATATGATGGGCTATGTCACAGAAGAAGATCTTCAAGGACAGAGCCTGTAGCCTGTAAGTTACCACCGATCTATTAACCCATGACAAAGACGGAGGCCACGGCCTCCGTCTTTGTCATTGATCTCCGCACGGGAGTCTGCACGTATGGACGCAAAGAATCTCTACGATTTCGGCTTTGTCCTGCCGCACTGGTTCTACTGGAGCTGGCTGGTCGTATCGCCGATCATCCTGATCATCTGGAGTTATTATCTGGAGAACAAGAAAAAGCAGCGCGGCGAACCCGTTGTCACCGAGGAGGAGGGCCCCAACGGTCCCGAACCGAGCAACGCGATGACGCGGGTCATCGACTGGATCTGCGAGCACGCCGGCCAGATGGTCGGCTTCTGGACCATCTCCGCCGTCTGCTTTTACGCCTTCGAAGTTATTTCCCGCTACATTTTCAACAAGCCGACCATCTGGGTGCACGAATCATCGTTTCTGTTATTCGGCATGCAATATTTGATAGCCGGCTCATATGCATTTCTGCACAATTCGCACGTGGCCGTCGACATCGTCTTTGCCCGACTCCCGCCCCGCGGCCGCTACGGCATGGACATCTTCACCTCGGTCTTCTCTTTCATTTTCTTTCTTGTTTTGATGGCTACGTCCTGGAAATTTTTCATGAATTCACTCGGCATGCGCGAGCGCACCGTGGAGACCTGGCAGATTCAGTACTATCCGGTCAAGGGCATCATGGTCGTCGGCGGCATCCTCATTACGCTGGCCGCGATATCCAAGCTCTACAAGGACATCAAACATTTTAATCAACTTGGCAGAAACGCGTAACGAGGAGGCGGCATGAGCACCACACAAGCATCTCAATCGGCCGGAGGCAGCAAGTTCGGCCTGTTATGGAATATCATCGTCTACGGCCTGACAATCGTCTTCGGCCTTGCTGTTCTCGTCGAGATAATCAATATCATGTTCTACGACCCGTACGGCGATGAGTACTTTCTCTTCCGGACCGCCGGAATGTTTTCCGGGGTCGATATCTCCACCCTGACCTGGTGGATGTTCGGCAGCCTCGCCGTGCTGCTCATGGCCGGCCTGCCGCTCGCCTTCGTGACCGGCGGCCTGGGCTGCGTCTTCGTCTACACCATCGGTGACTCGGCGATGCTCAACATCCTGCCGAGCAGGATCTTCCCGATGATGACCAACTCGGATCTCTCGGCCATCCCGCTGTTCATCTTCATGGCGGCCATGCTCGAAAAAGCCGGCATCATCGAGGAGATGTTCTCCGTCGCCTATAAATGGATGGGCGGCCTGCGCGGCGGCCTGGCGGCGGCGACCATTATCGCCTCGACAATCCTGGCGGCCATGGTCGGCGTTATCGGCGCGGCGGTTGTCACCATGGGCATCCTGGCGCTGCCGGCAATGCTGTCGCGCAACTACGAGGAAAAAATCGCCCTCGGCTCGATCATGGCCGGCGGCACCCTCGGCATCCTGATCCCGCCGTCGATCCTGGCCATCCTCTACGCCGTCGTCGCCCAGCAATCCGTCGGCGAACTCTACATCGGCGCGGTATTTCCCGGTCTGCTGCTGTCCGGCATGTACGTCACCTACGTCCTGATCCGGGCCTTTACCAACAAAGATCTCTGTCCGGCCATGCCGAAAGAGGAGTTGATCAGCTGGCTGGAAAAGCTCAAGCTGCTCAAGGGCTTGATCGCCCCGATCTTTCTCGTCTTTCTCGTTCTCGGCCTGCTCTTCGGCGGCATCGCCACCCCGGTCGAGGCGGCCGGACTCGGCTCGTTCGGCGCCGTTATCGTCGCCATCATCCAGCGCAAGTTTTCGTTGCTCGTGCTGAAAGAAGCGTCGATGACCACCTTGCGGGCCGCCACCATGGTCCTCTGGATCATGTTCGGCGCTTCGCTGTTCGTCGGTTTCTACATCCTGCAGGGTGGCGCAGCCTTTATCACCGAGACGATGCTCGGACTCGGGCTCGGGCCCTACGGCATCCTCTTTTTGATGATGTTCCTGCTCGTTATCCTCGGCATGTTCCTCGACTGGGTCGGCATCCTGCTGCTCGCCGTACCGATCTTCGTGCCGATCATCAAGACCCTGACCTTTCCCGGCCTGTTCGGTCTGCCGGGACCGGCGCCGGATGAAGTGGCCCTGTGGTTCGGCATCCTCTACATCGTCAACATGCAGATGTCGTTTCTCAGCCCGCCGTTCGGCTATGCCCTGTTCTACATCCGCGGCGTCTGTCCACCGCATATCAAGATGTCGACCATCTTCATGGCCTCGATACCGTTTCTGGTCATGCAGGTCATCGGCCTGATGATCGTTGTTATCTTTCCGGCCGTGTGTACCTATCTGCCCAATGTCGTCTACCGTGGCGGCTGATACGGTGAGCTGAGGAGGGACGGGCATTACCGACCCTTCGTATCTGGCAGACTTTCAGGCCCCGGCTTTTTCTCTGGCCGGGGCCTGTTTTTTTGCGGTACCATAAAAACAAAGCAAACCACCGACCAGGAGGGAACCATGCGTATCGTCTTCATCGGCCAGGCGCCCTTTGGTGCCGAAACACTGGAAGCACTGCTCGCCCAGAGCGAGGAGATCGTCGGGGTCATCACCACCGAGGACGCTCCCCGGCAAAAGCAGGAAAACCCGGTCAAACAGGTCGCCGACAAGCACGGCCTAGCCCTGCTGCAGACCAACCGGCTGAAACGTCCCGAAGCGATCACCTGGGTCCGCGATTTGGCGCCCGACCTGCTTGTGCTCGCCTTTGTCACCTCTTTCGTACCGCCGGACATGATCGACTGCGCCCGCCACGGCGGCATCAACTATCATCCATCGCTGCTCCCCAAATACCGCGGCGGCTCGGCAATCAATTGGGCGGTGATCAACGGTGAGAAAGAGACCGGCGTGACCATCCATTTCATCGATGAGGGCGTCGATACCGGACCGATCATTCTCCAGGAAAAAGTGGCCGTGACCGACGACGATACGGTCAAAAGCCTCTATTTCGGCAAACTCTACCCGCTCGGCATCACGATGATCTGCCGGGCGGTGCGCCTGATCCGCAGCGGCCAGGCCGTCGCCGTCGCCCAGAACGAAAATGAAGCCTCCTATCAACCGGTCATTACCCCGGCTGACACCGTTATCGACTGGGGCCAGCCGACGAAGACCGTCTATAACCTGATCCGCGGCAGCAATCCCTCGCCGGGGGCCTCCAGTTGCCTGGGCACCACCCTCTGCACGATCTTCGACTGCTCGCCGGCGACCGGCACGGGCACCCCGGGCACCGTGATCGGTGTCGCTGCTGACTCGTTTACCGTCGCCACCGGCGACGGCGCAATCGCCGTACAGACCGTTCGGCCGGCCGGCGATAAAAAGATGGCGGCTGGAGAGTTCATCACCGGCGTTTCCCTGAGCGTCGGTGATCGGTTCGCTTCCCCGGTCGATCCGACATCACGAGAGCAGCCATGCTGACCATCGTCCTGCTTTATTGCCTTCTCGGCTCCTTTGTCGGGGTCCTTGCCGGCCTGCTCGGGGTCGGCGGCGGCCTGGTAATCGTGCCGATCCTGGTCTTCGCTTTTACCTACCAGCAGATCCCGTTCGAGATCATCATGCATCTCGCGCTGGGCACGTCGCTGGCAAGCATCATCTTCACCTCCGTGTCGAGTTTCATGGCGCACCACAAGCGCGGCGCGGTGGACTGGACCACGGTCCGACGAATCGTCATCGGCGTCATGACCGGCACCTTTTTCGGCTCCTGCATCGCCTCCTGGCTGTCGACCGTGATCTTGAAAGGGTTTTTCGTTGTCTTTCTCTACTTCGTCGCCTACCAGTTCCTTACCAATCGCAAACCCAAACCGACCCGTGAGCTGCCCGGCCGCTTCGGTATGTTCGTCGTCGGCAACATCATCGGCATCATCTCGAGCCTGGTCGGTATCGGCGGCGGCGCGTTGTCGGTACCGTTCATGATCTGGTGCAACGTGGTCGTCCACCGGGCCATCGGTACCTCGGCCGCGATCGGCCTGCCGATCGCCATCGCCGGTACCGCCGGTTTTATCTTCAACGGTCTGGGCCACCCGCAATTACCCGAGTACTCACTGGGCTTTATCTATCTCCCGGCCCTGCTGGGAATCGCCGCGGTCAGCGTGCTCACTGCGCCGCTCGGCGTGCGCCTCGCCCACAGCCTGCCGGTGGACAAATTGAAGAAGATTTTCGCGCTGCTGCTGATCGTCGTCGGCACCCGCATGCTGCTCTCCATCTTCTGAAAGAGCGCTTCTGTTTCACCCTCGAAAAACAAACGGCCATGACCGGGAAATTCCCGGTCATGGCCGTTTATCATGCAGCCCTCATGACAGGAGGTCACAACGAACAATGAAAATCGGCATCGT
>CAZUJZ010000011.1:0-28634 GCA_964620665.1 uncultured Desulfofustis sp. | reverse complement strand
TAACGTTGTCGGCGACCTTCTTGGCGGTCGATGCGGATTCTTGACCGATTTGTGCAGCCTTGTCTTTGGCTTCAGCTGCGGTTTCCATGGTGGCCGATACCGCGCTCCTGCTGATCTCGGTTGCTCGGTTGGTTACCTCGGCAGCGGCCTGCTGGGCGGCCGACACGGTGCTCTGTGCTTTTTCGGCGACGTTCTCCTGGTCTTCACTACTGCACCCGATAACGGCCAGCAGCAACATGGTGGCAACCACACTGACGATACGTTTCATCTGATTCCTCCGGAAGACGATGAGCAACCGGCGCTGTTCTCTTTGTTAGCGTTAGCGCCGAAAAATCTGCAGAGGTGAAGAGAGCTACCCCCTATCAACAGGTAGACACTGAACAGGACAAGTCAAGTCGACGCCGGGCCGGTCCGTCCGGAAGGCGGTCCGGTCAGTGCCTCCGGTTGATGCATGGAGACCCCCAGCGTTGCCGGCGCAAGAGGTGTTTCAGCTGTCCCTGCCGGTCATGAATTCAATGACAATTCGATCGCTGAAAGGTACCATGGTTGAAGTGTGATTCAAGTCTGCTGTGACAATCAAGGAGTTTTGCGTGCTGCATATCTACGTTGATGCCGATGCCTGCCCGGTCAAGCAGGAAGTGTATCGCGTTGCCGGGCGCTATCGCCTGCCGGTGACCCTGGTGGCCAATACCTGGATGAATGTCCCCCGAGAGCCCCGGGTAGAACTCATCGTTGTTGACAGCGGCAGCGACATGGCCGACAATTGGATAGTCGAACAGGTGCGAGACGATGATATCGTGGTTACCGCCGATATCGGACTGGCCGATCGTTGCCTGAAAAAAGGCGCAGTGGTGATCGGGGCGACCGGCAAACCGTTTTCCGATGACATGATCGGAGCGGCGCTGGCTACGCGCGATCTGCTGTCCGATCTGCGCGGTGCCGGTGAATTGACAGGAGGACCACCGCCGATGACCAAGCGGGATCGGTCGCAGTTTCTTCAACATCTCGACGAGGCTGTGCAGACGATCAGGCGGCGACGACCCGAGTCAGTATAGCCGTGGTGGATGAGAAGAGTGACAGCGGCACCGGCAGCAACGTGCCGCTACGTCCAGTTAACAGTCGATAAACCCGGAGGAACCATGATGAAGATCGCAGTGATGGGAAGCGGAGGTGTCGGGGGCTATTTCGGGGCGAAACTTGCAGCTGCAGGCGGTCAGGTAACCTTTATCGCCCGCGGGGCGCACCTGGCGGCGATCAGACAGAACGGTCTGCGGGTGCGCAGCCCGCTGGGCGAGCTGTTGATCGAGCAACCGTCGGTGACGGAAGATCCTCGGGAAATCGGTCCCGTGGATCTGGTCTTGTTCGGGGTGAAGCTGTGGGACACCGAAGCGGCGGCCGAGGCGATCAGACCGCTGATCGGGAGCGATACCGGTGTCATCTCCTTGCAAAACGGAGTCATCAAAGATGATATCCTGGCCGACAAGTTCGGCCCGCAGGTCGTCATCGGCGGGGTCTGCTATATCGCCGCCACCATCGCCGAGCCGGGCGTCATCGCCCATACCGGCACCATGCAGAAGTTGGTTTTCGGAGAGTACGGGGGGCGATCTTCCGAGCGAGTTAAACGGTTCCACGAGATGTGCCGGCAGGCCGGGATCGACGCGGAAATCAGCGACGACATCCGTCGGTCGATCTGGGAGAAGTTCGTTTTTTTGGTCGGCTTTTCCGCGGTAACGGCGACCACGCGCTGTCCGATCGGGATTGTTAGGGACAACCCGCAGAGTCGCCAGCTGCTGGCCGGGGTGATGCAGGAGGTCGTCGATGTCGGCCGGGCCGAAGGGGTTGCTCTGGCACCGGGTTTTGTCGAGGACCGTCTGGCATTTTGCGACCAATTGCCGGAGTCGATGACCGCTTCGATGCATCATGATCTGGAGCGGGGCAACCGGCTGGAGGTCCAGTGGCTCAGTGGCGATGTCAGCCGGCGCGGAGAGGAGCTCGGAGTTCCGGCCCCGTTCAACACGGCGGTGTACGATATCCTGGCGGTCCATGCGCAGGGTCGAGTCGCCGTCTGATACAAAAAGTGAGAGTGAGGAGGGGACAGGTTAAAACCTGCCCCGCCGTTGGAAGTGAGCGGAGGACAGGTTAAAACCCGTCCCGCCGTTGGGAAAGTTAGCGGAGGACAGGTTAAAACCTGTCCCGCCGTTGGAAAAATAATAGCCCGGGATACGACCATGGCCGAGGACAACAAGATCGCACTGCTGATCGATTGTGACAATGTCAGTCACCGTTCGGTCGAGGGGGTGATCGACGAACTATCCAAGTATGGTAAAGTAAATATCCGCAACGCGTACGGCAATTGGAAAAGCGATAACATGAAAGGCTGGGAGGAAAAACTGCACCCGCATGCCATCAAGCCGATCCAGCAATTCGCCTATACCACCGGCAAAAACGCCACCGACGCGGCGATGATCATCGACGCGATGGATCTGCTCTACACCCAGGAACTCGATGCCTTTGCGCTGATGACCAGTGACAGCGATTTCACCCCACTGGTCATGCGGATTCTGGCCAACGGCATCACCGTCTATGGTTTTGGCGAGAAGAAGACACCGGTGGCCTTTGTCCGCGCCTGTTCGCAGTTCATCTATACCGAAAATCTCGAACCGGTCGAGGATGAAGAGGAAAAGCCGCAGGAAAAGGGCGGAACGAAAAAGTCGCGAAGCGAGTTGAAGCAGGATGCGACCCTGGTCAAACTGCTCAGAACGGCGGTCGAGCAGGCGGCGGACGAGGACGGCTGGTCCCATCTCGGCCGTATCGGCCAGTATATCTCCAATAAGACGTCGTTTTCGCCGGTCAACTACGGCTATAAAAAACTCGGCGACCTGATCAGGGCCATCGATCTGTTCGAGATCAAGATGAGGCACGACAATTCGGTGATGTACATCAAGGATCCGCGGAAATAATCGCTCGTTCGAACGACCGGTCTGTGCCCGCGGGATCCTGCACCGACCGGTTGCTGCCTCTGCGGCGCTGTCTCCCTGTCGCTGCTTTACTTCCTGAAAAAGGGCGTTGATGACGGCGGGGTGCTCTTCGGCATCAACCGAAGTATCCGCCATGTCGATCTGTTGGTGGTGGTCATCCCCGGGGCCTTTGGCTGGCTGGCCACCGGCCTGATCTACGGCATCTTCAGCCACTGGGGGTTCTTTCGTCACGACTGGTTGACCTGTAAATGGGCGATTACCGTGGCGGCCATCCTGTTCGGCACGTTTTTCCTCGATCTCTGGGAGACGAGGATGATGGAAATTTCCGGAACGCTCGCGGCAAGTGAATTGAACAGGAACTGGTGCTTTGCCGGCTGTGATCGGCTTTTTCCGGTCTTCCTGTCGCCGGCCTCTTTTTTCCCGTCAATCCTCTCTGGTGCAATCGACAAGAGTATGGTACGATATCGTAATTGAGAATCTGTCTCATATGTTTGTGCTTGTATTTCCGGGATGATGAAACTATGTTGAGTCATTTCATTGCGAAGAGAAGGAGGGTGAACCTTCGCCCGGTATCTGCACCATGGATATGGGAGCAACAAGAATCAGTGGAGGAGGAATACGTGGAAAACATCCATGAAATCCGCAAGCGTCGGAGAACGCTGCAGGAGACGATGAACTTCATGGCGGCTTTGTCGGCCGGTATCGAGCCGATCCTCGGTCGGGGTGCCAACAGCATGACCATGTCGGCCGGTCGTAATCTTGGCAGGAAATTCTCCGAGGACGCTGCCAAGACCGACGATTTGCTGGCCGCGATCAACGAGGTTCGCCGGGTCCTTGAGGAAAACCATTGTCTGTGGGGGTTCGAGCCGTTCAAACCAAGCGGGCAACAGGACCTGATCACCACCAATGAAAATGGTGAAACGCAGATGTTGCTTGTTTTCAAGGACTGCATGATTCGTCAGTCCCTGTTCCGTTTCGGCCATCCGCAGCAGGGGTCGCTGTGCAACATGATGTATGGTTTTTTTGCCGGCGCCCTGGAAAATATCATGGGCAAGAAGACCCGGCTGGACATCAAGCACGCCGGAGAAAACGCCTGCCTGAAGGTGTTGACCGTTACCGCCTGAATCAGGGCACAGAGAATGAGGAATCCATCATGAGTGGTGAAAAAATACGCCTGAACACCGAGTGGCTTTGCGATTGCGGCGGCTGCCACGTGGCGCTGGTGGATCTGCACGAGAAGATCCTCAATGTCCTCGATTCGGTGACGATCCAGCACTGCCCGGTATTGACCGACGTCAAGGACTATCCGGAGGCCGATATCGGCATCCTGACCGGCTCGATCCGCACTGAGCATGATCGTCATGCCGCCGAAGAGATGCGCAAAAAATGCAAGACGATCATTGCCTTCGGCACCTGCGCCGTTTACGGCGGGCTGCATGGCGCCGGGCTGGCCCATTCCCGGGAAGAGATCGTCGACCATGTCTATCGACACAACCCGACCACGCGCACCGACAGCGTGCCCGACAGCGAAGTGACCGAGCTGGCCAAGCTGGTGACACCGGTTGACGAAGTGATCGATGTCGACCTCTATCTGCCGGGTTGTCCGCCGCATGCTCATTTTATCTTCGAGAGTCTGGCCACCTTGATTGAACAGCGCGCGCCACGGGTCACCCAGGACGCGGTTTGTGCCCGGTGCAATCGTCAGATGGTCAAAAGCGAGGTGAATGGTATCAAGAACTCTCTCGACGGCGTACCGGATGATAACATCTGCTTTCTCAGCCAGGGCTATCTCTGCCTCGGCTCGGTAACCCTCGATCGCTGCCTGGCGCCGTGTCCCAATCACGGGGTTGCCTGCACCGGCTGTGCCGGGCCGACCATGCAGATCCTGACTGAACCGAACCGCGATCTCAGGACCGAGGTCAGCGACCGGATGTCGCGGCTGACCCTGATCGACGCCGAGACCATCAAGACCCACATGGAACGAACGGCCAAGACCCAGTACGCCTATGCGATGGCCACCAAGATGATCGGCAACAAGCCGACCTTCCTGATCAAAAAATGGATTGCTGACGTGGAGGCAGGAGCACATGGCTAAAACAATCAATATTGACCCGGTAACCCGGATAGAAGGGCATGCCCGGATTCTGCTGGAATGCAACGATGCCGGCACCGTCGAGGAGGCCTTTTTCATCGTTAACGAATTGCGCGGCTTCGAGCGCATCCTGGTCGGCATGGAAGCGCACACCATGCCGCAGGTGACCGCCCGGATCTGCGGGGTCTGTCCGACCGCCCATCACCTGGTTGCGGCCAAGGCGCTGGACAATGCCGCCGGCGTTGAACCGCCGCCGGCCGGCCGGCTGCTTCGCGAACTGATGTATATGGGGCACATGATTCACTCGCACAGCCTGTCGCTCTATGTCCTTGCCGGTCCCGACCTGGTCTTCGGACTGGGCGGCGCGGCGGCCACCCAGAACATCGTCGGCATGGTCGAACAGAACCCTGAGTTGAGCAAGAAAGGGCTTCGCCTGCGCTCGCTCGGCCAGAAAATCAACGAGGTTATCGGCGGCCGCGGTATTCACCCGGTCACCGCCATTGCCGGCGGCATTGCCGCCAAACTCTCCGACGCGCAGTTTGATCGGCTCAAAGAACTCACCGCCGAGTCGCTGACGCTGGCCTGTGAGCTGGCACCGGTGAGCAAAGATCTGCTCTTCCGGTTGTTCGACGACAATCCGGTGCTGCTCGACAAGCTCAACGTGCCGAGTTGGTACCTGGGCACGGTCAACGGCGGCAAGCTCAATGTCTACGACGGTACCCTGCGGGCCATGGACGAAGACGGCCGAATCCGCGCCGAATTCGATTCAACCGATTACGCCTCCTACCTGGTCGAGCGGACGGTCAAACGCAGCTACGCCAAAGAGGTCTTTCTCGACGTTGACGGCGCTGAACATATGTATCGGGTCAGCACCCTGGCCCGGATGAATGTCGTCGACGGTATGGAAACGCCGCTGGCCCAGAAAGAGTTCGAGGAGTTCCGCACTCGTTTTGGTCGGCCGAGCCACAATGCGATTCTGCAGATGTACTGTAAGCTGGTCGAGCTGATCTATTGCTGCGAAAAAGCCGGCGAGATCATGGGCAACCCCGAGTTGCGCGGCCCCTCCCGGGTCGCCGCCAATATCAACGGCACACACGGTATCGCCCATATCGAGGCGCCGCGCGGCGTTTTGGTCCATGACTACCGGATCGGCGAAGACGGCATCATCCAGGCGGCCAATATGATCGTGGCCACCCAGCAAAATACCGCAGCGATCAATAAATCTCTCAAGGAAGGGGCGATCAATCTGCTGGCCGGCGGAGATGACGAGAAGATGCTCAACGGACTCGAATTCGTGGTCCGCTGTTATGATCCGTGTCTGGCCTGTTCGACCCATGCCGTCGGCGGCATGGAGCTCGATGTGGAAATCAGTTGCGGTGGCCGGCCGGTTCGACGTATCAGGAGGACATGATCATGTTGCAGATGGAAATTCGTGAAAAGGCGTGCCGGGGCTGCGCATTCTGCATCGACGTCTGCCCGACCGACGCGCTGGCCTTTGACGAGGCCACCCAGAAAGCGGTGGTGAAAGCGGTGGAAGATTGTATCGGTTGTCTCAGTTGTGCGTATCTCTGCCCGTCGGGGGCGATCAGCCATAGCGGTCATCATGTGGTGAAGAATTTCTACCGCAATCTCTATTTCAGTCAGCGTATGGAGAAATTCCTATGATTGATACCATCGAATTACGACAGACCATGGAGGATCACGACAAGGCCTTTGTCGAAGTGTCCTTTCTGCTCGATATGTTTGTCGACACCATCGAGACGTTTGTCGGCAAATCGACCCCATCGCTGGCGGTGGCCGCCGGACGGAAGATGGCGAAAAACATGCCGATCTACCTGGACGAAGCAAACGCCTCACTGGCCTTGAGTGAGATGGTCAGGGTCTTTTCCGAGGGCTTTGACATCACCGGTAGTTTTGCCGGCAAAGAAGCGACTATCACTATCGACCACTGCCCGATCAATTCGGTCTGCACGGAGCGTAACCTGGCGCTCGACGGCCCGACCTGCCAGATGTTTCACTATTACATCGCCGGTATCATGGCGGAGTTGACCGGTAGTCCGGCCCGCCCGACCACGGTCGAGGCCGGTGACCGCTGTGTTTTCAAACTGGCTTTCAGCGGCCTGAAAGCGTGACCGTGCGGACGCTGGTCGTCTGCATCGGTAACGACCTAGTCGCCGACGACGGTGTCGGGCACGAGATCTATCGACAGCTCAGTAAACGCGCACTGCCTCGGTGCGTGCGCGTTTGTTTGTTAGGGCTCGGCGGCATCGATCTGATCGATCGGCTCGACGGCGAGGAGCTGCTGATCGTCGTCGACGCCGTGCAACTCGGCCAGCCAGTCGGTACGGTGCGGGTATTGCCCTGGGATGATATTCCGGCGAGCGATCTGCGGCCGGTTTCCGGACACGGTATCGGGGTCCGGGAGGCGGTGCAGGTCTGCCGGCAGCTTTACCCTGAAAAGGCGGCTGGAACCGTCTATCTGGTCGGGGTCGAAGGGGGGTGTTTTAACGAGGTCGGCGCCGGTTTGACCGACGCCGTTCGCCGGGCGGTGCCGGAAGCGGTCGAGCGAATCGTCGGGTTGATTGACGGCCGGCCGGCCGATCAGTGCGGTGGCCGGTAGCGGGGGACGACGTACGGTCCTTCCGGTATGACGGCTATCTCGCTGTCTCCCTGGCGGCGGACACTTTCCATGATTGCCTCCTGCAACGAGGTGACCGGCTCGATGCCGGTTCGGGCCAGATCGTGCTGCCGGAGTCCGGTGGTATAGAGCTTGATAGCGCCATGACGCAGCGGCTTGATGAGCATTTCCGTCTGCCATTCGTCGATCAACGCCACGCTGCGGCCGCCCAGCATGTCCATGAAGCCGTCCGTGCCGCGGCGGCAGAATTCCTCCTGGGCAGCGACGAATTCCGTGCTGCCCATCCCTTCCGAGCACTCGCTGGCAATGATGATCGTCCCTCCTTCCTGGAGGATGTCCAGTGGGCTGACCATGCCCTTGACCGTCTGGTAATAGGTCCGGTCAAGCGGATAGCCGCCGGCCGACGTAACGATAGTGGCGAATTTGCGGTCGACGTCCACCTCGGCATAGCGGCGCATGAAATGGACCGCCTCGAGATGGCTTGCCTCGATTTCCCCGAAGGTGACCTGGCCGAGTCGCCGCTTGTCGTCGATCGCCACGTTGATTGCGTAGATCTCGCCGATCGTCCGGATGATCTCGATTTGTGCCTCATGCAGCGGGTTGCCCTCCATCACGCAATTGACGGCCCGGGGGTGTTCGAGCACGTGGGCGGTGTGAAAGGTCAGAATGGTATCCTGATAAGCGACGCCCGGCGCCACGACCTTGCGGCCGCCGGAGTAGCCGGCCATGAAGTGCGGTTCGACGAGGCCGGTGACCAGCCGCAGGTCGGCCTCGACAAAGCGCCGGTCGATGCCGATCGGGATGCCGGTCGAGGTGACGCCGAGATCGACATGGGCTTCGCGGTCCCGGGCGAAATGATTTTCAATGCGGATCGAGGAAAAAATCTCGTCAGAGCCGACCAGTTCACGGAGTTCCTCGCCCTCGTTGGGGCGATGCAGGCCGGTGGCCACCAGGATCAGAATGTGCTCGCGATCGATGCCTGCCTTGATCAGGGTGTCTACCAGCGGCGGCAACAGGCGGCCGTTGGGGACCGGTCTGGTAATGTCGCAGATCAGGATGCAGGCGTTTTTCCGGCCGCGCGCCAGTTCGGACAGCGGCTTGCAGCCGATCGGATTGGCAAAGGATTCGAGAATGGGGTCGTCGCCGTCCGGCAGGATCGGCATCGGATATTTGACGATCTCCCGGATACCGATCGACGGCGGCAGGCTGATAGTCACGTCGGATCGGCCGTATAGCAAACTGAAATCCATAGTTCTATTCCTTGTCAAAAGAGTGCTGCGATCGTCAACCATCGGCCAGGATCGCCGTGACGAGGCGCTCCGAGGTGGCAAGCAGATGAGATTTGAGAGCCCGCTCGGCGGTGGCGCCGCTCCCGCTTTCGATGGCCTCGATAACGATTTCGTGTTGTTCGAAGACCTGGTCGTATCCCCAGCTGTGCCGAGCTTTTTGTTCCATCCAGCTGCGGATCGGTTGGCGCATTTCCTTCAGAAAACGGATCAACACACTGTTGTGGCAGGCGCCGGCGACGGCCAGGTGAAAGGCGAGATCCTGACCGATCGGCGACTCCCCGTTGTCAAGGGCGATACGCAGGGAGTGGTGGGCTTCTCTGATCGTTTTCAGATCCTCCGCCGTGGCGCGTTCGGCGGCCAGTCGGACGATGGTGCATTCCAGCTCGAGGCGGGCCTCCACGAGTTCCCGGATCTTGTCCCGGCCAATACCGAGCAGGCCGACCGATCGGCGATGGTCATCGACGGAAAATGGAGCCACGTGGGTACCCTGACCGGGGCGGACAGTGACCAGACCGATCAGCGACAGGGCGCCGACGGCTTCCCTGATCGAGCTTCTGCCGACTTGAAACTGCTTCATCAGCTCCGGTTCCGGAGGCAATCGGTCTCCCGGTTGCCAAACGCCTTCGGCGATCATTGACATCAGTCGATCGGCCACCTGGTCGGCCAGTCGTTTGCGATGCAGCGGGGCAGGTGAGTCAGCCATGGTCAAGCCGTTGCAAGAGGCGGGGCAATCCGTTTGGATTGCCCCGCCTCGGGCGATTGTCTCCCCTCTGTCGCCGCCCTGCCGGTCGCCGTACGGCAGGAGTTTTCTGTTGACAGAGGGCGGAAAGTGCAATAGTGATACAGAGAACATCAGATGATATGCTGATCTGATGGTTTCGCTATTGTAGGACAATTCCAGGTAATATGCAATCGTCAATCGCAGGTATGCCGATCATGCCTGCCGCACACTATGAAAGGATTGAACACCATGCCGAAATTCAGTGCCAACTTGACCATGCTCTTTCAGGAGGTCGACTTTCTCGAGCGATTCGAAAAGGCGGCCAATAACGGATTCTTAGCCGTGGAGTTCATGTTTCCCTATGCCTGGCCGGCTGCGGAGTTGGCCGAGCGCTTGCAGCGTCATGGCCTGCAGCAGGTCTTGCATAATCTGCCGGCCGGAGACTGGGCAGCCGGTGAACGAGGTATTGGTTGCCTGCCGGGGCGGGAAGGTGAATTTCAGGACGGGGTGGGCCGGGCCATCGAATACGCCAAGGCCCTGAACTGTCCGCAACTCAACTGCCTGGCCGGATTGATGCCGGCCGGTGTGGCCGCCGAGCAGGCCTTCGAGACGCTTGCGGCCAACCTGCGGTTTGCCGCCGAGGCCCTGGCCCGCGAAGGGATCGGTCTGCTTGTCGAGCCGCTCAACAACAAGGATATTCCCGGATTTCTGGTGACCACGTCGGCTGAAGGGTGCCGTGTGCTTGATGCGGTTGATCATGCCAATGTCAAGCTGCAATATGACATCTATCACATGCAGCGTATGGAGGGTGATCTGGTCAACACGATAGCGGCGCAGATCGGGCGGATCGGCCATATTCAGCTGGCGGATAATCCCGGTCGCCACGAGCCGGGTACTGGTGAAATCAATTTTGCAAATCTTTTCAGGGCAATCGACAGTATCGGCTATCAGGGCTGGATCGGTTGTGAATACATTCCGGAAGCGAGCACCGAAGCGGGGCTCAGCTGGCTGGATCCCTATCGTTAACAAGGAGGAGAAGATGAAAATAGGATTTCTCGGAACGGGAATCATGGGTGGGCCGATGGCTGGTCACTTGCTCGACGCAGGCCACCAGGTCTTTGTTGATGGTACCCATACGGTACCTCCGGCGCTCAAGGAGAAAGGCGCCGTCTTGCACAATTCCGCCAAAGAGGTGACCGAGGCCGCGGAGTTGATTATCCTGATGGTGCCGGACACCCCCGACGTGGAGGCGGTGCTCTTCGGTGAAAACGGTGTGGCCGACGGTTTGAGCAGCGGCAAGATCGTTGTCGACATGAGTTCGATCTCCCCGGTGGAAAGTAAAGAGTTCGCAGCCAGAATCAACGATCTCGGCTGCGCCTATCTCGATGCTCCGGTCTCCGGCGGTCAGGTCGGCGCCGAGCAGTCCACGTTGACGATCATGGTCGGCGGTGATCAGCAGGTCTTCGATAAGGTGTTGCCCATCTTCCAGTTGATGGGGAAAAATATTACGCTGGTCGGTGACAACGGCGCCGGCCAGACCTGCAAGGTGGCCAATCAGATCATCGTCGCCCTGACCATCGAGGCGGTGGGTGAGGCGTTGCTCTTTGCTTCCAAGGCCGGGGCCGACCCGGCCAAGGTCCGCGAGGCGCTGATGGGCGGTTTTGCCTCCTCGAAGATCCTTGAAGTCCACGGGGAGCGGATGATCAAAAGGACCTTCCAGCCGGGCTTCCGGATCAACCTGCACCAAAAGGATCTCAACCTGGCCCTGGCCAATGCGCGGAAATTGCAGATCGCGCTGCCCAACACGGCCACCGCCCAGGAATTGTTCAACGCGGTAGCGGCACAAGGCGACAGCGGTCTCGATCATTCGGCGATGGTCCTGGCCCTGGAAAAGCTGGCCGAGCATAAGATTAAAGAATAAGAGGCATCCCGCCGCTCTCCGATCATGCAGGTCGCCGTTGCCGAACCTGCATGATCGGTATCCTTCCCCCGTTTCCCTTCCTCGTTGCTGTCTTTGTTTGTGGTACCCGGTCTGGTCGGTTCTCTCTCCGGTTGCTGCCGCTTGGGGCCGGTCGTGCGTCCTGCCGGGCCTCTGCGATGCATCCTGCGGCAGAGGCAACCAGGCCTGTCGGTCGTCGTTTTTTATCGGGCGCTGCAAGCTCCCGTCATAAGAGTTAGCAGCAGTGTATTATGGCTGTAATAGTTATCTACAATACATATTTTCTTTGCAGTGTCGCCGCTTTTGGTTACAATAGTTTCTTGAAAAACGATGGATAAACAAAGACTTTACCTGTAATCAAGGGGCCGGTTGCCTGCTGTCCGAGCCGGGGTCGGCTCGCAGTACTGAGAGGAGACGGTATGTCGCGAGATAAAGATGCAGTTCAGGTCCTTGCCATTTTGTCGGAAAATCTTGTTAATCCGCAGCCACAGCTGGTTGAGACGGCGGCCATCGCCGGCCGTCTGGAATGTGACGTCAATCAGCTGCGACCGCTGCTGCGAACCATGGAAGGAATGGGGGTGATCCAATCAGACCCGGATCTTCGCTATCACCTGATCACCGCAGAAGGGCTCCGCTGGTTGCGGGAGCGTCAACCGGTCCGCGTCGGCGGCTAGCCGGCAGCCGATCTCGGCAAAAACGCTCTCCCTGACGGTCGGTTACGACCGGCGACAGGTAAGCTGACCACCAGAGAGTCATGAACAAATCGAACCAGCAGACCTACGACCATTACATCAAGGCCCTGATGGACATCAGTCAGGCGATCACCTCTGATTTGTTCCTCGAGGACCTGTTCAAGCTGATCGTGATGGTCACGGCCAAGGTCACCGGGGTAGAAATCTGTTCACTTTGGCTGGTCGATGAAAACGTCAATCCGCCGCTGATCAGGCTGAAGGCGACCCAGGCGCTGGAGCCCGTATATATCAAGGACCGCGCCTTGCGATTGGACGAGGGCGTGGTCGGCTACGTGGTCTCGACCCAGAGGCCCTATGTGATCGATGATGTGCTGTGTAACGAGCGGTTCAAGGAAAAAGAGATGGCCCGCACCCTCGGCCTGGTGTCGATGGTCGGGGTGCCGTTGCAGGGACGGGAGGATCGGGTGATCGGTGTGCTCAACTGTTTTACCGCCACCCCCCATCACTTTTCCGAGACGGATATCAATATGCTGACCGCCGTTGCCGGTCAGGCGGCCATTGCCATTCACAACACCGAGCTGATCATCAAAACCAGGGTGATCGAGCGGGAGCTGCAGACCAGAAAGCAGATCGAGCGGGCCAAGGAGATCCTGATGGGCCGGCGGAAGATCAGCGGCGAGGAGGCCTATCGCTGGATTCAGAAACGAAGCATGGACAGCCGGAAATCGATGCAGGATGTGGCCGAGGCGATCATCCTTTCCGATGAGTGGTAGCCGTTTTGGGCCAACCGCTCGACAGTCCGGGGACACTGATAACCAACACTTTTTTATTGACAGAGTAATTCAGTCCAGCTAAAAATCTGGCTGACTATTGATGCTCGGCCATCCGTACAACGGCGTACGGATCGGCCGGGGAAAAGACAACGGCGTCTGCTTTCCCTTCCGGGGACAGATGCTTTTTTTTTTGGGGGATTACCCGCCATTGGCACTGTCTTCGGAATGAACGAGTGTGTGAAGGAGACAGGAATGATGAGAGTCGAAAAAATCAATGATGTGTTGGGTACCGCCAATCGTGGCAATCCCGCCGAATCGGGGCTCTGCACGTTGTGTCGTGCCGACTGTGCCGGCAAATGTGAGACATGGAAGTCCAGCCTGGTCGGGCGGAAACTCCTCTATCCCCGTGATTTCGGGCTGGTAACGGCCGGGGCGAACAATACCACCCATGTCGGTGTTTCCTACAACTCGCTGCGAATTCAGGGCTATGCTTACGGTTCCGCCGGCCTTACCCAGGGACTGAGCAGCGACCCGGACGATTGTATCTTTCCCAACGTCGGGTTGGCATCATCGTTTGGTAATTCGACCAAGACCAAGGTCCGTCTGCCGCTGATGACCGGGGCGCTCGGTTCCACCTTTATTGCCGCCAAGTATTGGGATTCGTTTGCCGTCGGCTGCGCGCTGACCGGTATCCCGATCGTCATTGGGGAAAACGTGGTCGGTGTCGACAAAGAATCGGAATTCAGCGGCGGCACCATCAGCAAGGCTCCCGAGCTTGATCGGCGGATCGATGTCTATCAGCGCTATTACGACGGCTACGGCGCGATGATCGTCCAGCTCAATGTCGAAGACACCCGCAATGGGGTGGCCGAGTACGTAGCCGAAAAGTACGGCGACCGCTGTATTATCGAGCTCAAATGGGGTCAGGGCGCTAAGAATATCGGCGGCGAAATCCAGGTGACCAGCCTCGATTATGCGATTTTTCTGAAAGAGCGCGGCTACGTGGTCGACCCGGACCCGACGCAGCCGGAGGTCCAGCAGGCCTTTACCAAAGGCGCGATCAAGTCGTTTGCCCGGCATAGCAGGCTTGGTGCGACCAATCTCGCCTCCATCGAGCTGGTGCGTGAAGAATTCATGAAATCGGTGGATTATCTGAGAAGCCTCGGCTTTTCCAGAATATCGCTGAAGACCGGCTGCTATGGCATGCAGGAGCTGGCCATGGCTATCCGTTTCGCTTCCGACGCCGATCTCGACCTGTTGACCATCGACGGCGCCGGCGGCGGTACCGGTATGAGCCCGTGGAACATGATGCAGAGTTGGGGGGTTCCGTCGATCAACCTGCATGCCAAGGCGTATGAATATGCCAGCCTGTTGGCCGGCCAGGGAAAACGGGTCGTCGATCTCGCCTTTGCCGGCGGTTTTGCTCAGGAGGACAGTATTTTCAAAGGACTGGCCCTGGGCGCGCCGTTCGTCAAGCTGATCTGCATGGGGCGGGCCTTTATGATTCCCGGTTTTCTCGGCGCCAATATCGAGGGCGCCCTGCATCCCGAGCGGAAAAACTGGATCAGCGGCAATTGGACCAGCCTGCCGAAATCGGTGAGCGACCTCGGTTCTTCCCCGGAGGAATTGTTTGCCTCTTACTATGACGTGGAAAAAAAGGTCGGCCGGGATGAGATGCGCACTATCCCTTACGGCGCCATTGCCATGTGCACGATGGTCGATAAACTGGCCTGCGGCCTGCAGCAATTGCTCGCCGGAGCGCGTAAGTTTTCTGTCGACCAGATCTGCCGTAATGATCTGTTCGCCGCCAACCGGGAGACTGCTCAGGAGACCGGCATCACTTTCATCACTGATGCCAATAACGAAAGCGCCCGGCAAATCCTGCAGGCCTGACGTGATCATGGTGGCGGCTCCTTGTCGGCACCGCTCTTCCAGCCGCGGATCGGGGTGCCGGAGGCCGGACTCGATCCGCGGCTGCATGCCGGTTGCCGACGATCAGGGAAAAATCGTCCAGAGCAGCTCGGCAATGCGCTCGGCGGCCGGGTTGTACCAGCGTTCAGGCGTGTCTTTGGGCAGCAGGACGGCGTCACCCGGCGCCAGGGTTTCGGTCCGCCCGTTTATCTTCAGCTCCAGGCTGCCGCTCACCAGGTAGCCGAACTCCTTGCCCTTGCGGGCGGAAAAATGGCCGGGCAGCTTTTTCCCCGGTTGGATCCTGACCAGGATGATCTCCGCCGGCAGCTCGCTGTCCGGCGGCAGGAGTCGTTCAGCCTCGACGATTTCCCTGGAAAACCGCGGGATCGAGATCGGTGAACGGGTCGATGCCGGATAGATCAGGGCGCCTCGATCGCTGTCGCTTTGCCTGAGCAGTGCCGCGGTGTCCACCGACAGACTTTCCGCCAGTCGAAACAGGGCCGGCAGGGACGGGTAAATAATGTTTTTCTCGACCTGCGAAATGGTGCTCGGCGTGACCCCGATCAGATCGGCAAGCTGCTTTTGCGACAGTCCCTGTTTGAGCCTGATGTCTTTGATGCGGGCCCCGAGATCGAAGCTGGTGGCCGGTGGTTTCTGGCTCGCAAAGACGATGCCGGTCTCTTCCGCGGCAAAGGGGTGCTGTTCGTTGAGATGTTTACACTGCCGTTTTTCGGCTTTGATGATCTTCAGACTCGAGTTACCGCGGCGCACCGCCAGGTCGATGACCACCTGGGCGACCTTGTTGATATTGGCCTTGAGTTTGCCGGAATGGGCACCTCTCTCAATGAGCCAGTAGGCAATAGTGTCCAGTTCGTAGAGGCGCGGGCAGGTGCGAACGTAGAAATCCAGCACCGCTTCCTCCCCCCAGAGGGACTGCATGCCGGTCAGGCTGTCGACAATGAAATGGACGTCGCCGTGCAGGGTGGCGTGCAGACCGTACATCGCCTCGGCCACCTGGTCGGCATCGGCCGGTTCATTGACCTTGATCACCTGATAGGGCCACAGAGCGCCGTCCTTTTCGTAAAATTTGTTGAAGATCTCGCTCCGGTCGCCTTTGCCATTGGTAAAACAGTCGAGAATCGTCAGGCTCTGACTCTCGGCCAGCGGGCCGAGATAGGAAACAAGATTTTTCGGTGAGCGGTCGAAGGTTACATAGATCAGCGGCTTCCTGGCCTGCAGCGTCTCGGTGATAAAACTGAGGCAAAACACCGAAGAGAAACTGCCGGCCTCTTCGTACCACAGGACATTGTCGCCGATGAACAGGTCTCCGAGCAACCGGTCCAACTCCCCAATGCCGGAGGAAATCCGGCGTTTTTCGGTGTTAATCGCTGTTGTTCTCACTGATGATTGTATCCTGACCTCGTTTTTTACCGGCCTGTACCGGCCGGTAGAGCGCCACCGTGTGTCAGCCCATCGGCCAGGCCGTTATCGGCAGCGGCCGCTGCGCCTCGATTTCGAGCAAGCGGTTGTATTTTGCCAGCCGTTCGGACTGGGTGACCGAGCCGTTTTTGAACTGGTCGGCCGCCCACCCCACTGCCAGGTCGGCGGCCCAATCGTCCTCGGTCTCGCCGCTGCGTACGCTGATCGTCACCTGCCAGCCGGCCGCTCTGGCCAGTGCTCGGGCTGCCGCCGCTTCGGTCAGTGTGCCGATCTGGTTCACCTTGAGCAGCAATCCATTGCAGGCGCGGCTGTCGATGGCCCGGCGGATCCGTTCAGGATTGGTGCAGAGCAAGTCATCGCCGAGGATCAGTACCGTCTCGCCAAGGGCCTGTTGCAATAAGGGCCAGTATTGCCAGTCATCCTCGGCCAGACCGTCTTCGAGACTGACGACCGGATAACGGCGGCACCAGCCGCTGAGATGGTCGATCATCTCGGCCGGTGACAGCTGGCGGTCGTCGAGCAGGTAAAAACCGTCGCGGTAAAAGTGAGAAGCGGCGACATCAAGGGCGAGATGAGCATCTCGTCCGGGCTGCCAGCCGGCGCTCTCGATGGCGGCAACGGCGGCCTGCAGCATCGTTTCGGAATTTTCAAAAGGGGGGGCCAGACCGCCCTCGTCGGCGGTCAGCAGCCGCATACCGTAACGGGCATAGGTCTGGTCGGCGGCGGCGTGATAGATACCACTCATCATCACCAGGGACTCGTCAATGGATTGTGCCGCCGACGGCACGATCAGCACGTCCTGGATGGCCACCTGCTTGCCCGCATGCCTCCCACCGCTGAAAAGATTGATGGTCAGGCGGGGAAAGCGGGTCGGTTGACGTGCCGGCGCCTCCACCAGACGGGAAAAATAATCGTAGAGCGGCAGCCCTTGCTGGGTCGCATGGGCGCGGGCGAAGGCGATGGAGACGGACAGCAGCGCATTGGCCCCGAGTCGCTGTTTGTTGGGTGAGCCGTCGATGTCGATCAGGGCCTGGTCGAGTTCCTGCTGGCCGGCGAAAGCGGTGGCGCTGAGGGCTTCGTGCAGTACTGTGTTGACGTTGGCCACCGCCTGCCGGCAACCTTTGCCGCGATAACGCGTCGGGTCGCCGTCGCGCAGTTCGCACGCTTCGGCGGCACCGGTAGAGCGCCCGGAAGGAACTGAGGCGGTGGCCCGGGCTCCGTCGGCCAGCGTGCAGGTAGTTTTAATGGTCGGCCAGCCGCGGCTGTCGAGAATTTCCAGGGCCGTCAGGGATGCAATGCTATTCATAGTCGCTCAACCCGGAGGTAAATTGATGGATCAGCGCCGTCATGGTGGCGGGCGGTTCGTCGATCAACTGCTTGACAACCATTCGCTGCGCGGCTTTCTGTGAAGAGGATAGATACTCCAGAATCGATTTTCCGGCAACCCGGGCGAGCAGACAGCCGAGTGTGTGGTTGACGCACCATCTCTCCAGATCCTCCGCCCAGGGCCGGCCGGCCGACTGACGGAAATAGGACTGCCAGTAGCTATCTGCCAGGGCGGCGAACTGCCGGCGCAGTGACAAGCGGGCGTGGGCCTTGCTCAGGAAGTGGGCCATCGAGAAACCGATATCGAAGGCGGGGTCGCCATAATGAATGACCTCGTGGTCGAGCAGGATCAGGCGATTGTTGTAAATCAGGATGTTTTTCGGGCTGTAGTCGCCGTGTACCAGGGTTAACCGCCGTTTTCGTGTGCCATCGATCAGCCTGAACAGAAAGGGGGTAACAGCGGGTAGTTGGTGGCCGGCATAGCTGTAGTACGGATCGATGCGCAGGTTTTCAAAAAAGGAGGTGTCACCGAATTCCAGAGACAACACGTCCCGGTGGGCGAAAGCGTTGTCGTGCAGTCGGGCGAGCAGGGTGCCGAATGCAATGGCATATTGCTGGTCGGGCGGTTCGTTCAACAGTAATTCTTTATAGTTCCGATGCGGTTCGGGAACTGCCGACATGATCAGCAGGTGTTGTTCGTGGTTTTCGAATACAAAGGACGGGACAGCCGTTGTCCCGATCAACCGGCCCAGCCACCTGAGGCCTGCCGCTTCGATGTGGATTCGCTTGGGGTCTGAGAACCAGTCGGCTTGAACGCGGAGCTTCTCCAGAGCCTGTTTGGCAACCCAGCCGGTGCCATCGGCAAAAGCAATTTTGACGGTTCGGTTTGATACGCCGCCGTGCAAGGTGGTGCAGACCGGCTGCGATCGTTCTTCCAATAATCCGGATTGAACAAGAAAAGCAAGCAGTTGATCGTGATTCTCGATATCGATCATCGTGGTCGAGGAAACGATATACGCATACACCTGTTGAAGATGGGCGGCGCCGCAATGGGAGCTGCTGCACCGTAATGGATTTCCGTCGCCTGGTTTGAGTTACTATACCGTTCTACTGTAACTGATCGTTTGGCTTTGATAAAGCCTTAGTTGCGCGGGTTTGCCAGGCAACCGGCGGAGCCATGCCGGAGTTTTGGTTTAATTGTCTGATTCGGATAGAAAAAGATTGTTTCGCACGCGCCCTTTGTTATGATTGCGGCAGGTTGGCCTTGATTGGTGCCGATGCAATGCTGGTTTGTCGGTGGTGACAGGCTGTTCGGGACGATCAGTGATTCAAGGAGGTTGGCTGATGAAAGATGGAGCTGCATATTTCCCCCACGCATTGCTGGGCGGTTATCTCGTTCTCTTTGCTGTGTTGGCCATCGACCCGCCCAGCGGCCGGGAGGTATGGCTGGCCGAGAACCTGCCCATCGTCTGCATCGTCGGTTTTCTGGTGCTCTGTCATCGATTGTGGTTCATCTTCTCGAACCTGAGCTATCTGCTGATGTCGGTACTCGTCGTGATGCACACCATCGGCGGTTATTACACCTTTGCCGCGGTGCCCTTTGACTGGTTTACCGATTTTTTTGGTTTTGAGAGAAATCACTACGATCGGATCGCCCATTTTTCGGTCGGTTTTTATGCCTTTCCGATTGCCGAGTTTCTCAGCAGGAAACAGTTGACCACGGCCCGTTCCGTTACGTATCTGTTTGCGCTGTTTGCCATTATAGCGACGGCGGGCATATATGAAATCATGGAATGGCAATTCGCCATTCTCGGCAATCCGGAGGCGGGCATCGAAGTCCTCGGCTCCCAGGGCGATGTCTGGGATGCCCAGAAAGATATCCTGGCCGACACATTGGGCGCTGTCGCCGTCCTGTACTTTTTCCACCTGGTTCACGGCCGGCGGAGCCCGGTCACCGCAGGAGCAGTGTAGTGGGCAGCGCCGGCAGCCACCCGGCAATGATGCTTGCTCCACTTTGTCCCCGAAGTCCCCGCGCAAGATATTCCTAACGGATTTTTACCAGAGAGTAAACATGACGCCGGTATAGTCCGCCTCGTGCCGCGGCACACGGTGGGCCGTCGGCGGTGCTTTCTTACCGGGAGGACATTATGGGAAATGCGGTGATACCGAGTTTTGATCTGGTCGATGAGGAGTATATGAGTGAGCAGCACCTTTCATATTTTCGACAGCGCCTGCTCGAGTGGCGTGCCGAACTGGTTGCTGCATCGCTCATGGCCCGTACCGATTTGAAGGAAGAGCAGCTCCGCAAGCCGGATCCGGTCGATTGCGGCACCCTGCAGGCGGAAAAGGAGCGCAGCCTCAGTGCCACCAATCGCCAGGACCTGTTGGT
The DNA here is from genome assembly GCA_964620665.1 of uncultured Desulfofustis sp. Taxonomy (GTDB): domain Bacteria; phylum Desulfobacterota; class Desulfobulbia; order Desulfobulbales; family Desulfocapsaceae; genus Desulfofustis. The sequence continues at coordinate 8,446 of CAZUJZ010000011.1, read as the reverse complement.
CGCCAGAATCGATCATGCCCTGCGGCGCATCAGACAGGGGACATATGGCTATTGTGAAATGACTGGCGAGCGGATCGGCCTGCGGCGCCTGGCGGTACTCCCCCTGGCCAATCTCTCCATCGATGCCCAAGAGCAATTGGAACGCGGTGGCACCGTCGTGCGGCGGTAAGGTCGAGTCAAAAATAGGTTTTCCCGCTCACCATCACCGCTCAGGGATGATCGGCAATGAAGACCAGTTCATCATCGCTCGATTCCGTGGCGGAGAAACGGTATCCGGATCGATCGAAGGCGGCGAGGTCTTCCGGCCGGTCGATCCGGTTGAGAATCAGCCAGTCGACAAAGTTTCCACGCGCCCGTTTGGCGTGGATCGCGACGGTTTTGACGGTATTGTTTTGCCGCTGCTTGAACGATATGGTGAGCATCTGTCCCGCCAGGCGCCTGGTGTCGATGACCCGTGCATATTCCCGCGAGGCGCAGTTGACGATGACCTGCCGACGGTGATCGGCGAGCGTTGCGCTCAGTTCGTCGGTTGCCGCTTTCTGCCAGAATTCATAGAGCTGTACTGCCTGACCGACGGCGAGCTTGGTCCCCATTTCGAGTCGATACGGCTGCATCAGATCAAGCGGCCGGAGCAGGCCGTAGAGGCCTGACAGGATGCGGAGATGGTCGTCGGCGAAAAGCAGGTCCTCTTTGCTGTACCGACTGAGTTCCATCATTGCAAAGACATCTCCGTTGAAGCTTGCCAGTGCGTGACCGGCCGAATCCGGCGTGTGGGGCAGGGAGATGCGGCGATGTCGCTTGTCGGCCGTGGCGGCCAACTGCTCGCTGATCCCCATGAGCTTTTGCAGCCCCTGCCGGTCGAGGCGTTGGAGGGTGTCGAGAAGCACCGCCGTCTTGTCGAGCAGTGCCGGCTGATGGTAGGAAAGACCAGGCAGGAGCCGGCACTGCAGTGTCTTTGATGAAGAGATAATGGTCAGCATCACCTGTTGTTTTCCCGACTCCGCTGGCAATAACGTGCGTAGTTTTCACTTTTCGATCTGGGGTACCCGGAAACCATAGAGCGTCTCTGATGATCCCCCTCGTTCTTGAAAGTTTCGAATTGACGACCATGAACCGCTGCCGCTGGGATCGGTAAAGGCCTCCTTAACATGCCGTATCGTCACAATAAAGGATATAGAGCAATGGTAACCGTAGCCGCCGAAAGCAGCAAGGCGAGCAGAGACATCAGGCCGTCGTGGGCGACAAGTGCCAGTCCAAAAATGGTAAGCACCAGACCCGCGCCGTTGGCGGTGAAAGGCACCACCTCCATCAACGGCATCATCAACGAGATGATGATACAGAAAAAGGCGATCACGTATTGAGCGATTCCACGGCTGAATATTTCCAGGCGATCCCAGAGAAACCGGTCGGTGAATCGGGCCACAGGATAGAACCACTGCAGGGCTTTATGCAGCTTTCGACTGGATATCGACCGGTTAAGCAGCCAGTGCGGAAGCCACAGGTGGCTGCGCCCCAGAAGAAGCTGGCCCGCTGTCAACAGGACGATTGCCGCGATCATTGTTGGCACGCCCGGAATATCGCCCACTACCGGCGCCAGGGTGATCAGACCGGCGACGACCAGCATGGGGCCGAAGGATGCCTGGCCGAGAGACTCCATTACCATACCCCAGGAAATGCGGTCATTTTCCTGTGCTACCCGGTCAATTTTCCGTATCAATTGTTGAAGATTGGCAGGTTGCACGTTTGTATTCATGGAATATCATGGGACTCGAATAAAAAGAACACCGGATGAAATCTTCTGCAGTTGAACAATGCAGTCGCGGTCATCTCCCCGGCTTGTTCCAGAGCGTGCCGTGTGTGGCGATTACTCTAGAGCATGAAGGGGAAGCCTTCCTCCTTCCATGCTTGTGTTCCATCCTTGAGTACCTTGACGTTGCTGAAGCCCTTATCCGCCTGCTTTTCTGCTTGACCAGCAGAAGTTTTGTTTCCCGGTCAGCTTCAGTAAAAGATGATTTCTCTGTCCTTTGCCAGATCATCTTCTTTCTGCCGGAACTCCCGTAGAGAGATAGCCCCTTCCAAGGCGGCATTTTTGAATTTTTCGTCGCTTTCGTAGGCGCAGACGAGCAGGGCTTCGTTTGATTGCACATCTTTACGCGCCTGTTTGGAAGAAATCACATCGTACTTTGTCATGGGTTTGTCTCCTGGTTGGAATATCAGTCTGCATTGACCGGTGCGGGAAGCAATTCATTGTACCGCACTCATGTACCTAAGATTTAAACTTCTGATTGAAAACCATAAACACATTTTCCGACGATGCACCCATCGATGATGAACGCGGTCTTCGATTTTGAAAAGGCTCATCTGTTCGGGGATTCAAGCAAAACGTGTAACCGGCGTGGCGAGCGGGGCCGTGGCAGACTTCGCGATTTGACATAAGTGTCCGGTATCGGTAATAATGATAAAATGATGTCTTTTGTTGTGGCGGCCCGGACATTGCCTGCCCCGAAGATGACCAGGAGAGAGAGATGACAACGCAGAACGACCGGAGACCGGATTCCAGTGGCGACGACCTGGCGCAGAAAATCAGGAGCCTGGCAGCTACGGGCGCGTTCGCCGAAGCCGACGCCGTTCGGGAGCAGTTGCTCCGCTCCCATCCGGGAGCGATCAACCTGATCGTATCGACCGGCGAGTACATCGAGGAAGAAAAGACGAAGCGGCTCGATTCCGAACATCTGAGCCTCTGGCAGGATCTCTACGAAGAACTGAGCGAAGAAGAGACCAATGCGCTGTTTTATCGTCTCAAGCAAGACCATATCCCGTCCGGCAAGGTTATCTTTTTTCAGGGAAAGCCGAACAACCGTCTGTTTTTCGTGGAAGGCGGCGAGGTGACGCTCTTTTACCGGACCGCGGTGAAGAACGTTGTCTTGGCTACCGTGGGAAAAGGTTCGATTATCGGCGAAGACACCTTCTTCGGCATCTCTTTTTGCACTTTCTCGGCAGCGACTCGTTCGGAAGTCGTGCTGCGTCATCTGGGTCGCGGTGACATCGCTGACTGGCCGGATAGTCAGCCGGGTTTGCTCGATAAGCTCCGGGACTGGAGTCATCGTGTCGGCACGGCCGAAGAAGCGGTCAAGCAGAAGAACCTGGAGCGACGGACTCATCCGCGCTTCCCGTTGACGGCGGTGGCCACCGCCGTCATCCTGGACCGTGATGGTGCGGCCACCGCTTCCTACTTCAAGGGGGCGGTGGTTGATCTGTCGCGCAGCGGCATCTGCTTTTCGATGAAGTGTTCCAAGAAAGAAACTGCTCGAGCCCTGCTGGGCCGACACATTCAGGTTTCCCTGACCCGTGAGGATAGGCAGGAGCCGCTGTTGCAGGCCCGGGGTATCATCGTCAAACTTTCCTTTCTGCTGCACAACGATTATCATGTTCATGTGAAGCTGGCTACGGCCATCGACCAGGAAGTGTTCAAGACCCTTCCCTGCGACTGGTCAAAGCCGGCGGAGCGCTGAAGATTGTCGGCCGGTGTGGCGGATGAATGTCCGGCCGGTTTACATTGTCTGAAACGAAAAAGGTGCAGATATGGCAGCAGAAGCACAAGTAGCGGTGCGGCAGGTCTCCGATTCAGCGTCTCGCGGCCGGGCCCGTGATTTCGAGATTTCCTGTGATCGTCCCGAGGCCAAAGGCGGCTCCAATGCCGGGCCGATGGGCGGCGAGTTGTTCCTGCTCGGCCTGGGCGGTTGCTTCATGAGCAACCTGTTGGCGGCGATCAAGGCGCGGGAAGCTCGGATCAGCGATGTCGAGATCGCCATCACCGGGGTCCAGGACGGTACGCCGACTCGTTTCACCGAGGTGAATATGAGTATCTCGGCTCGCTATGAAGACCGCGCCGAGATGGAAAAGATGGTGACCATCGCCGAGCGGGGCTGCATCGTTGCCAACACGCTGAAGTCAGCCGTCAGCCTGTCCATCTCCGTAGTCTGACCGGTCGCGGGTACTGCCGTCCGCCCGCACCGCCGATGCCGGCAAAAACATCTTGCTCCACCACAATTCAAGAAGGTGGAAAAGCGGGATCAGCTCTTACCCATCTCCGAAAAGAAACATGGTTCAAGGCGGTAACACCTGAGCCGGATCCTTTCGCACCGGGACGACGGCAGGGGTGTGGTCGAAATTCGCCTGATTCGATGTTGCCGGCACTGAGGGAGTGGTGTTTTCCGCCGGCCGGGCAGCTGGTTCTGCGGCGATTCGAAAGAGCACGTAACCGCCGTTCCGGGCCAGTTCTTCGACGTCGATGGCGGCGTCGTGGAGTCGCTGCAGATAATACACGGTGGTGATTCCTATGCTGCTTTCCGGTGCTCGGAGCAGGGCCGGCAGTTCGTCCAACCGCCGCTCGGGCCGGTAGATGGTGGTACGTCCGGAAACGAAATTGATGCTTGGTCGATCGTCAACTGCAAAGAGTACGATAGCGTCATCCTTTTCAGACATATCTGCGGCCTGCTGGGCGATTCGAGCCAGCGGCTCGTTCATCAGCCGGTCGTAGAGCGGAATCACCAGGTGAAACAGACCGGCGCTGATGATCAAAGAGCAGAGCAGCAGGGTCTCGAACACGACCCGTCGCTTGTTGTTGTTTCGTACGCGGAAGATCAGGAAGCTGCACGCGAAAAACAGAACGGCGATAAGCCACGGAGTTATGCCCAGTTCGACCGATTCCGCCAAAATTGGTGCTTTTCTGGCGTCTTTGCCGAGCACTTCGTGCAGGTACGGAAAGAGCAGCGGCAGGGCTGCAAAAACGAGGCCGAGCAGACCGACGGTTACCGTGGCAAACCAACCGGCCAACCGCCAGGTCAGCCCCTGCGCGTCGCCCTCGCGGTTGAACAAGACGGCGATACATACGGCCAGGCCGGGCAGGGCCGGCAGAATATAGTTGGGCAGTTTTGTGGCGGCCACCGAAAAAAACAGGAAAACCAGAATGGTATGGATCACCATCAGGTTCAGAAAACGAGCGCCCGGCGTCTGCCTGCCGGGCCTAACGGCAGGGATGGCCAACAGCAGGTAGGCGAACCAGGGCAGAAACCCGATGGCCAGCACGATCAAATAGTAGAAGAAGGGGCCGGAGTGACCTTCCATCGGTTCGGAAAAGCGCCCGAAATGATGGGTGAGGAACAACTCTTTCATAAAGGAAAATCCGCCCGGGTGAACCAGGCCGAGGGCGATATACCAGGAAAAGCCGACCAGGACGAGGATCAGCGTGCCGGGCAGCAGCCAGTTTTTTTGAAAGAGCAGGCCGGGTCGTCTGATCGAGACCAGGTAGATCAGTGCGGTAATCACCGGAAAGAGCGCGCCGATCGCCCCTTTGCTCAACATTGCCAGAGCTGCGGCCAGACAGCCGAGAGAAAACAGGACGGCGCCGCCCTGCTCCCGCAGAGCCCGTTCCACGCCGTACCACGAGACAACCAGGGCAAGGGTCAAAAAAAGAGTCAGCGCCATATCGGTCATTGCGATCCGGGACAGATAAACGAAGATGATCGAGCTGCCAAGCACCAGCGCAGCCTGGAAGGCAACGCGTTCGCCAAGGGGGCCGCGGGCGCCGAAATAGAGGGTCAGCACGGTCAGCAGCCCGCAGCAGGCGTTGAAGAATCGCGCCCCGAAAGCGGAGATGCCGAACATTTCGTAGCCGAGCATCTGCAGCCAATAGAGCAGCGGCGGCTTTTCGAAGAAATCCTCACCGTTGAGCGTCGGTTGCAGTAATTCACCGGCCAGATACATCTCCCGGGAGACCTCGGCGTAGACGCCTTCGTCGTAGTCGATCACCACCGGTCCGCCGAGACCTGCGAAATAAAATACCGAGAAGACGATGAAGATGACGATGGGATAGATAAAGCGAACGAGGAGGTGCATGGTCAGGGCCTCTGGAGATGTTGTCGGTAGTGGCGGCGGATGCGCCACAATTCAAGGGGGATTTTCGGCAGATACGCCGGAGTGATTTTTGACGTACCGACATCGGTCCAATGGGTCAGCGGGTATTCATGGATGATGCGGGCCGCGTGCTGTCGACCGACCAGTCCGATCGTCCGGGCGAACAATTCGACATCGAACAGCCAGCGCGATAAAAATGGTTCAGAGAAGATCCGCTCGGCCAGGTCCCGGTCGAACACCTTGGCGCCGCATTGGCTGTCATAGACGGGGAGGCCGAGCAGCAGGCTGATGAAGGTGGCGATGATTCGTCCCGGGTAATGTCGATACCAGTGACGGGTGATGACAGCGCCGAGTCGCTGCACCCGGGCCCCGCAGACCATTTTGATGGCCGGATCGGCGGTCATCACACCGGTCAGGCCGGCGATAATCGGTAGCGGTGTGGCCAGATCGGCATCCAGGAAACCGAGCAGTTCGACCGGTCGCTGCAGCCCGTGCAGGATACCCTGCCTGATCGCTTCCGCCTTGCCGTGATTGTGCGGCAGGGCCAGGACGATGGCGCGATCGCCGCCACCGGATGCAAGAGCATGCAGCATCTCCAGTGTCCGGTCGGTGGAGCCGTCATCGACAAACAAAAACAGGGTTTCACTGTTTTCAGCCAGGTACGAGCGAAACACGTCGGGACGCAACCGCAGGGCCTCGTTATAGCAGGGAACGACAATGAGGATCAAAGAAGCATCTCCTGGTCTGAAAAAGGGGTGCCGACTGGAAGGATGACGAACGAGCGTACCTGCCTGACATTATCGGAATCCGCCGGGAATCGCAACTATTTCACCAGCAATCCGGCAGTCTTCGACAGGTTGTGGCGAGGGAAAAGTGTTGCATCGGAGGATGTAATGCGGTACGTGGAGATGCATCGATTCCACGGAGACACCACCAGTGATGTTTTCCTCGTCTACTCACAGCAGATCCGTTCCCCACCACAGCATCCTGCTGGCAGCCATCGTCCTTCTGGCTGCCGCCGCGATGACGGTGCTGGTCCCCTTTGAAATCCCGTTGACCCAATTTATCTCGGCCCATCGGGTCAATTGGTTCGTCGAGCTGATGGGCGATTCGTTGTTTGAGCTTGAACAGCCGGGCGGCGGAGACCTGGTTGTCATTTTTTTGATTGTCTCCGTGTTGCTCTATGTGGCCTCCTCTCTGGTTGATACCGATTGCGCCCGCTTGCCTGTCATTTCCCGTATACAGCAGGCGCTGCTGGTCCGGCCAACGGTCTGTGACGGGTTGCGGCGGTATCGTTTGCGGCTCGAATTTCTGCTGGTCTCCTCGTTCTGCTGTTCGATCCTGATGGTCAAGACCCTCAAGTTGATCATGGCCCGACCGCGGCCAAAGCGCATCCTGTTCGGCGGGGAACCGTTCAGCAACTGGTATGAGTTCGGACCGTATTTCCTCGACCAGGGACTCTACCGGGCCAGTTTTCCCAGTGGCCACGCGGCGCTGGCGATCACGCTGATCGGTCTGGCCTATGTCGTCATCTACAGCGGATCGTGGCAAAAGAGATCGACGCGAGGCACCTTGCTGCTGCTGACGATACTGCTCTTTGCCGCAGCTATGGCGACGGCCCGGATCATGAGTATCGCCCACTGGCCCACCGATGTGGCCTTTTCCCTGTTCGGCGGCTGGTTGTTGATCCATTGCCTGTTTTTTTATGGTCTGCGGGTCGCCTCAGTGCACGGTGATTCTTATAGATATCGGGGGCAGACGGATATTCCGCCGGCCTGGCGTGCGTTTCGTCTCTGCTGGTATCTCAGTCTGCTGTGCGTGGCTGTCGCGATGATGGTGCTCGGTGTACGCCATTTCTTTTCCGATCGCTTGCCGTGGCTCGTGTTGTGCAGCCTTGCCGCGGTACCGCTGTTTGCCCATGCCTGGCGCCGGGTATGTCGGGAAGGGCTGTTCAGCCGCGTTTGATCCCCGGCTGAACACGGAGGTTCGGTTGCCGGAAAGGAGCGGGCCGGTCAGCGCGTCGGACCGAGCAGGTTGATCGGCAACCGCAGCTGCGGGTCGATCCCGGCATTGCGGCAATAGCGCCGGTTCAACCCGGCCAGACGGTTGTTGAAACGATCGAGGAAGAGCAGGTCTTCATGGACGAATTGGTAGTCTCCACCAAAGTTGAGCGGGCAGGCGGACACTTCGATCTTGTCTGCCGTTTCGTCGATATAGGCAATCGGCAGTCCCTGGGTGCGGCAGATGATCGGTCGTTGTTCGTAGACCAGACAGCGTTCGTCGAGCAACAGGCGACAATGGTCGTCACCGGCTGCCGGCACAGCCTCCCGGGCAGACATGGCCCGGCGGAGCAGGGCCGCTTCCAGCGGCAGGACGCGAAACGCCTGGCAGCAGGACGCGCAGCCGGGCCGGCAGTGCAGCAGGTTGATGAAGCGTTTCTCCATCAATTGGCTGATGGCCACGTCGATTTCGGCGACCAGGTGTCGGTAGTCGGAGCACAATGACGGGTCGGGATGGGGCAGTGGATGGC
>CAZUJZ010000010.1:0-29187 GCA_964620665.1 uncultured Desulfofustis sp. | reverse complement strand
ATTATTCGATTGTGCAAAGATGAGAGCGCTTCACTTAATGATATATCTCGGGTGATCCGTGTGGATCCGGTTTTATCAGCAGAATTGTTGAAGTATGCCAACTCAGCATATCTATCGACCGGGACACCGGTGTCATCCATCGAGAAGGCCACCATTAAATTGGGTATGGTGACTGTTGCCAATCTGGCCGTCGGTTTTTCACTGCTTTCAGACCATCGGCTGGGAAAATGCAAAAGCTTCAATTACGATTTATTTTGGTCCGCATCCTTGGCGCAGGCGGTTGCGGCAAAGAAAATTGCAGAGAACAACCAGGATTACTTTTCAGATGAGTTATTTGTCTGCGGTTTGCTGGCACACATGGGTGAACTTGGGCTGGCAACTGTGTTCCCTGAGAAATATGCCGAAATTCTGGATCGTTATCTGCCCAGAAAAGAGAGAAGGGCTGAAGAGCGTCGCTATTTTGAACTTGACAGTGCCGAATTGACCACGGAATTATTTCTTTCCTGGGGCTTGCCGGAAATCTATGCAATAGCGGCTGGATCTCACGAAGATCATCTTTTTGACAATCAGAATGGATCAAATACTGAATATGTAAAACGACTCTTGCACGGAGCTTTTAAGATTTCTCTGATTATTCATGGTGATGCGGAATCCCCAAAGTTGCCCGAACTGCACAGAACGCTTGAGAAATGCTCAATAGATACAGTTCCTGAAGACCACGATTTTATCCTTGACACCATAGCTGCCTGGGAAGGCCTCGGCGCATCGTTTAATATTACACTACCTCCGAAAACTAAGGTCGGCGATATCGAGATGTTCCTGAACCAGGATAGCTGAGAGCATCTTTACCGTCATCGCAGAGGCTCGATTACTGATAAATGAGCTGTACCCAGTATTTTTCACGATGATGCGAGTCCAAATTACTAACGGGAATTTCGGTCTAAAGAATTTTTCTCAAGTATCTTTCCATATTTCTGAATCAATTACTGCTGATTTGAGATATCAAAACCGAACCTTATAGTTGATTAGTATGAAAAAAATATTGGTGGTTGATAATAACCCGATGATGTTGAGATTCATGCAATATCTTCTGGAAAAGCAGGGGCACATTGTAAGAACCGCGACTAACGGGTTATCCGCGTTGGTTGTCTTGGAAGAATTCTCGCCCGATATTTGTTTTATTGATTTGATAATGGAAAACATCAGCGGTGACAAGTTACTAAAAATAATTCGAGAACTTCCCCAACACAAAGACACCTTCATCGTTATTGTTTCCGCTGTTGCCGTTGAGGACACTACGCCGTTTGCCGATTATCAGGCTGATGCTTTCATTGCCAAAGGTCCGTTTGAGGAAATGTCGAAACATGTGTTGCGGATTGTGAATCTTCTGGATACTCCTGAAATCAGCAAGTTAAAAGGGCTGATATTGGGTAAAGAGCAGTTGCATGCCAGGGAAATCACACGGGAACTGCTCGATTCCCGAGCGCACTTTCAAGTGGCGCTGAACAACATCTCCGAGGGGTACCTGGAAATATTTGAAGAAAAGATTATTTATGCAAATCCCGCAGCCCTGTCAATTATTGGTCGTTCTGAAGCAAAGATACTCAACACCAGTTTTGTGGACTTGTTTGATACCACAATTTCCGATGAACTCAACAACCTTTTGATACGAGCAAAATCCCTGGATGACAAGGTTGAATCAGAACAGCCATTGGCAATCAATGGTAAGCTGGTGCTGGTAAAAATTATTCCTGTCAGTGAGCGTGAATTTCATTCAACTCTGGTAATTTTAAGCGATGTCAGTCGACAAAAATACCTGGAAGCGCAGCTTCGTAATACGCAGAAAATGGAGGCCATCAGTACCCTGGCAGGAGGGGTTGCCCACGATCTCAATAATATCTTGTCGGGAGTCGTAAGTTATCCGGATTCTCTGATCAGCCAACTGCCCCCGGATAACGAACTCATTAGGCCCTTGCAGATCATCAAAGCATCGGGAGAAAAAGCGGCAATCATAGTCCAGGACCTGCTCACACTTTCACAAAGAAACTGTGTCCAGAGAGAAAGAGTTGAACTCAATCACGTTATTTCTGACTATTTCAATAGTGCGGAATATAAGCAACTGGCCCGTAATCACCCCGATGTGGATATTTCCATCAATCTTGAGGCTAACCTTGAACCGCTGCTGGGGGTTCCAATTCATCTTTACAAACTTGTAATGAATCTCGTATCGAATGCATATGAAGCTATTTCCGGTCGTGGCACGGTAACCGTAAGAACCGGGAATGGTTGCCCGGATGATGCCTCGAAAAACATTCATCATGGTGGCGCGACCGATGATTATATTGCTCTTCAGATATCCGATTCCGGTATTGGTCTGAGTGATCGAGAGAGAGACCGGATTTTTGAACCTTTTTATTCCAAGAAGAAGATGGGTAGGAGCGGGACTGGTTTGGGAATGGCAGTGGTCTGGGGGGTTGTTTCCTCTCATGAGGCATCGATTGATGTCAAAAGCTCTGTCGGCCAGGGAACGAAGATCACGGTATGTTTTCCTGCTTGTGGAGAGTTGGCACCAAAGACTCCTTCAAAGGATACTGACGACGACTGCCTTAGTCTGGAGCGAAAAAAAGTGCTGGTTGTTGATGATGCCGACGAGCAACGTGAAATTGCTGCAAACATCCTGGAGTCTTTGGGGTTTGAAGTAGCGACGGCATCAGACGGTGAACAGGCGGTTGAGCTGCTGCAGCAAGAACAAATTGATTTGGTTTTGCTCGATATGATCATGGAACCGGGCCTAGACGGACTCGAAACCTATCGGCGAATTATATCTTTCAAACCGGAGCAGAACGTCATTATTGTAAGTGGCTACTCTACCTTGGAACGAGTTCGTACAGCTTTAAAGCTTGGCGCCAAAGGCTTTATTCAGAAACCCTATACGGTACTTTCTTTAAAAAAAGCAATAAGAGACGCACTCTATCGAAGTAAGCGATGCGAAGGCTAATCTGTCATCAGCACACCTTTTTTCGGTGTTATTGACACCAAGAGCATTTTCTTTTGGAGACTGAGTACGTGATTGATATACGTATTGTGTATGTATAAAGCGGCAATTTAATCGCTTGAGTGGATCTCCTCTTTTCCGTAGGATTTATCATATATCCTTCCGTAATTGGTCATACTGGCCCAGATTTTCTTGTGCGGCTCAGTGAGCAAAGCCTTCTGTTTTCCCAGAGATGGGATTTATTAAAACGGTAACGTATCGATGAGCGTGAATTTTCAGGGCACCTTTACAGCTACCGGTGATTCCAGACGTGAGCTGCTGATTTTTGGTATGCTCTTAGTATCTGGCATCATATTGTATTTTTTGCGTGTTAAAATTCCTCACACAGAAGTGTTCATTGATGGTCGAATGGTTGTTGTGTTTTGTGGAGCCGCCCTTTTGCAAAGATGGCGGTTTCTCATCATCTTAGCTCTCGTTCTGTCGTTTCCTTTCATTTCAGAAGTTGATTTTCTGATCGCCTTGTTTGGGAACTTGGGATATGTGATCCCGTGCATTCTTGTCGCCAGATTGCTTCATTCCCGATTCCTGAACAATCTGAAGAACCCTCCGGTCTATGCACTTGCTTGGTTTTTCACGGTATTGGCTTGTTATCAGTTGTTTAATACCCCCATCGTTTGGGGTCTGTGGGCGATTATTCAGGAGCTGCCTGTGGCACAATACGTTCTCAGTGGATGGCGCACTCAGCCCTTTTTTGTCGAATCGCTGCTCGTCGCCATGTCGACTTCCATGGTCATGCTCGGTATCCTGAGTTATTACCGGGAAGAGCAAAGCCGAAAAGAGTTGCTGATTACCCTGAACTCCATTTCGGAAGGAGTCATAGCCACCGACGCCGGTGGGCGAGTGGTCAGAATGAATCCGTTCGCCCAGAAATTAACCGGATGGAGTGAGGATGATGCTAAAAATCACTCGCTTGACGAGGTGTTTAGAGTCGTCAGCGGCGTGACACATGAACCAATTGCCAGTCCGGTAAAAGAAGTTTTACGAACCGGACGGGTGGTCACGCTTGCCAATGACACCCTGCTTATAGCCAGGGATGGGGAAAAGCACCAAATCGCCGATGGGGCGGCACCGATACGGGATGAACACGGAGGCCTCCATGGGGTTGTGCTGGTGTTCAGGGACGTTACCTCCGAATACAATACGATCAGAGAATTGAGGGATGCGGAGTATAAGCACCGGGTGGTACTTGATCATGCCGAGGAGGCGATATTTGTCGTGCAAGACGGAGTGATCTGTTTTGCGAATGATAAAACGGCTGAGATTCTTGGAGTCAGAAACCCCGCTTCACAACAGCTTCATTTTTCAATGGTCGTTCATCAGGAGGACCAGGATATTGTTTTGCCAATTTTTCAACACGAGGAAGAAAAACAAAAAGCGACGTGTTCTTTTCGAATTACAACGGCAGACGGGGAAAGCAGGTGGGTCGAGCTGACGGTTGTGCCAATTATCTGGAGTGAGCGGCCGGCGCTGCTGTCATTTCTTCGTGATAATACTGACATTAAAAAAATGGAGCAGCAACTTCAGCAGGCACAGAGAATGGAAGCTATCGGCAATTTGGCTGGCGGTGTCGCCCATGATTACAACAATATTTCGAGTGTAATCATAGGCTATACTGAGCTTGTAATGGAGCGATTTAACCCAAGCGAACCGGTGTATGCCGAGCTTGAAGAGGTCCGAGCGGCGGCGAATCGTTCGGCTGAAATTACCAGGCAGCTCTTGGCTTTTGCCCGTCAGCAAACGGTGGAACCAAGGGTGCTTGATTTGAATAAGACATTGGAGCAGATGCTGAAAATGCTCCATCGCTTGATTGGCGAAGATATTACTCTTTCCTGGCAGCCGGGACCGCAGTTATGGTCGGTGAGAATAGATCCGACCCAGGTTGATCAGATCCTCGCCAACCTTTGCATTAATGCGCGTGATGCTATCGAAGGGGTAGGAACGCTCTCAATAGAAACCGAAAATGTAACTTTTAATCAGGAATATTGTGGGGATCATGTCGGTTTTGTTCCGGGCGACTTTGTGATGCTCTCGGTCAGCGACACCGGCTGCGGTATGAGCGATGATATGTTGGCTAAGGTTTTTGAGCCCTTCTATACCACGAAAGGTCCCGGCAAAGGTACTGGACTTGGACTTGCCACCGTGTACGGTATCATGAAACAAAATAACGGTTTTGTAAATATTTACAGTGAACTCGGTAAGGGGGCGACGTTCAGGCTCTATTTCCCTCGTCACTACGAAGATTTAGTCGATTCGTTTGAAACTGCTGATACAAAAGATCCAGCGGGGGGCGAGGAAACGCTCTTGCTGGTTGAAGATGACTTAGCGATTCTCAATATCGCCAAGATTATTCTGGAAGGACTCGGGTATACCGTGTTGACGGGACATACTCCTCGGGAGGGGGAACTCGTGGCGCGAGAGTACCGGGATGGGATTGATTTGTTGATTACCGATGTCGTCATGCCGGAGATGAACGGACGCGAATTGTCGACAGTTATTAAACAGTATTATCCCACAATTAAGACCCTTTATATGTCAGGTTATACTGCTGACGTCATAAACCACAGCGGAGTGCTCGACAAAGGTATCTGCTTTCTTCAGAAGCCGTTTTCAAAACGAGACCTTGCAGCCAAAGTGAGAGAAGCTCTCTGTGCAGAGATCAATGAGTGATTGCTGCAAGCTTCAGGAAAACTGGCGAGCCACTCGTAACAACTGAAGGCGGTGATACGGGTCGGTGACTTTTTTTCAAGATAAGCACCATAGCTAACTGGGTTATCGGACTGGTCGGAACCGTCGGCAGCCTGCTGTAGTCAGTCGATTGTCTTGCGCGCCTTGATTGCTTTCGATCCCCTCGTAACCGTGGCGATGCCGACCCCCAGTTCGTCGGCGATGCGCCGTTGCGGGACGCCGCGCTGCAGCATCTCGAAGATCTGCAGCCGGTTGGCTACCTCGGCCAGTTCGCTGTCGGTGAGCAGATCGCGCAATGCCTCTTCCATCGCTTCCGGTGTTTTTCGGGAAAGCAAATGATTGACTAAATGTGAAATGTATTTTACGGTGGCGTCCATGTACTAGCACGCTAGTACATGGACGCTGGAAGTCAACTCTTTTCTCCTGATGCCCGCGGTTTTGCCGCACTCAGGGAGTCAGACGTCGACCTGGGGGGCGAGCGTTTCTCATGTATCAGGACCTGCTGCAATACATCTTTTCCGGGCTGACCAGCGGAGCGATCTACGCCCTGATCGCGCTGGGGTTCTGCGTGGTCAACAATACCATGGGGATTGTCAATTTCGTCCAGGTCGACTTCGTGTCGCTGGGCGGCATGCTGATGTTCTCGGCGCTGTTCGCGCTCGGTCTGCCGATGGTGCCGGGCCTGCTGTTCGCCGTTGCCGGCGTGGCGGTGGTGGCGATGGTGGTGGAGCGGTTTGGTCTGCGCCCGGCTCGGACGGACAATCATCTGGTGCTGATCTTCATCACCGTCGGCCTGTCGATCATCCTGCGCGGCATCATCAAGCTGGTCTGGGGCAAGAACCGGATGGCGGTGCCGCCGCTTACCCCCGATACTCCGGTCAATATCATGGGTGCCTCGGTGCTGCCGCAGGCGCTGTGGATCCTGCTGCTGACCGTGCTCGCCATCGCCCTGCTGATGGTTTTTTTCTACCGGACCTCGCTCGGTTTGTGCATGCGGGCGGTCGCCTGCAACCCATCGGCCGCGGCGGTTGTCGGCATCCCGGCCGGCCGGGTCCGGTTGACCAGCTACGCGATCGCCGGAGCGCTCGGCGGCCTGGCCGGCGTGCTGGTTACGCCGATCACCACGCTGAACTACGATGTCGGCGTGCTGCTCGGCCTGAAAGGGTTCGCGGCCGCCATCCTCGGCGGCTTCGGCTCGTTTCCCGGGGCGATCATCGGAGGTCTCGGGCTGGGGCTGCTCGAGTCGCTGTCGGCCGGTTATATCTCCAGTGCCTACAAGGATGTCGTCGCCTTCGTCGTCTTGCTGCTCGTGCTCTGTGTCAGGCCCAATGGGCTGATGGGGCGGTAAACCGATCAATCTACAACCGTGTAACCGAATCGACACCTATGAAACAATCTACCGTACAACTGGTCATGGGCAATGAGGCGATCGCCGGGGGGTTGCTGGAAGCCGGCTGCCAGGTCGCCGCCGCCTATCCGGGGACGCCCTCGACCGAGATCCTGCAGGCGGTCATCAACCATCGCGAAGAGAGCGGTGTGCCGCTGCATATCGAGTGGTCGGTCAACGAGAAGGTCGCCTTCGAGGTCGCCCTGGCCGCCAGCTACACCGGCAAGCGGTCGGCGGCGATCATGAAGCAGGTCGGACTCAACGTCGCCGCCGACCCGTTCATGCGCACCGCCTATCTGGGCGTGGTCGGCGGCATGGTGACCATCGTCGCCGATGACCCCGGCCCGCACAGTTCTCAAACCGAACAGGATACCCGGCTGTTCTGCCTGCAGGCCCGGGTGCCGGTCCTCGACCCGTCCAGTCCGGCGGAAGCCAAAGCGATGGTCGAGCCGGCCTACAAGCTATCCGAGAAGTACCAGCGTAACATCGTACTTCGGCCGACGACCCGGATCTGTCATTCCCGCCAGAGCGTGGGAAGCAAAGCGCCGCGAGCGGCCCATACCCCGTCAACATTTATCCCCGATCCGGGACGCTGGTGCGCGACGCCGGCTTTTCTGCCCGGTCTGCACGCCGGTTTGAACAAGGATCTGGCCGCGATCGCCGAGGAGCCGGACTGGCAGCCGCGGTTGACGCCCGGCGACGGCAGCCGGCCGCGGCAGGCCCTCGTCGCCTCGGGCATCGTCTATGCCCACCTGCTCGACCTGCTCAGTGAACTGGATCTGGCCGGCACGATCGATCTCTACCAGGTGTTGATGCCGTACCCGCTCGCCCCGGCCTTCAGTGAAACGCTCCGCACCGGCTACGACCGGGTGCTCGTGCTCGAGGAGACCTACCCGGTGATCGAGCTGCAGCTGGCCCATCCGGGCGGTGCCGGCAAGCAAAGCGGGGCGGTGCCGCGGGTCGGTGAGCTGACCCCTGACCTGGTCCATGCGGTGCTTGTCGATTTCCTTGATCTTGAAAAACCACCGGCAGCGGTGCCGGCGCAGCGCGGCCAGCGGCCGTCGCTATGCCCCGGCTGTCCTCACCGTGCCGCTTTCTACACGATCAAGAAGACCTTTCCCGAGGGGATCTTTCCGTCCGATATCGGCTGCTACACGCTCGGTATGAATCTCGGCGCCGTCCACACCGTCCACTGCATGGGTGCCTGCATCAGCCAGGCGGCCGGCTTCTACCAGGCCTACCACCTTGACGGCGGCGAGATTCCGACCATTGTCGTCACCATCGGCGACTCGACCTTTTTCCATGCCGGCATCCCGGCACTGATCAACGCGGTGCTGCAGCAGGCCCGGATCATCGTCGTCATCCTCGACAACTCCACCACCGCGATGACCGGCGGCCAGCCGGTTCCGCATCTCGGGGTCGCCGCCGGCGGCCGACCGACCAAAGCAATTGCCATCGAGCCGCTGGTACACGCGGCCGGCGTCGAACATCTCGAAGTCTGCGATCCCTACGACACCAAGGCCTTTACCCGGGCCCTGAAACAGGCCGACAACCATATTCGCAGCGCTGACGGTTCGGTGGCGGTGGTCATCTCGCGGCGGCCGTGTGTGATGGATCCGGTGGTCAAAAAGGCCCGCCGGTCGATTACGGCCATTATCAACGAAGAGTGTCTCGGCTGCGGCACTTGCGTCAGTGAATTCGAGTGTCCGGCTCTGTCGCTCGATGAGGAGCAGGAGGTGGCGGTAATCGACCAGGATCGCTGTATCGGCTGCGGGGTCTGTATCGACATCTGCCCGGCCCAGGCCATCGAGATAAAGGAGTAGAGATGAAACAACAGATTATCGTCAGCGGTATCGGCGGCCAGGGTGCACTTTTTTTGACCAGGGTGATCGCCCAGGCGGCCGTCGATCTCGACATCCCGGTCCTGACCTCGGAAACCCACGGCATGGCCCAGCGGGGCGGCACGGTCATCTCGACGATCAAGGTCGGCGATTTCGCCTCACCGTTGATCCGCACCGGCCAGGCCGATGTCGGCCTGCTGCTCTGGGAGAACAACCTGGCGGTCCACCGGCCGCTGCTCAAACCGGACGGGGCGCTGCTCATCAACGCCGAGACGGCCGGCGAGGGCGATCGTCTCGACGCCTCCGGTATCGCCCGCAAGCTCGGCAACGCGGTACTGTCGAACCTGGTGCTGCTCGGCCGGGCGGTCCATAGCAAGGTGCTGTTCTGCGACGAGCAGGCCTGTGTCGCGGCGATCAGGAAACTGGCCCCGGAACGGTTCGTCGAGCAGAACCTGCAGGCCTTTTACGAGGGGCTGCACCGGTGAGTCCGGTTCGGCGCGACAAGGTACTTTACTTTCTCTTTCTGCACCGGACCGGTCTGTTCGTCGGACTGTTGACCGCGGCGTTGATGCTCTTTCCACTGCTCGAGGACAACCCGTACACCCTTGGCCTGACCAACCTGATCGCGATCAATACCATCGTCGTGCTCGGCCTCAACCTGTTTATCGGCTATGCCGGCCAGATCTCGCTCGGGCATGCCGCGTTCTTCGCTCTCGGTGCCTATGGCTCGGCGGTCGCCACCGTGGACGGCGGGTTGTCGCCGTGGCCGGCGATGCTGCTCGTTGCCGTGCTGGTCGGCCTGGTGGCGCTGGTCATCGGCATCCCGGTGCTGCGGCTCACCGGCCATTACCTGGCAATGGCGACGCTCGGCTTCAATTTCGTGATCCACACCGTGCTGCTCGAATGGGACGAGGTAACCGGCGGGCCGAGCGGTTTTTCCGGCATCCCACCGCTCGGCTGGGGCGATTTCCTGTTCGACAGCGAGGTCCGGCTCCACTACCTGCTCTGGGGTGCTGCGATGCTCTGCCTGCTACTCAGCCTGAATCTGGTACGCAGCGGGGTCGGGCGAGGTCTGGCTGGCCTGGCCGGCGACGAGACGGCGGCGGCGTCGCTGGGTGTCGACACGAAACGGGCCAAGGTCAAGGTGTTCGTGTTGTCCGCGGTCTTTGCGTCGCTGGCCGGCAGTCTGTTCGCTCACTGTTACGGATTTGTCAGTCCGGACTCGTTCGGTATTTTTACCTCGGCGGACCTGGTGATCATGGTTGTCGTCGGCGGCATGGGTTCGATCTGGGGTTCGCTGTTCGGCGCCGGGCTGATCACGCTGCTGCCGGAATGGGTCGATGTGTTCGCTACGTACAAGGATTTTGTGCACGGCGGCATTCTCGTTCTGGTGTTGATGTTCCTGCCCCAGGGGTTGGTTACCGGTATCGTCGATCTGGTGCGGGTGAAGATTGCTTTGCGGAGGCGCAAGCATGCTGCGGCTTGACGGGGTCAGCCGCCTGTTCGGCGGTCTGCCGGCCCTTGATCGGGTCTCTTTTGGTGTGGCCCGTGGCCGGGTCACCGCGCTGATCGGGCCGAACGGCGCCGGCAAGAGTACGCTGATCAACTGCATCACCGGGGCCGACACGCCGACGGATGGCACCGTGACGTTTCAAGGACAGGACATCACCGGACTGCCGGCGCATCGGGTCAGCCGTCTCGGCATTGCCCGCACTTTCCAGAACCTCCGGCTCTTTTCCCGGCTCAGTGTGCTCGACAACGTGCTCTGCGGGCTCAGTGGCGAGGGCGGCCAGTCGATGGTGATGGCCATGCTGCGCCTGCCCTACCTGCGGCATCGCGAGCGGCTGTTGAAGCTGCGCGCCCTGGAGGCGCTCGATCGCTTCGGGCTTGCCGATAAGGCCTCCTGGCCGGCGTCGATCCTCTCCTACGGCGATAAGAAACGGGTCGAGCTGGCCCGGGCCACGGTCGGTAAGCCTGACCTGCTGCTGCTCGATGAACCGGTGGCCGGTCTGAACAGTGACGAGACCGCGGCCGTCGGCGAGCAGCTCCGGCGGCTGCGGTCCGGCGGGCACACTATCCTGCTTGTCGAGCATGACATGGAGCTGGTCATGGACATTGCCGACCAGGTGGTCGTGCTCGACAGCGGCCGCTGCATCGCCGTCGGCACCCCCGACGAGGTGCGGCGTAATCCGGTGGTACTCGAGGCCTATCTCGGTCAGATGGAGGCGACCGCCTGATGCTGACCATCCGCACCCTCACCGCCCATTACGGGGCGGCCCAGGCGCTGTTCGGCGTCGACCTCGATGTCGGTCGCGGCGAGACGGTGGCCCTCGTCGGGGCCAACGGCGCCGGCAAGAGCACGCTGCTGCGCTGCGTGATGGGCCTGGTGAGGCCGACCGGCGGCAGCATCGTGCTGAACGGCGACGATGTCACCCAGGCCCCGCCGACGCGCATGGTGCGCAAGGGGCTGGCCCTGTCGCCGGAGGGGCGAGAGGTGTTCGGCGAGTTGACGGTGCGCGAGAATCTCGAACTGGGCGCCATCCCGCTGGCGCTCGGCGGTGCCGAAAAAGCGAGGCGGATGGACGAGGTGTTTACGCGCTTCCCGAAGCTCGGGGAGCGGCGCGCGCAACTGGCCGGCACTTTGTCCGGCGGCGAGCAGCAGATGATGGCCATGGGCCGGGCGTTGATGGCAGGACCGAAACTGCTGCTGCTCGACGAGCCGAGCCTGGGCCTGGCGCCGCTGATCACCGACGAGATCTTCGCGATCATCCATCAATTGGCCCGGGGCGGCACCACCATTCTGCTCGTCGAGCAAAACGCCGCCCGGGCGCTGTCGGCCTCGGACAAGGCCTACCTGCTGGCCAACGGACGCATCGTCGAAAAAGGAGAGAGCAGCCACCTGCTCAATGATGCCGCGCTCCGCTCCGCCTTCCTCGGTGCTTCAACCGAAAATCCGGCGGCCAGTCGTCTCGGCGCCGCCGGTCTGACCAATATCCGTCTGGAGAAACCCGACATGCATAAACTGGATTTCATGCCGCCCTTCACCACCGACGAGGAACTCCGTGCCCACCAGTTGCGCGGACTGAGGTGGACGGCTCGTCACGCCTACGAGGGATCGGCCCACTATCGCCGAAAGTTCGATGAGGCGGGTGTCACCCCCGACGATATCACCGCTCTTGGTGATCTGCACAAGCTGCCCTTCACCACCGCCGACGATCTGCGCGAAGGCTACCCGTTCCCGCTGCGCGCGGTGCCGTTTGAGCAACTCGTCCGCATCCACGCCAGCTCCGGGACCACCGGCAAACGCAAGGTTCTGTGCTACACCCAGAAGGATATCGACGACTGGGAGTATTTCTTCGCCCGCTGCTACCAGATGGCCGGCGTGACCCCGCTCGATCGGGTGCAGATCGCCGTCGGCTACGGCGTCTGGACCGCCGGAGTCGGTTTCCAGGCGGGCTGCGAGAAGATCGGGGCGCTGGCGGTGCCGCTCGGCCCCGGCAATATGGATATGCAGATCCAGTTCCTGCTCGACTTCCAGTCCACGGTCTTCTGCTCAACCGCGTCGATGGCGCTGCTGATGGCAGAGGAGATCCACCGGCGGGGGATCGCCGACAAGATCGCGGTGAAAAAGATCATCTACGGTTCGGAGCGGTCCAGCCGCTCGATACGCACCAAGGTCTCCGAGCTGTTCGGCGGTGCCGAGTTGTTCGACATCACCGGGCTGACCGAGCTGTACGGTCCCGGCACCGGCATCGAGTGTTCGGACCACGACTGTATCCACTATTGGAGCGACTATTATCTGCTCGAAATTGTCGACCCGGAGACCCTTGAGTTACTGCCCGACGGTGAGTGGGGGGAGATGGTGGTGACCACGCTGTGCAAGGAAGGGGCGCCGCTGATCCGTTACCGGACGCGGGATATCACCCGGATCATCCCCGGGCCGTGTACCTGCGGCAGCATCCTGCCCCGTCATTCGCGGATCAGGGGCCGTTCCGACGATACCATTAAGTTTCGCGGGGTCAATATCTACCCGAGCAGTATCGACACCATTCTGTCGGCGATCCCCGGGCTTGGTTCGGAATTCCAGATCCACCTGACCCGCGACGAGGTCGGGCGCGACCACATGCGACTCGTCGTCGAACGGGCCGAGGGCGTCGAGGTGCAGCGCAGCGCCGAGCTGGGCCACGAAGCCGCCCACCAGATCAAACGACAGCAGCTGGTCTCCGTCGATGTCGAGTTGGTCGAGTACAGGGCGTTGCCCCGCTCGGAGCGCAAGAGCCAGCGGGTGTTCGATAACCGGATTGAGGACGAGATCGTCTGATAATAAAACCAGGTACGTCAACCAACCAAGCAGGGACGGCTCGCCGGGGCAAGCCGGTCCCGCAACCGAGGGGAGAAATGATTATGATCAGGGTATTGTGTGCAAGTCTGTTGACGCTGGTGCTGGCCGTGCCGTCGGCGTTCGCCGAGGAGACGATTAAGCTCGGCGCGCTGTTCGACCTGTCCGGTCGGGCCGCCTTCATCGGCACGCCGACCAAGCTGGTGGCCGAGATGGTCGTCGAGAAAATCAACAGCGAGGGCGGCATCAACGGCAGGAAGATCGAGCTGGTCCTCGCCGACACCGAGGCCGACCCGGCCAAGACCGCATCGATCGTCAAGAAGTTCATCTACAAGGATAACGTCGTCGCGATCATCGGTCCGACACTGACCGACACCGGGATGAACGTCAAGAAGGTCGTCGATGAGGGGAAAACGCCGATCTTCATGACCGTCGGCGGCGATCCGGTTATCATGGGTGGCAAGTTCGGCCCCTACACCTGGGTGTTCAAATCGCCGCAACGCTCCAGCATCGCAGTCGAGCGGCTGTTCATCTACCTCAAGGAGAAGGGGCTGGCCAAGGTTGCGCTGCTGTCGGCGGCCGACGGCTTCGGCAAGGACGGCAGCCACTGGATGGATGAGTTGGCCCCGAAGTACGGCATCGAGATCATCGCCCGGGAATCCTTCGGCACCCGCGACACCGACATGACGGCCCAGCTGACCAAGGTCAAGAACAGCAATCCGCAGGCGCTCATCGCCTGGACTATCGGCCCGGCCGGCTCGATCATCGCCAAGAACAAGGTGCAACTCGGTATCGACCTGCCGCTGTTTCAGTGTCACGGACTGCCGGACCCGAAATACGTGGAGCTTGCCGGTGCCGCCAGCGAGGGTGATCGGATGCCGGCGACCAAGCTGATGGTTGCCGACGAACTTGCCGACAGCGATCCTCAAAAACCCGTCATCCAGGAATTTATCAAACTGTATCGGGAGAAGGGTTACGACAAGCAGTTTCCGATCAACACCCACTCCGGCTATGCCTGGGATGCGATCATGATGGTCGCCAACGCCATCGAGAAGGCCGGCACGGACAAGGAGGCCCTGCGTGCCGAGATCGAGGCGACCACGGGCTATGTCGGCATTTCCGGCATCTACAACATCACCCCGGAAGACCACAACGGGCTCGGCGTCGACTCGATGGTCATGGTGCAGGTGAAAAACGGGGCCTTCACGATGGCCGAATAGCAATAGTGCACTTCCGGATCAATTTCGGTATACTTCGAGGTGATCGGTGAAGCGGTTCCGGGCTTCACCGGCCACCTTTTGTATTGCCCGGAACAAATATCATGGAGCGAGTCATTTGTTGAATCGCTGAAACAGCCGCGATGCTTTCTGTTATATCCCTTCTTGTTATCCTGACACTCTCCATTCTGGTAACCCGTATTGCCACCGTTGCCCTGACCCATACCGGACTGTCGAAAGAGTCTGCAAAATTCCAGGCCAGGTCTGCATTTACCGGCGTCGGTTTCACCACGGACGAGTCTGAGAAGGTGGTCAATCACCCGGTTCGGCGCCGCATCCTGCTCCTGTTGATGCTGCTGGGCAATGCCGGCATTGTCACCGCCGTATCGTCGCTGATTGTCTCATTTATCAACGTAGACAGATCAGCCTCGCCGTTTTGGCCGGTCGCGCTGCTCGTCAGCGGGATATTGCTCCTCTGGTTTATCGCCACCAGCGCCTTGGTGGACAGACATCTGTCGAATCTGATTTCCAAGGTTCTCAAGCAGTACACGACGATCAACGTGCACGATTTTTCGAAACTGCTGCACTTGTCCGGCGACTACCAGATCAGTGAAGTGCCCGTTGAGGATGAAGACTGGTTGGCCGGGATGCGCATTGCCGAGTGCGCACTAAGCAAAGAGGGGATCAACATCCTCGGGATCAACAGGGCACATGGCGAGTATCTGGGAGTTCCCGATGGTGATACGGTGATAGAAGCGGGCGATACCCTCGTTCTTTACGGACGAGCGGATACTCTGCGCAACCTGAGCCGGCGCGAGGAAGGATGGTCGGGCGATATCGAGCACGAGCAGCAGGTAAAGCAGCAGGAAACGGAACAGCAGATCGAGAAACAGAAGGATGAATCAAGCCAGAAGGATGAATCAAGCCAGAAGGATGGAACCTGACGCGCGAGGCTTAATCTTTCTCGAGATTGTAGTAATGGGGCGGGGCGGATATAACTGACGAGAAGGCAGAAAAATAATGGACAAAGTTGATCTCAAGGAGAAGTTCTCCCTCTTTAGTGAGCAGTGGCAGCCGAAGATTGTCGGTGAATTGAACGACCAGTACGTGAAATTAGCCAAATTGCAGGGCGAGTTTGTCTGGCATCGTCATGAAGACGAAGACGAATTATTCCTCGTTGTCCACGGGCAGTTGACGATCAAGCTGAAAGACCGGGATATTGAATTGTCGGAGGGGCAGTTTTTCATCGTTCCCCGTGGGGTCGAACATCTTCCTGTCGCGGAGAGAGAATGCCACGTCATGCTGTTCGAACCAAAAACAGTGTGCAATACGGGCAACGTGCAGAATGAGCGCACCGTAGAGCACAGTGGAAAAATCTGAGCCTGACACGGGAAAGAGTCTTTGGGTTGGCAATACGGCGAGTTCTCCGGCGGCAACGAGGCTATTTCACGAAATAAAAAATCTCTTTTATCTTCAGAAAATTACCAATGGCACTGCGAGTATGCTTCTGTGGGGCGCACCACCGGCCGTGTCCGGACAATCCTCATATTGCACCTCTTCTTTTGTGGATAAAACAACAAGTTAACGTAAAGTCAGAAAAGCGGGTCCTGCGTGTTATTCCCCGCGCGTGACGTTTCGGCCTCTCCTTGGAAATCACCAGAGTGCACCGTTTTCTTTATTTTATTCAATATCTTGCCGATGGGTTGCTATTCAGGGACCGATAGGTTATTATTGGACAATAACACACAACCAATGTTGCCGATCCGTTGATCGCTATCATCTTGTCTTTTCTTTGCCATCTGGCATGACGTTTCTTTTTGTCGCGGTCGGCAGCGACTATGCATTTTCCGATCGGCGCAGCTTTATGCTAGCAGATCGTAGCCATCTGCTTTGTTACCAAATCATGCGCTGCGGATAATGTAGATTTTCAGGAGGAGCACACCTTCCATGATCGAATACGAGTCCGTCACCAAGGTTTTCGGCATCGGCAAGAAAGCGATCACGGCCACTGACAACGTCACCTTTACCATTGAAGACGGAGAAACTGCAGTTTTCCTCGGTCCATCGGGGTGCGGGAAAACCACCATGCTGCGGATGACCAACCGGCTGGAGGGAATTACCCGGGGAACCATCCGGGTAAAGGGCAGGGACATCATGGAGATGAATCCCCAGAAACTCCGTTTGGGCATGGGGTATGTTATCCAGCAGATCGGTTTGTTCCCCAACAAAACCATTGCCGGCAATATCGCCGTGGTTCCCCGGATGCTCGGTTGGGACAAGGCCACGATCACGTCCCGGATCGACGAACTGCTGAGCATGGTCAACCTTGACCCGGAGATTTATCGCGATCGCTATCCGGCCGAATTGTCCGGCGGGCAGCAGCAACGGATCGGCGTTGCTCGCGGGTTGGCGGCAAACCCTGATATTCTGCTGATGGACGAACCGTTCGGTGCCATCGACCCGATCAACCGGGACCAGATTCAAGACGAGTTCCTGCGGTTGCAGGGCAAGCTGAAAAAGACCATCGCCTTTGTCTCCCACGACATTCATGAAGCAATTAAAATGGCTGATAAAATTGCCATTTTTAAAGACGGCCAACTGGTGCAGTTCGACACCCCCGAGAGTATCTTGATGCGTCCGGCCAATAAATTTGTCTCGGACTTCGTCGGCGCCGATCGGGCCTTGAAGGTGTTGGGGCTGTTGCGCATCCGCGACGCCATGAACGCCAACCCGAAAAATCTGGTACAAGCCGCAACCGGAGCCTCTGAAGCGTTGAAGATGATGGAGGAGCGGCGTCAGCAAATCGCCTTCGTCATCAAGAATGACAAACCGGTGGGTCATGTCTGGCCGAAGCTGCTCAAGTATGAACAAGGCACGGTGGGCGAGCTGGCCGAAAAACTACCGGAAACCCTCGGCACCCGGGAGCCGTTGCGCGATGCGCTGTCGGCTATGTTGATGCATGATATCAGCGATTACCCGGTCGTGGATGATAACGGCGACCTGGCCGGGACCATCAGCTACAAGCAGATTCAGAAATCGATTCTGGAGTTGTATGCCGGGGATCAGGACGATACTGACTGACAGAACCGGGCGAATGGAGGTAAACCGCCGGTTCTGGCGGGAGATGGCGGATCGGCGTCGTCATAATTATCGTAAGCGTCAGGCCGACAAGGGGCATGGTTTATGAATTTATTCGTTTTTCTTCAAGAAAATTTCGCTCAGACCTTGTTTCTTACCTGGGAGCACATCTGGATCGTCGGGCTTTCCCTGGTGATTGCCATGTGTACCGGTATCCCCATCGGCATTTTCATCACTCGCAACAAAGAGATGGCCCAGAGAGTGATTGCCGGAGCCAACGTGATCATGACTGTTCCCTCCATTGCCCTGTTCGGTCTGATGCTGCCCATCCTGGCACTGGTTGGTCACGGTCTGGGCAAGGTGCCGGCGGTCATCGCGCTGGTGCTGTACTCCCTGCTGCCCATCATCCGCAACACCTATATTGCCATCAAGAATGTGGACCCGGCCCTGGTGGACGCGGGACGAGGGATGGGCATGTCCAAATGGCAGTTGCTCCGCGAAGTGGAGGTCCCGCTGGCGATTCCGGTCATTCTGGCCGGGCTGAAAACGGCGGCCGTCATGAATATCGGTATTGCCGCCATCGCCGCCTATGTCGGCGCGGGTGGTCTGGGTGTTTTCATCCAGCAGGGCATTGCCCGCTCCCACGAGTCCATGATTCTGGCCGGGGCGCTGGCCGTTTCGCTGTTGGCCGTTTTCGTCGATCTTGGCATGGGGCTGCTGGAGCGCTGGGTAACACCCAAGGGATTGAAACTGTAGGGGACGACCTATGCAGACAACCGTAACCAAAGGATATCGTTTTGTACTGTTCGCGGTGCTGTTCGTACTCGGCATCGGCGCCGAACGAGTGGGGCTCGTGGAGTATCTCTCAGATCCGTGGGAGCAGCAGTATGTCCTCTATCTGGTTCGACAACACCTCTATCTTGTTTTCGTCAGCATGATTATGGCGCTGATTACCGGGCTGACCGTCGGAATTGTTGTCTCGCGGAAAAGATTTCGCAAGTACGCCGGAGTGGTCATGTACGGCGTCGGACTCGGTCAGACCATCCCGTCTTTGGCGGTGTTGGCGCTGGTCATGAGTTTTTTGGGTATCGGTTCCCGGCCGGCCATTTTCGCCCTGTTCATTTACTCGACGCTGCCCATAGCCCGTAATACCCTGGCCGGCATTTTGGCCGTATCGCCGGCCATCATCGATGCGGCCCGAGGAATCGGTATGAACCCGGCCCGCATCCTCTGGCAGGTGGAACTGCCCAATGCATTGAATGTAATTCTTACCGGTGTGCGTGTCGCACTGGTGATCAATATCGGCACCGCGGCCTTGGGGTACCTGATCGGTGCGGGTGGTCTGGGTGATTTGATTTTCACCGGAATCAACCTGATGCAGACCGACAAACTGCTGGCCGGTGCGCTCCCGGTTGTGCTGATTGCCCTGGTCGCCGACTATATGGTGGAGCTTTTCAGTATCATCGTGATCCCGAAAGGAATTCGGATGGCTGAATAGTCTCGGACTCTCGGGAGCTGCATCAATCCGGGGCTGCCTGCAGATTGCCGATTTCTTGGTGGATCGAGCATCAATGGGTGCCTTTCCCTACCCTCTTTTTCAACCATAACAAGGAGTCTATCCCATGGAAAAACATTTTAAAATGATGCTGGCAGCAGTGTTCGTATTAGTCTTTTCCGTCAGTTTTGCAGGCAGTGGCTGGACCCAGGAAAAAGCGATCACAATCGGCGGGAAAAACTTCACCGAGCAATACCTGCTGGCCGAACTGGGCAAACTACTGCTTGAAAACCACGGTTTCGACGTCACCATGCGCACCGGGGTCGGCACCGCCATCGCCCGCCAATCTCTGGAGGCCAAGCAGATCGACATGTACTTCGAGTACACCGGTACGGCCTATACCGTCTTCTACGAGCAGGATGACACGGCGGTGATGACCGATCCGTCCAAAGTGTATGAGTGGGTAAAGCGCGAAGATGCCAAAAAAGGCTTGATCTGGCTCGAACCGGTGCAATTCAACAACACCTATACCATCATGATGCGCAGGGAGGATGCCGAAGAACTGGGGATCAGCAGCATCTCTGATTTCGGCAAGCATGTCGAGCAGCATCCCAAGGACATTACCTTTGCCCTGGAAGCGGAGTTTTGGGAACGCCCCGACGGTTTCCGCGCCTTGATGGATCTTTACGATTTTACCATGCCGGTGCAGGCCATCAAACGAATGGATATGGGATTGACCTATCTGGCCCTGCGTAACGACCAGGTGACGTCAGCCATGGGGTTTGCCACCGACGGTCGAATCGCCGCTTTTGATCTGGTCAACCTCGAGGATGACAAAAATTTTTTCCCGGTCTACAACCCGGCACCGGTCATCCGCGCAGAGGTCTTGGACCAGTATCCGGAGATTCGCGACATCCTCTCTCCGCTGGCCGAAAATCTGGACACGGATACCATGCAACGGCTCAATGCCGAAGTGGATGTCGAGCACAAGGACGTGACCGTGGCGGCCGAAGGGTGGCTCAAAGAGGCCGGACTGCTCTAAACCAAACCGAAGCATCCTCTCGGATGACCGGATCAACAGGGGCGAGAAGGGTCCGCCGGCAGGCGCCTCTTTCCGCCCCTTGTCGTTTCATCAAGCACCATGGCATCCCCGCTGCGCTCCTGGCACGATAGTGACCGCGTCGGCCGGGATAGTGTGCCGGCGCCCACCATGCCGCCCTCTCGTCTGCAGTGCTGTGCAGCAAACCCTGCACAGCACGATTTCATCTTTTGGTGTTTTTCCTGCCGAGGCTTGTTTCGATGACATGGCAGAGCGGAAGCGACGGAATAATCCGGACTGGATATTCCCACCGGCGATGCCTAGGGTATGGAGTGAGGGTGCACCCGGCCCTGCCGACCCTGTCCTGGCCTGAGGTGATCAGGCCGGGTGGGTCGGAGGGGTTCTTCTGGGCGGAGCGAGCGAAGATGACTCGGTGTCCAAGGCACATGTTACCTACAAGGGAGGAGGTCATGACAACCTATCGAGACATAGATGAAATGCTTTTGACGACCAATAAAGGCGCGATCGGGGCCGGTGGGGCGGCCGGTGGCGGAACCTCGGCCGATCCGAAGCCCGGCGACGGTGTCGTGGTTTCTTTTGGTGATCGAGGCGTGCGTGAAATCCTTGTCCATTATGTCGACCCCGGGTCGAGACTGTGCCGGGGCGAAACGCGAGACTCGGTGTTTGACGGCGACGGTAATCAGTTGCTCGGCAAGGCTGAAAACGTGCAGTTCTCGAGCACAAAGATTGCCGGGATCAACCGGCAGTAAGGCCCCGCTCGCCCTGCGGGCTGCAATGATTTGTGCACTGATCTTGGTGAAAGAAAACCATTTTCCTGTACCGGAGCCGCTCACCGTTCAACGGGGCGGTGTGGAGGAATGTGTTTTTCCCTCGTGGGCATCCCTTGAATACTGACTTGAAAGGAGATATGAGATGAATATCGTTCGTTTTGTAATTCTGGTTTCCGTTCTTGTCTTCGGCACGAGCTCTTTCGCCGCCGATGGCTTGATTTCTCTGAAGAGTCCGCGCAGTGCTCCGGAAACCATGGACCGGCTTGAAGAGATCGTCACTGAGCGTGGCCTCAACGTCTTTGCGCGTATTGATCACGCCGCCGGTGCGGCAACAGTCGGTAAAACACTGCGGCCGACCGAAGTAATTATCTTCGGAAATCCGCAAGGCGGCACCCCGTTCATGGAATGTGCACAGTCGGTGGGAATCGATCTTCCGTTGAAGGCTCTGGTCTGGGAAGACGAGTCAGGCCAGGTCTGGCTCGGGTATAACGATCCGGTGTATCTCGGGGAGCGTCACGGTGTCGGCCAGTGTCCGGTAATCGAGAGTTTGAGCAAGGCGCTTGCCGGAATTGCCGAGGCGGCAGTGACCCCCTGATGTCGCACAGCGGCATACCAGATGTCTCCCCGCGCTCCGCCACTGTCGTACTATACTTGAAGGCGAGAACATGGATATAACTGGAGTGTTGCTCTCTCTCGCCATCGGTGCCGTGACGGGCCTGGCTGGCCAGACCTTCGCGACGTAGCCTCCGGCAGAACCGGCCAGCCCGGAGAGACTGATTTTTATGAAACGTGAAGTCAGGGAATCATGAAAGCGATTTTTCTCCATCTGTCGTTGCTTGTTCTGCTGGTTGTTGCCGGTTGTCGAGATGCCACGGCGACTGCATCACTCGATACAGCCTGGCAGGCTCTCCGTCAGGGGGAAGCGGTGGCCCTGATCCGCCATGCCACTGCGCCGGGAATCGGTGATCCGCCTACCTTTGAGATCGGTGATTGTGCCACGCAGCGCAATCT
This sequence comes from uncultured Desulfofustis sp., assembly GCA_964620665.1. Taxonomy (GTDB): domain Bacteria; phylum Desulfobacterota; class Desulfobulbia; order Desulfobulbales; family Desulfocapsaceae; genus Desulfofustis. The sequence goes on along the minus strand of CAZUJZ010000010.1, from coordinate 7,249 downwards.
TTCCGAGGAGGGGCGAGCCCAGTCCCGCCGCATCGGGGATGCCTTTCGGGCTCGGGGCATTGTTGAGCCAGCACTATTTTCCAGCCAGTGGTGCCGCTGTCTCGAGACTGCCCGATTACTCGATTTCGGACCCGTTGAGGCGGTACCTGCCCTTAACTCGTTTTTTGCCGAGCCGGCGCGGGCCGAGGAGCAAACAGCAGCATTAAAGAATTTTATCGCGAAACTTCCACCGGACCAACCCTCGATCCTGGTGACCCATCAGGTCAACATCACCGCTTTGACCGGTGTCTATCCCACATCCGGCGAGATCATTATTGTTCGGGACGACGACGAGCGGGGGGTGGTGCTGGGCCGGGTCGTGCCGTGAAATACACGTGCAGTCCGACGACACCGGTTGGGGGAAACAACAGACAGGTGATGTGATGGGCGACAGGGTGATGATCGTTACCGGTGGCAGCCGTGGTATCGGTGCGGCCACCGCAAAACTGGCGGCGACACGCGGTTATGCCGTTTGCGTCAATTACCTCAGCAACCGGACCGCGGCAGATGGTGTGGTAGATGAGATCACCGCCGCCGGCGGGAGGGCCCTGGCGGTGGCGGCTGATGTCTCACAAGAGGCTGATGTGATTGAGCTATTTGCAACGGTCGATCGCCGGCTCGGCCGGCTTTGCGGCCTGGTCAACAATGCCGGTATCCTGGAGCGGCAGATCCGGGTCGACGAGATCGATGGCGATCGATTACAGCGTATTCTGGCGGCCAATGTGATCGGCCCGTTTCTCTGTTGCCGGGAAGCAGTGCGACGCATGTCCTTCAGGCATGGTGGGCGCGGCGGTGCTATCGTCAATGTGTCGTCGGTAGCGGCCCGCCTTGGTTCGCCCGGCGAGTATGTCGATTATGCCGCCTCGAAGGGAGCCGTCGATACCCTAACCATCGGGTTGTCCCGGGAAGTAGCGGCGGAGGGGATCCGAGTTAATACCGTTCGTCCCGGTTACATCCATACCGATATCCACGCCAGCGGCGGCGAACCGGGCCGGGTCGAACGACTGCGGACGTCTCTGCCGATGCAACGGGGCGGACAGCCGCTTGAGGTGGCGCAGACGATTCTCTGGCTGCTCTCCACGGAGGCGTCCTATGTTACCGGCTCATTTATCGATGCGGCGGGCGGAAAATGACGCCGATTGTGACCGGCTATGATACAATGAGTCCAGGCGGCGGTGGCTGCCAATCATGCCCGAGGGACCCGCCGGGCGAGAGACGGTGTCTGCAGGGAACGATATGAAGCGCATCTATTCGGCACAGCACCCGCCCGAGGCTTATTACATCAAGGGCTTGCTGGAAGAGCAGGGGATTGCCTGCGAGATTCGGGGCGAGTCCCTGTCCGCCGCCCAGGGCGGGGTGCCAATCACCACGGAAACGGCACCGACCGTCTGGATTCGCGACGGTGAACAGTATCAGGCGGCTCGGGCGATCATCGCCGACTACGAGCGCCTGCAGCGTCGGCCCGTTTCTTCCGGACCGTTCTGGGTATGCCGCGCCTGCGGTGAAACATGTGAGGCGCAGTTCGATCAATGCTGGAACTGCCTTGCTCCACGAGATGACGGTTAAGTGAACACTGCCGGCCGGACGGTGCGTGACCCGATGAAGACACTCTTGTTGCCCGGCCTCGGAGCGGATGCGGCGATGTACCCGAGCCGGTACTACGCCCATCTGCACCAGCTTGTCATTGCCCAATGGCCTGCCTACAAAGGGGAAAAATCGCTGACCGCAGTGGCCAGACGGGTGATCGACGAGAACGCTATTGGGCGCGATATGGTGGTCGGTGGGACCTCTCTGGGAGGCATGGTTGCCCTGGAGATTGCCAAAATTGCCGGCAATCGCACGGTTATCCTGATCGGCAGCGCCACATCGCCAAGCGAGGTCAACCCGGTCCTGCAGAAGGCGAGCCGTCTTGCCGACTATGCGCCGATCCGAATGGTTCAGTCCCTGGCCGGCAGAATCAATGAGCATCACGACAGTGAACTGCTGGCAATGTTCGAGCGGGCCGACAGCCGATTTGTCACCGCGATGTGTCGGGCCATCTTCCACTGGGAAGGCCGGTCCGGTTACCGGGGCACGGTCTGCCGAATTCACGGTCAGAAGGACAAGGTCATCCTGCCGCCGAAAGATGATGGCGAATTGATTGCCGACGGTGGGCACTTGATCACCATGACCCATGGTCCTGTCGTTGCCGCTTTTATCGAGCGGTGCAGAGCAAACGCCGCGTGACCGGCCGCCGGTGATTGCCGCGACAGGGGCATCGACCAGCCGGGACGAGGTTATCATGGATTCATCCGTTCATCATGCGTACCGGGAACTGTTGCAGCAACCGCCGGAACCCCGTATTGTGGGGATTGGCGGCAGCCCGCGGCGCGGCGGCAATTCCGATCACCTGCTCCGTTCTATTCTCGCCGGGGCGGCGTCTGCCGGGCTGGCCACCGATGCCGTGCACTTGCGGGACGTCCTGTTTCAGGGGTGCATCGGCTGCGAGCAGTGCAGAACGGCGGGAATCTGCACCGGCCTGTGGGACGGGATGGCCCTGATCTATCCCGCCGTCATTGCCGCACGGGGGCTGGTACTGGTCTCGCCGACCCATAATTACAACCTGACCTCATGGATGAAGGCCTTTATCGATCGGCTCTATTGTTTCTATCAGTTTGACGATGAACGGCCGCGCGGCTGGTCGAGCCGTCTTGCCGGCCAGGGACGGAAAGCCGTCCTGGCGGCGGTCTGCGAGCAGCAGGATAAGCGGGATATGGGCTTTACCCTGCCGGCGATGCGCCTGCCGCTCGAGGCGTTGGGCTACGAGATCGTCGGTGAACTGGCGGTCGTTGGTATTTTTGACCGGGCCCGGGTCAAAAAGCGGGACGATATCCTTGACCGGGCGGTACAGCTCGGCGCCGACCTCGCCGCGGCTATCCGTTGATTTCGCCGCGGCCGACACAGGTGACCCGTCCTGCAGACCGCGGCGAAGCGTTTCATTGTGTTTTCCTGTCACGGTGGGCACCGAAATCGAATAGCCGTTTTTTTTAGCATGAATGCGATATTCTTGATCAATCCGTTTTCAACCTGTCGTCGTCTTGTGGTAAGCTGTTACTGGTCCGCCGGTGTGCGGCTCGTTCCCATGGCTGATCTGACGATCGGCCGGCGTGCCCGCTCACCATTCAAAAGCGCACTGTTCAAAGCAAAATTCTTCGACGGGGGCATCAAGGAGTATGGAAACGCTTTTTGCACCTGCAGAACGAACGGCCGAAGACCACCTTGCTGAAGAAATCCGGATCGTGAGCACCAATCCTATGGTTTCCGGATTGCTTCAGTCCGCCGGCGGCATGCTGGCGATTCTCGATGAGCGCCGGCAACTCGTGGCGCTCAACGATTCGCTGTTGAAAATGCTTGGCGTGGATGACCCTGCCCAGGCCCTTGGGCTGCGTCTTGGCGAAGCACTCAATTGCATTTACGCTGCCGAGATACCGGCGGGGTGCGGCACGACTAAATGGTGTTCGAGTTGCGGCGCGGCCATTGCCATTGTCGCGAGTCTCTCCGACAACCAGCCTGCCGAGAGAATCTGCGCATTGTCGGCCCGCCGCGGGGCTCGCCAGGAGGATCTGGCCCTGCGCGTCAAAGCACAACCCTTTTCACTCGTTGGCACCAGATACCTGCTGATCTATATCCAGGATATCACCAGAGAGCAGCAGCGAGCGGCACTTGAGAGAATGTTTTTCCACGATGTCAATAACCTGCTGTGTCTGCTCCTCGGTGCCAGCGAATTACTGGTGACCAGGCATCCCTCGGAGCTGGCTGTGACGATCAACCGCGGAGCCCACCGGTTGCACAAGGAAATAGCCATTCAACGCTGTTTGTCCGAGGACGAAGCTCACACCTACCGGCCGCTCTGTGAAGAGATCTTACCGGCGGAGATGTTGGTGGAGTTGCAGGCGCTATTCGTCAGTCATCCGGCGGCCGGCAACAGGAAGCTGTGTTTCCAGGATGATCCGCCGGAGGTGACGATTTGTGCCGATCGCTATCTGATTTCGCGGATTGTCAGTAACATGATCATCAATGCGCTGGAGGCGTCGCCTGAACAGGACTCTGTCAGGGTGTGGGCGGAATGGCAAGAGGGACGGGTGGTGTTTTCTGTGTGGAACGGCCAACAGATTCCCGAGTCTCTGGTCGGCAGAATTTTTCAGCGCAATTTCAGCACCAAGGAGCAGCCGGGACGAGGGGTGGGCACCTATTCAATGAAGTTTCTCGGCGAGGATGTTCTCGGTGGCAGTGTTTGGTTCACCACGTCTGCTGCGGACGGCACCACCTTCAGGTTCGCTCTGCCTGAAGGGAACCGGGAGCCGGTCCCTGATCGTCAGAGGCAGGCTGTCGGCATACGATCTGATAACAACCGCAAACAGTGACGAGATGAGTGACAAAAAACACCTCTATGTCCTCTGGACCAGCGACAACCGGATTACCGCCGACAAGATGGTTTTCATGTACACGGTCAATGCCCTGGCCTACGGTTGGTGGGAGCAGGTGACCCTGATCATCTGGGGCGCGGCGGCCACATTAGTGGGAGAAGACGAACAGGTGCAGGCGATGGTCGAAAAGGCGATTGCTGCCGGAGTCCACGTCTCGGCCTGCAAGGCCTGCGCCGACCAGTTGGGCGTGGCGGAACTGCTGGAGAATCTCGGTGTCGAGGTGATCTATTGGGGCAAGCCGCTCACCGAGATTTTGCAAGAGGATGAAAAACTCCTCGTTATCTGAATCGTGCTGATCGCAGGACAGGAGTCGCATATGCTTTCTGCCGGAGCGTTGTGTCCGAGGGCCGGATTCCGGAACCTGATGGCAAGACCTGTTGCACGTACCCGGATCAGGTCGGTTCATTTTGTGCAAAATAGCGTTTCATGAAGTCGTCAAAGGACAGGTTGTCGCTGTCTTCCAGTTCTTTCTGCCTGGCATGCGAGTGCTCAGCCATTTCCCGAAAGGCTTCTCTTTGTGCGGGATCGAGTCGGCGGCTGCGGAAATATCGTTCATGCTCGGCGGACATCTCCAGCGCAAAGGATGCATAGGAACAGTTCTTTTCTCTCATGGCGCGGAGCATGGCCGCCGAAGGCGTCAGTTCCGGATTGTGCACCGCCTCGCGTTGCTGCGTGAGGCTGGCGGTATAAGGCCTGTCGCTGTTGTCGCCGTCCAGTAGCGTGCAAATCGGTTCCATCTCGCCAAGAATCCGTTCCGCCCAATCCCGCAGAGGAATTGGTTTGCCCGCCATAGTCAACTGCAAGCCCGGTTCTCGGCCCCGCCGGGCGACAGTCAGCAGGTTGGTGTTATTGGCGCGCCGTTCTTCACCGGTGGTCAGCGGGCTCGGCTCGAGCAGGCAGGAGAGCAGGAGTGCCTCGACGAAGCGGGCTGTCTGCCGGGTTATGCCGACCGGACAGAACGGGTCCAGATCGAGGGAGCGCAGCTCGACATAGCGAACGCCACGGCGTTGCAGGGCCAATGACGGCTTCTCACCAGCGCTGGGGATTTGCTTGGGCCGGACGATGCAGTAGAATTCGTTTTCGATCTGCAGGATATTGCTGTTGAGTTGACGGTATTCTCCGTTCACCTTGACACCGATGTCCCGGTAGGGAGGAAACGGGGTCTTGGTGGCGAGGTCCAGTGCGGAGACATAATCCGGCAAGGAGTTATGATTGATATCGAGAATTGCCTGGTTGTCACTTTTGTAGCCGATATCGCTCATCCGCAGAGATGTCGCCCAGGGATGGTAGACGGTATGGGCGTCGAACTCATCGAAGCCGGCCATCAGCTCCGGGCGGCTGCTGAAGAAGCGTTTACAGACGGCTGATGAGCAGCCGAACAGGTAGAGGATGAGCCAGCCCCGTCGCTGCAGGTTCCGGATCAGCGAGAAATAGCCGTCGGAGATGAATCGATTCATCTCCTGCGGACTGTTTTCTATCCGGTGGAGCTGTCGCCAGAGCCGCTCCGGTACCGCATAGTTGAAATGGATGCCGGCAATGGACTGCATTGTCCGACCGTAACGATACCAGAGTCCGCGGCGATAGATATGCTTCATTCGGCCGATATTTGACGAACCGTATTCGGCGATCGGGATGCTCTCGTCGTCGTCGATGCCACAGGGCATACTCGCTGCCAGCAGCAGTTCTCCGTCGAGTTGTTCGTAGACGAAGCGGTGGATGTCGCACAGGAAGTGCAAGGTTTCTTCGCAATTGGTAAACGGCGGCGTGATGAATTCGAGCAGGGCTTCGGAGTAGTCGGTGGTAATGTGCGGATGCATCAGAGCCGACCCGAGCGTCGCCGGGTGCGGCGTCTGGGCAATCAGCCCATCCCGGCCGATCCGCAGGCTTTCTTTTTCGATCCCGATTGTGCCGCCGCTGAGCAGATCGCCGGCGCTGTGGTCGAGAAGGAGAGACAACCGCTCGGGCGGTGGTGATTGGACAGAGGTCATCGTTGATTGGTGCGGCGGTAAGGGATTGTTTGATCGTTGCCGTTCCGGCGGGAGCGGAGAGCTGCTTCAGCTTACCATTTCCCTTTATTTTCCATCGATGCCCACGGCTCGGTGACCGGAAGGCTATCTCCCTGCTGAAGCAACTCGATGGAAATCTGATCAGGCGTACGGATGAAGGCCATGCGGCCATCGCGTGGCGGTCGCAGGATCGTTATTCCTTTGTCCATCAGTCGCCGGCAGTAATCGTAGATATTATCAACACTGAACGCGAGGTGACCGAAGTTGTTGCCGACGGTATAGTCGTCTGTCTGGTCCCAGTTATGGGTCAATTCGATTTCCGGTTCCCCGGGGGCCGTTGCCAGAAAGACGAGCGTAAAGCGCCCCTGCTCATATTCCTTCCTTCTCGTTTCCACGAGGCCGAGTTTGTTGGTAAAGAAATCGACGGACTGATCGAGGTCCTTAACCCGGACCATGGTGTGCAGAAACTTCATGGTTGTGTGTCTCCCCATTGTTCGACTGCCTTGTAAAAATCAATTCGGCCGGTGCCGGATCGTTCGAAGTTATGTGACCCAGTGGTGGTCTTGTTGAGTGCTGTGGACAGAGGTGTTACCGTTTCATGTCGGCAGCCTTGTCTTTGACTTCTGTGGCTGCCTTTTCGGCTGCCGCTGCAGCGTTTTCGGTGACCTGCGTGGCCTTGTTTTTAACGTTGTCGGCGACCTTCTTGGCGGTCGATGCGGATTCTTGACCGATTTGTGC
>CAZUJZ010000009.1:0-30183 GCA_964620665.1 uncultured Desulfofustis sp. | reverse complement strand
GTGAAGGCGGCCGTACGGTCGGCGCCGGCGTTATCAGTGAAATCATAGCCTAAGGTCACCTCCCATGATACCGACTGAGAAAATTCGTATACGACTCAAAGCATACGACCATAAGCTGCTCGACCAATCAACCCACGAGATCGTCGATACTGCACGCCGTACCGGTTCCGCCGTGGTTGGACCGATTCCGCTACCAACGTCGACCAAGAAATTTTGTATCCTTCGTTCACCTCACGTGGACAAGAAATCTCGGGAGCAGTTCGAGATGAGAACCCACCGCCGGCTTCTCGATATTCTCGAACCGACCCAGCAGACTATCGATCTGTTGATGAAACTGGAACTCTCAGCCGGCGTAGACGTTGAGATCAAGCTCCCGTAATCAGCAGGAAACGTTAAGCACAGAGAAGCATCGGGTACGATTATGCCAAAGACTATGGGGATTTTAGGCAAAAAACTTGGAATGACCCGCATCTACAGCGAGTTGGGAGTGGTCATTCCGGTGACGGTGATACAGGCCGGCCCCTGCACGGTCCTGCAGGTCAAGACGGCCGACAAGGAAGGCTACAACGCCATCCAGGTCGGTTTCGATCCGAAACGGCCGAATCGGGTCAACAAACCGGAAGCAGGTCATTGCAAAGCGGCCGGAGCCGACGGGTTCTATCATATCCGCGAATTTCACGTGGATAATCCGGCTGATTACCAGGTCGGTCAACAGCTCTCGCTCGACGATGTGGTCAAGATCGGTGATCTTGTCGATGTTCAGGGCAAGAGCAAGGGACGCGGCTTTCAGGGTGTCGTCAAGCGGTATGGCTTCAAAGGCGGCCGTGACACCCATGGCTCGATGTTTCACCGGGCTCCGGGAGCCATCGGCTGCAGTGCCTGGCCGAGTCGGGTCATCAAGGGTAAGCGAATGCCGGGACGCATGGGCAACGAGACGGTCCTGAAAAAAAGTCTCAGGGTGGTAGACGTTCGGCCGGAAGATCATGTTGTTTTGCTCAAGGGATCGGTGCCCGGAGCCAAGAATGGTCTGTTGAAGATATTTTCGAGATAAGGCAGCAGAGACCGGCTCAAGGAGAAGATAATGTCGACGGTAGAAGTAAAAAATATAAAGAACGAAAAGGTTGGCGAGATCGAGCTGAACGACGGTGTCTTCAATCGCGAGGTCAAGCCATATCTGCTTCACGATGTGGTTCGTCAGCAGCGGGCCGCCAAGCGTGCCGGTACCGCCAGCACCAAAGGACGCGGCGATGTGAAGGGGAGCAGCGCCAAACCGTGGCGCCAGAAAGGCACCGGACGCGCCCGGGCCGGCAACAAACGGTCGCCGCTGTGGCGTGGCGGCGGGGTCACCTTCGGTCCGAAACCGCGCGATTTCAACTTCAAACTCAATCGCAAGGTGCGACAGCAGGCCGTATCGATGGCGATATCGGCCCGCTTCCAGGAAGGTAATCTGGTCGTACTTGACGATTTTGCCATGGAAGCGATCAAGACCAAGGATTTCGTGACGATCATGGGTCTGCTGGAACTCAACAACGCCCTGATCGTTATCGACGGCGACAATGAGATCCTGAGCAAATCTTCACGCAACGTGCCGGGTTACAAGGTTATGAAAACCGAGGGGCTGAATGTCTACGATATTCTCCTGCACGAGAAGCTGGTGCTCCTGCAGCCCGCCATCCCGAGCCTGGAAGAGAGGTTTACGGCATGAAAAACATGTACAGCATCCTGCAGGGACCATGCCTGACGGAAAAGGCCAACCTGCAGCAGGAAATGGGCAACAAGGTCGTGTTCAAGGTGCATCCCGACGCCAACAAGATCGAGATCAGGAAAGCCGTCGAGAACATGTTCAAGGTGAAGGTCCGGGACGTAAAAACTGTCTCCATGCCCGGCAAGCAGAAACGGGTCGGCAAGCATTTCGGCCGTACCCAGGACTGGAAAAAAGCCTACGTCACCTTGGCCGAAGGCGAGATCAACTTTGTTGACGAACTGTAGTCAGGACGGTCCGCCGAAACACGCGGCGATCGTTGAAACGAGCTAGCCAACGCAAATATGATGGAGCGATTGGGAAATCATGGCAATAAAGACTTATAAACCAACATCAGCCGGCAAGCGACACCATGTGTCGACCAGGAATCCGGATCTATCGAAGAGCGAGCCTGAACGAAGCTTGGTGGTGAGCCTGAATCGAAGTGGTGGGCGGAACAATTACGGGCGGATCACCACGCGACATCACGGTGGCGGTCACAAACGCAAGTACCGGATCATCGACTTCAAGCGCAACAAGACCGATATCGTTGCCAAAGTGGTGTCAATCGAATACGACCCGAACCGTTCCGCCAATATTGCCCTGCTCAGCTATCTCGACGGTGAGAAACAGTACATCCTTGCACCTGACGGGATAGCCGTCGGCGATCAGGTTGTGGCCGGCGATAAGGTCGATATTCAACCGGGCAATTGCCTACCGATGGCAAACATTCCATTGGGTACGGTAATTCACAACATCGAGATGAAAATCGGTAAAGGCGCCCAGTTGGTGCGCAGCGCCGGTGCCTCCGCCCAGCTGATGGCCAAGGAGGGCAATCACGTATCCGTCCGGTTGCCGTCAGGCGAGGTGCGCAAATTCCACAATCTGTGCCGTGCCTGTATCGGTCAGGTTGGCAATCGTGAGCATGAAAGCCAGAAACTGGGCAAGGCCGGACGGTCCCGTTGGCTCGGCCGGCGTCCTTCCGTCCGCGGCGTTGCGATGAACCCGGTCGACCACCCGATGGGCGGCGGTGAGGGTAAGAGTTCCGGCGGACGTCATCCTTGCACCCCGTGGGGTCAGCCGACCAAAGGCTATAAGACGAGAGTGAAGAAAGCGTCTGACAAGATGATTGTCAAACGGAGATCATAACAAGGAGTAGATAATGTCTCGCTCAGTTAAAAAAGGACCATTTGTCGATGATCATCTGGTGAAAAAGGTTGATAACGCCGTTGAGTCCGGTTCCCGCAAGGTGATCAAGACCTGGTCGCGACGGTCGGACATTGTGCCGGAGATGGTCGGACTTACCTTTGCAGTTCACAACGGCAAGAAATTCGTGCCGGTATTCGTCACCGAGAACATGGTCGGACACAAGCTCGGAGAGTTTTCACCCACCAGAACGTTCTATGGTCACGCAGCGGACAGGAAGAAAAAATAACGACACTGTTGGTGACACCACGTATTGGGAGTAGACAAGATGGAAGCACGAGCCGTTGGAAAATATATCCGGATATCGCCGCAGAAGGCACGATTGGTGGCAGATGTCGTCCGCGGTATGAACGTCGACAAGGCGATTACGACCTTGAAATTCATGCCGAAAAAAGGGGCGGCCATCATTCGCCAGGTGATCGAATCCGCCGTGGCCAACGCCACCCAGGACGACCGGGTTGATGTCGACAACCTGTTCGTCAAGAAGATCGATATCGACGGCGGTCCGTCATTGAAACGGATCATGCCGCGCGCCCAGGGCAGGGCGACCAGAATTATCAAGCGTACCAGCCACATTACCGTGATTCTCGACGAAGGTTGAAAAGCGTTCTGATGACGGACAATGCTGTTGCACACGACACTTTCTCATTAATCAACTACTCAGTTGGAGGGTTATTTTGGGCCAGAAGGTAAATCCAATAGGACTAAGACTGAATATCACTCGTTCGTGGGATTCTATCTGGTACGCGGACAAGGAGTACAGCACGTATCTTATCGAAGATCAAAAGATACGAAAGTACTTGAAAAAACGTCTTTACCATGCCGGACTGTCCAAGTTGACGATAGAACGTACCGGAGATAAAGTCCGGATCAAGCTCTACACCGCTCGACCGGGTATCGTCATCGGCAAGAAAGGGGCGGAGATCGAAACGCTGAAAAAAGACCTCGAGCAGTTTGTCAAGCGTTCGGTGACTCTTGATATTCAGGAGGTTCGGCGACCCGAGGCCGATGCCCAGTTGATAGCTGAAAGCATCGCCTCCCAGCTCGAGCGCCGTGTCGCTTTTCGTCGGGCCATGAAAAAGGCGGTCAATTCGGCTCTGCGCTTTGGTGTCCAGGGGATCAAGATATCTTGTTCCGGGCGGCTCGGCGGTGCCGAAATGTCGCGCTGTGAATGGGTGCGAGAAGGTCGGGTGCCGCTGCACACCTTGCGTGCCGATGTCGATTATGCGTTGGCCGAGGCGAATACCACCTACGGGATCATCGGCGTAAAAGTCTGGATTTTCCATGGTGAGGTGCTTGAAGGACGGGAACAGGCGAGCAACTGATCGTGACCATGCTGTACTGAGTTTTTAGAGAAGAACTACACGTGGAGTAAGACATGTTAAGTCCTAAGAAGGTAAAACATAGAAAGGTTTTCACAGGCAAATTGCGAGGTACCGCCCAGCGGGGCGCGACCATCGCTTTTGGCGAGTATGCCTTGAAAGCCGTGAGCAGCGGCCGGATGACCGCCCAGCAGATCGAGGCGGCCCGTATTGCCATCAACCGAAAAATCAAACGTGGCGGCAAGGTCTGGATCAGGGTTTTTCCCGACAAACCGGTTACCAAAAAACCCGCCGAGACCCGGATGGGAAAAGGCAAGGGAAGCCCGGAATACTGGGTTGCTCCGGTCAAGCCTGGAAAGATTCTTTATGAATTGTCAGGGGTTACCGAAGAGCTTGCGGTGCGCGCTCTGACGCTGGCCGGCAACAAGCTGCCGTTTGCCACCAAGGTTATTTCCAAGAGGAGTCTCGTATGAAAGCCGAAGATATACGAAAAATGTCCGTCGAGGAACGCGCCAAGAAGGTAAAGGAGTTGCGCGAGGAACTCGGCAACCTGGCTTTTCAGCACAAGCTCCGTCCGCTGGAAGATACGTCGCGCTTGCGGAAAGTTAAAAAAGACATTGCCCGTATTATGACGATTAGCAACCAAAAAAAAGCGAATTGACGGAACGTTTGGGACATTTACACAAATGAATATTTCGCGCCTCAACCTCTTTAATTGACATTATGAGCGAACAAAACAAAGCACGAAAAACCAGGACCGGTTCCGTTGTCAGCAATGGCATGGAAAAGACAGTGGTAGTCCGCGTTGAACGTAAATTTCGGCATAAGCTCTACGGCAAATATGTCAAAACGAGCGTCAAGTACCTCGCAGACGACCCGGAGAATCAATGCAATATCGGGGATCTCGTCCTCATCGAGGAATGTCGCCCGTTGAGCAAAAGGAAGCGCTGGCGGGTCAAAACCATACTTCAACAAGCGGTATAACGTTTGCGGTTCGTTGCCGGATATGACGGGCCAGGGCTGATAGAGATCAGGTGACATTATGATACAAACTGAATCAATACTCAATGTTGCCGACAACTCCGGGGCACGGAAGGTTTTGTGCATCAGGGTTCTCGGTGGCACGAAGAAGAGATACGCCGGAATCGGCGATGTCATCGTCGTATCGGTGAAGGAAGCGATTCCCCATGCGAAGGTGAAGAAGGGCGAGGTGATGACAGCGGTTATCGTTCGTACCAAAAAAGAGATGAACCGCATGGACGATACCTGGGTGAAGTTTGATGAAAACGCGGCGGTCCTGCTCTCCAACGCCGGTGAACCGATCGGTACGCGTATTTTCGGACCGGTTGCCCGGGAGTTGAGAAATCGGGGGTTCATGAAAATTGTCTCCCTCGCTCCTGAAGTGCTTTGATGATAATTCGCCGCATGACACAGCAAGGATAGGTACAACAATGAGAAAAGGCAGAACATACCTGAAGGCGAACGATCAGGTGGAAGTGATCGCCGGAAAAGACAAGGGACGGGTTGGCAAGGTACTCAAAGTGTTTCCTGCCAGCGACAAGGCAACGGTGGAGCGGATCAATATGATCAAGCGGCACACCAAACCTCGTGACGCCAGTCAGCAAGGACAAATCGTCGAGCGAGAGGCCCCGGTGCATGTATCCAATCTGCAGATGATCTGTCCCGAATGCACGCAGACCGGCCGGATCGGCAAGAAGTTACTGGAAGATGGCACAAAGGTTCGCTACTGCAAAAAATGCGGTGAATCGATCGAAAGCAAATAACAGGTCGCCAACGAGGGTCACGTCAGGAGTTACACATGGGTGCACTTAAGGACTTTTATTATACGGAATGCGTTCCGGCGCTGAAAGAACAGTTCGGTTATACGAACCTGTTGCAGGTGCCGAAACTAGAGAAGATCGTACTGAACATGGGGCTGGGAGAAGCGGTTCAGAACCCGAAGATCGTGGAAAGTGCGGCACAGGAACTAAGCATGATCGCCGGTCAAAAAGCGGTCATTACCAAGGCGAAGCGGTCGATTGCCGGTTTCAAGCTGAGAGAAGGGATGCCGATCGGCTGTCGGGTGACACTGCGTGGGGACCGGATGTACGATTTTTATAGCAAGCTGGTCAATATCGCGCTACCCCGGGTTCGAGACTTTCGCGGCGTATCGACGAAAGCGTTCGACGGTCGTGGCAACTATTCGCTGGGGGTCAGGGAGGAGATTATCTTTCCCGAGATCGATTACGACAAGATCGATAAGATCAAAGGTTTAAATATATCCATCGTGACCAGTGCCGAGAGCAATGAAGAAGGTCGCTCCCTGCTGAGCCTGATGGGCATGCCGTTCAGGAAATAATGAGCATTCCGCATGGTTCCCGGTTGCCGGCCTCTCCCCGACCCACGGTCGGTGACGGCAGGATGCAAGATGACCGGAGAGCTGACGGATGCGTCGAACTATCAATGAGACAACAGCGTATTCATATCGGATGAGTGGAGGTTGGTTTGGCTAAGAAATCGATGATTGCGAGGGCGCAACGAAAACCCAAGTTCAAGGTTCGGCAACATAACCGATGCCCTCTTTGTGGCCGGCCACGGGCGTTTATCAGGAAGTTCGGCGTGTGCCGACTCTGCTTCAGGTCGTTGGCCTCGAAGGGCCAAATTACAGGTGTGACCAAATCGAGCTGGTAGCAGCGAAGACGATACCGCTGATTAGTCAAACGATTGATTCATAGAAGGAGTTATCGCTATGTCGATGAGCGATCCCCTGGCAGACATGCTGACCAGGATACGAAACGCAGTTATGGTGAAGTATGACACGGTGCAGATGCCCAAGTCCAACATCAAGGTCAATGTGGCAAAAGTGCTCGAAGAAGAGGGATACATTGTCGGATATCAAGTTTCCGACGAAGGTCCTCAGGGTACGCTGACCATCAACCTGAAGTACGGGCCGAATGGTGAACCGGTTATCACCGATCTCAAGCGTGTCAGCAAACCCGGTTTGCGCCAATACGCGAAGGCCGGCGATGTCCCGACCGTGTTGAACGGTCTGGGGATAGCCATTGTCTCCACCTCAAAGGGAATAATTACCGACCGGGCCGCACGCAAAATGAACACCGGTGGTGAGATACTGTGCCAGGTGTGGTAACACCGGTTCGTAACGGAGGAAGATATGTCTCGAATTGGAAAAATGCCGATACCGGTGCCTGCGGGTGTCACGGTTGAGATCAAGGGGCAGGATATCTCGGTATCCGGCAAGAAAGGCACCTTGAATCGGACCGTTCATTCGGAAGTGTCGCTGGTTTTGGAGGATGGAGTCATCCTCGTCGACGGTAAGAAGCACAGCAGAAATATTTCGGCGTTTCGAGGGTTGACCCGGTCGCTCGTCAATAATATGGTGGTCGGCGTCGACGAAGGATTCAAAAAAGTACTGGTCGTCGAGGGCGTCGGCTACCGGGCCAGTATGGCCGGGAACAATCTGTCACTGAGTGTCGGATATTCCAACCCGGTTGAATTCGCGTTGCCGGAAGGTGTCTCCGGAAACGTTGAAGGCAACACGAAAATTGTTCTCGAATCGATTGACAAAGAAGCGCTCGGGCTGACCGCCGCCAAGATCCGTGCCATTCGTAAACCGGAGCCTTACAAGGGCAAGGGAATCCGCTACGAAGATGAGCGGATCGTTCGTAAGGCCGGTAAGACCGGAGCGAAATAAGGGTAGTAGCTGAAGATTATATTTACTGGTTGAGACAATTACGATGGCTAAGACAAATCCCAGTACGGTAGCACGTTTGAAGCGGGCCAAGCGGATTCGCACCAAGGTGATCGGTACGAGCGAGCGGCCGCGACTCAGCGTATTCAAGAGCAGCAAGCATATTTATGCCCAAATTATCGACGATAGCGCCGGAACGACAGTGGTTTCCATGTCGACAAAGGAAAAATCGTTCGAACCAGCTGAAGAAAAAGGGAAAATCGCAGCCGCCAAAAAAGTGGGCACGATCATAGCCGAACGTGCCAAAGCCGCCGGCGTCAGCAAGGTGGTATTCGATCGGGGCGGCTATATCTACCATGGTCGGATCAAGGCTCTGTCCGACGGAGCCCGTGAAGGCGGATTGGATTTTTAACTCGTAACAGAGGGGGTGTTCCTTGTCTGAGTTTAAGCGTTCCAAAGGTGAAATGGCTGAGGAACTGATTGAAAAAATTGTTTATATCAACCGTGTTGCCAAAGTTGTCAAAGGCGGTCGACGCTTTAGTTTCAGCGCCATTGTGGTCGTCGGTGACGGGAACGGCAAAGTTGGTTACGGTCTGGGCAAAGCCAACCAGGTTCCCGAGGCTATTCGCAAGGGAATCGAAAAGGCTCGCCGGGACATGGAAGCGATCGCCCTGAGTGACGTGTCGATCCCGCATGAGATCATCGGCAAATATGGTGCCGGCAAGGTGTTGCTCAAGCCCGCCTCGGAAGGTACCGGGGTCATTGCCGGTGGCCCGGTGCGTGCCGTTCTCGAAGCGGCCGGTGTCGGCAATATTCTGACCAAGTGTCTGGGGTCCCACAACCCGCACAATATGGTCAAGGCGACGATTGACGGCTTGCGGCGACTGAGAAGCCCTCGGGTCATTGCCGAATTGCGCGGCAAAACCGTTGAGGAATTAGCGCTGTCCTGAGCAGACGGCCGGCGGTCAGCGACTCGCTGAGCACTATGAGATTATTATTTTCAAACGAGAAACGGTGAAGTCCCATGGCTGACACAATTACCTTCACATTGGTCAAGAGTGAGATCGGCAGCACGCAGAAGATTCGCGCGACGCTGACCGGGCTCGGGTTGACCAAACTGAATAAAACGATCACGCGCAAGGATACCCCGGAGATCCGGGGCATGCTCGCCAAAGTAGCGCATCTTGTCCGTGTCGAGGAGGCTTAAATGTTGACTCTTGCAAACCTTTCGCCGCAGGAAGGTTCCCGAAAGCAGAAAAAACGTGTCGGCCGCGGCCCCGGGTCCGGTCACGGCAAGACATCCGGTCGCGGACACAAAGGAGCCAAAGCCCGTTCCGGTTATAAATCGAAACCGGGCTTCGAAGGCGGCCAGATGCCTCTGCAGCGGCGGTTGCCGAAACGAGGTTTTAACAACATCTTTCGCAAAGACTACGAAATCATCGGTCTGGGTCAGCTCGAGGTTTTCGAGGCGGGCCAGGAAGTCAGCACCGAGACGCTGGTTGCCGCCGGTCTGGCCAAAGCCGGCAATGGTGTGAAAATACTCGCCAACGGTGAGATCAGCAAGGCCCTGACGGTAAGGGTTGAAAAGGTGAGCGGCTCAGCTCGGGAACTGATCGAAAAAGCCGGTGGCAGTGTTGTTGAAACCACTGCGTCGGGGCAACAAGGCTGAATTTTATCCGCGTTTGACCGTCAGCCGGTATTTCCTGGCTCCAGTCATTACCGGCGCAGTTGCTAAAACGGCCGAGTGGCTGAAAAGGCAGGAGAAACGGCTGTTTCGGATTCATATAGATTGATCGGTCCTGCTCGGGCCGGCTCGATTGTAACGCTAAGGAAGTGCCCATGAGTGGATTTCAAAGAGCGGCGCAAATCCCGGAACTCAGGCGGAGACTGCTGTTTACGCTGATTATGCTGGCAGTGTATCGGATCGGCGTCCAGGTGCCCACCCCGGGCATCAACAGCGAAGCTCTGAGTGCCTTTTTTCAGCAGCATGCCGGCACCCTGTTCGGTATGTTCAATATGTTTTCCGGCGGTGCTTTGGAGAATTTTTCCATTTTCGCCCTGGGAATCATGCCCTACATCAGCGCGTCGATCATCATGCAGCTGCTGACGGTGGTCATTCCCCAGTTGGAGACGCTGAAAAAAGAAGGCGAGGCAGGCAGGCGGAAGATCACCCAGTACACCCGTTACGGCACCGTGGTGCTCTCCGTCATCCAGGGTTCGTTCATCGCTGCGGGGCTCGAAGGGATGACCGGAGTGAACGGCGAGATGATCGTCCTCGATCCGGGAGTCCAGTTCAAACTGATGACCATCATCACGCTGACGTCCGGTACCGCCTTTCTGATGTGGCTCGGTGAGCAGATGACCGAGCGCGGCGTCGGCAACGGGATCTCGCTGATCATTTTTGCCGGCATCGTCGCCAGTGGTCCGTCGGCTTTGATCAACTTTGTCGAGCTGGTACGGGCCGGTGAAATCCAGCTGTTCTTCGTGCCGTTTATCGTCGCTATGATGCTGGCTATAATCGGCCTGATCGTCTTTGTCGAAACCGCCCAGCGGCGGATTCCAATCCAGTACGCGAAGCGGGTTGTCGGCCGGCGGGTCTATGGCGGTCAGAGTTCTCATCTGCCGCTGAAGATCAATGTCTCCGGCGTTATTCCGCCGATTTTTGCATCTTCGATCATGATGTTTCCGGCAACCATCGGCAGCTTCGTCCAAGTTGACTGGGTGCAGCGCGCATCGGCGGCCATGTCTCCGGGGACGATCTACTATTATATCTGCTTTGTCGCGTTTATCGTGTTCTTTTGCTTTTTCTACGCTGCCGTGCAGTTCAAGCCGGAAGATGTCGCCGAAAACCTGCGCAAGAACGGTGGGTTTATTCCCGGCATCCGGCCCGGCAAACGGACCGCTGAATTCATCGACAAGGCCCTGACGAGACTGACCGTCCTCGGCGCAATATATCTCAGCGCGGTCTGCGTCATGCCGACAATTCTGATTGAGCGGCTGGCTCTGCCCTTTTATTTCGGCGGTACGGCCTTGCTGATCATCGTCGGTGTGGCCATCGATACCATCTCCCAGATCGAATCGCACCTGGTCATGAGAAATTATGAAGGATTCATGAAACAGGGCAGGATCAAGGGCAGGAGATAATCGGTGTTCTCCAGCGCACACGCTCCGGCCGGCAAATCGATTACCATCAAAAGCCGTGACGAGATCCGGATCATGGCGGAGGCCAATCGGATCGTTGCCGAGGTGCTGGTGATGCTGCAAAAGACGGTGGAACCGGGTATCACCACCTGGGAACTCGACCGAATGGCCGAGGAGTTGTGCAGCAAACGGCAGGCAGTGCCGGCTTTCAAAGGCTACCGGGGGTTTCCCGGGAGTCTGTGCGTGTCGGTTAACGAAGAGGTGGTGCACGGCATCCCGTCACGGAAACGGAAGCTGAAAAAGGGCGATATTATTTCCGTTGATTTCGGCACGTTTTACAAAGGATACTATGGGGACTCGGCGGTCACCATCCCGGTCGGACGGGTCGATGCCCTGACGCACAAATTGCTGCAGGTAACTGAAGAGTCGCTCGGTAAGGCAATCGAGAAAGTGCAGGTCGGCAACCGGATTGGAGATATATCCGCCGCCGTCCAGGAATGGGTCGAACGACACGGTTTTTCCGTCGTCAGGCAGTTTGTCGGCCATGGCATCGGAGCCGATCTCCATGAGGGTCCGGAAATCCCTAACTTCATTCAAGACGGGGCAACGCCGCGTCTGTTGGAAGGGATGGTGCTGGCCATCGAGCCGATGGTCAATATCGGCACCCACCAGGTCAAGGTTTTGCGTGACGGTTGGACAGTGATCACCGCCGATCGGAAAGCGTCTGCCCATTTTGAGCATTCGATTGCGGTAACGGCCGACGGCCCGATGGTTCTCAGTTCCCGTGAGGAATTGAGCTGATTTGAGCAAATAGTGCTTCTCAACTCCGTTTTTTTGTATTATAGTAGACAGCTTTTGAATGCACATTGACATTCAGGACACTTTATGGCCAAAGAAGAAGCGATTGAGGTAGAGGGAACGATTATTGAACCGTTGCCGAATGCCATGTTCCGGGTAGAGCTGGACAATGGCCATCGGGTACTGGCTCATATTTCCGGGAAGATGCGGATGCATTTTATCAAGATTCTGCCCGGGGACCGAGTCACAATTGAGCTCTCTCCGTACGACTTGACACGTGGCCGGGTAACATTCAGGGCGAAAAACGCCAGGAAGAAATAGGGGCAGGATCATGAAAGTGCGCTCATCGGTAAAAAAAATCTGCAGCGACTGCAAGGTTTTTAAACGAAACGGCATCGTCCGTGTTGCCTGTAAGACCAAGAAACACAATCAAAAGCAGGGATAGCGGTCTATCCAGGAATTTATGATATACCCGAAGTCGCTCTGGAGACGGCCCACGGCCGTCCCGCACTACCCTTCGCGGGGAAGCGGGACAGAGAGAATGCGGGCCTGTCAACTACAGTAAAGGAGATAAGCCTTGGCACGTATAGCAGGAGTTGACCTTCCGAAAAATAAACATATTGATCGGGCGCTCACCTATATTTACGGAATTGGCCTGACGACGGCCCGCAAAATCCTCGATGCGGTCGATTTGCCCTATACGATGAACAGCGACGATCTGAGTGGAGACGATGTCAATCGTATCCGCAAAGTAATTGAGAATGATTTCGTTGTTGAAGGTGATCGACGTCGGGAAGTATCGATGGACATCAAACGGTTGATGGACCTTGGCTGCTATCGCGGGCGACGTCATCGGCTTGGGTTGCCGGTTCGTGGTCAGAAGACCAAGACCAACGCCAGGACACGGAAAGGGCCCCGTCGCGGTGCCGCACGTCGAAAATAGTCTTCACAACCAGATAGGTACGAAAGAATGGCAGCTGCAAAAAAGACTGAGGCTCGGACCAAGCGTAAAGTTAAAAAGAACGTCCCGGAAGGGGTCGTTCATATCTATTCGACATTCAACAATACCATTGTCACCATCTCCGACAAACAGGGGAACGTGGTATCCTGGTGTAGTGCCGGTGTGCTCGGCTTCAAGGGATCGCGGAAGAGCACCCCGTTTGCCGCTCAGAATGCCGTTGCCGACGCGACCAAAAAGGCGACCGATCAAGGCATGAGAAAAGTCGAGGTGAAAGTGAAAGGTCCCGGACCCGGCCGAGAAGCGGCTCTGCGCGCTCTCGTCAATGCCGGACTCGAGGTGACACGTATTTTTGATGTCACGCCTATTCCCCATAATGGCTGCAAACCTCCCAAACGGCGCCGCGTCTAGGAACCATGGGAGTCTTATTGGAGCGGGCAGAAATAGCTTAATCAACGGAGGCGAAAGTTGGCTAGAGATACAGGTGCGGCATGTCGACGCTGCAGGCGCGAGGGAATCAAGCTCTTCCTGAAGGGAGATCGCTGCTATTCCGATAAATGTTCTTTCGAGCGCCGGGCCTATGCGCCCGGGCAGCACGGACAGGCTCGTTTCAAAAAGCAATCCGACTATGCTGTGCAGCTACGTGAAAAGCAGAAAGTCAAAAGCATGTACGGCATGCTGGAAGGACAATTCCGCCAGTACTTCAAGAAAGCTGACCTGCAAAAAGGCGTTACCGGTGAAAACCTTCTCGTCATGTTGGAGAGACGGTTGGATAATACCATCTTCCGGATGGGCTTTGCCTCTTCCCGGAACCAGGCCAGGCAACTGGTACGACATAAGCATATTCTGGTAAACGGTAAAAAAGTCAATATTCCGTCTTTTCAGGTCTCTGTCGGTGATGAAATCAGCATCAAGGAGAAGAGCCGGACCAATCCGTTGATCAACGAGAGCCTCGACGCAGTGGAGCGTCGCGGCGTCCCCAGTTGGATCGAGATTGATCGGGCGGCCTACAAGTCGACGATAAAGGCCATGCCGAATAGAGAAGAACTGACCATGCCGATTCAGGAGCAACTCATCGTCGAGCTGTACTCCAAGTAACAGGAACAGGCTGATCGTTATGACGGACTGCCGGGCGGGGAACATTCCGCCGGGCGGTCCGTTGTCATCGAGCGGGGAACTAACGGCATTTCATCTTGTGAACGAATATTCGTCATTGTTGATATGCCGTCTGCTTTTTGCCGCTTAACACTATAAATAAGGGATGATATGACTCACGCTGCCGACGAGAACATACCTTTCTACCGGAACTGGCACGAGCTTATTAAGCCTGAAAAGCTTGAAATAGAGAAAGACAGTCGGACGAATTCGTTCGCCAAGATTGTCTGCCAGCCTCTCGAGCGCGGATTTGCAACGACGATCGGCAATTCCCTGAGGCGTATCCTGCTGTCATCGATTCAGGGTGCGGCGATAACCACGGTAAAGATTGACGGTGCGCTGCATGAATTCACCACACTGAAAGATGTGATGGAGGATGTCAGCGAAATCATTCTCAATATCAAGCAGATCAGACTGAAGCTCAATTCCGACCAGTCGCGAAAAATCGTCATCGAAAAGCAGGGACCCGGCGACGTCACCGCCGGCGACATCAAGCCGTCGCCGTATATCGATATCATGAATCCGGAGCAGTTGATCTGTACGTTGACCGGGGACACCACGTTTAAGGCCGAGATGACGGTCTCCTGGGGTAAGGGCTATCATCCCGCCGAGCGGCAGGACAAGGAAGAGCTTGTCATCGGACAGATTCCGATCGATGCCATTTTTTCGCCGATCCGCCGCATTCAGTACACCGTAGCCAAGGCCAGAGTCGGCCAACAGACCGACTATGACAAACTGTCCATGGAGATCGAGACGGACGGCAGTGTGACACCCGAGGACGCGCTGGCCTTCGCTGCCAAGATCATGAAGGATCAGATGAGCATCTTCATCAATTTTAATGAGGATGTCGCCGAGCCGGATATCGACCCGAGCAGCGAGAAGACGGATGAGCCCCTCAACCCATATCTCGACAAACCGGTCGAAGATCTTGAGCTTTCCGTTCGTTCGGCCAATTGTCTGAAAAATGCCGAAATTTATTTTATCGGTGATCTTGCCCAGAAGACCGACCAGGAGATGCTCAAGACCAAGAACTTCGGTCGCAAGTCGCTCAATGAAATCAAGACGCTCTTGGCGGAAATGGGTCTGACGCTCGGTATGAAATTCGATAATTGGGTTCGACCGTCCATCCCTGAGAAGAAAAAGGATTGAGGTTGCCCGGCTTGGAGCGGGTGAAGAGGAAAGCAAGCGGCTGGCCGCATAGTGGTTTCGCACGATAATCAGTTGAGGTACACATTATGAGACACGCAAAATCCGGCAGGAAACTGGGACGGACCAGTTCGCATCGTGAAGCCATGTTCAGGAATATGGTGACGTCGCTGTTCGAACATGAGCGGATCGTTACCACCGAGCACAAGGCGAAAGAGTTGCGGCCGATCGCCGAGAAGATGATCACACTGGCCAAACGGGGCGATCTGCACGCCAGACGTCAGGCGCTGAACTACATGCGCAGCAAAAACGTAGTGGCCAAACTCTTTGACCAGATCAAAGACCAGTTTGCCGACCGGAACGGCGGCTATACCAGAATCATCCGTACCGGCATTCGGACCGGTGATGCCGCGCCGATGGCGATCATCGAACTGGTCGGTTACCAGGAGGTTCTCGAAGAACCTGAAGCACAGAGCTGAGCCGTGGCGCAGAGACGGAGAAAAGCTGACATGAACCTTGGTTTGTGTCAGCTTTTTGTGTTTATTCCTCGATCTTTTTCAATATTGACCCGGCGCCTGCCGGCTTTGTTACCACAGTGATGAGCCGTGACTGAAGAAGCATCCTTTCCCGACGGCATGGTACCGCTTGGTGATCAGCCCTTCAGGTTTCGCTGTCACCCTGGTGTTGCCTGTTTTACTGTGTGCTGCCACAATGTCGACCTCGATCTCTACCCGTACGATATCATCCGTTTGAAGAATTCGCTCGGGCTGGATTCACAGACCTTTCTGGAGTCCCATACCCGCCTGCATCAGGGGGACAATCCGTTTTTCCCGGCCGTGAAACTGCAACTCGTCGCCGCCGGTTCGAAGTGGGCCTGCCCGTTCCTCTCCGAGCAGGGGTGCAGCGTTTATCGGGACCGGCCGACCGCCTGCCGCACCTATCCTCTGGAACGAGCGGTGGCGCGCACGGAGGAGCGCGGATACCGGCGCGACTGGTACTTTCTCAAGCACCATGACTACTGTCTCGGCCACCGGGAAGAGGATGAACAGACCGTTCACCACTGGTTGCGGAGTCAGCGGCTCGAGTCATACAATATGTTAAATGACCTCTGGGCCCGGATTGACACGCTGCTGGCCGCCAATCCGTTCAAAGGTGAAGGGAGCGGTGGCCCGCGCCAGCAACTTACCTTTCTGGCCTGCTATGATATCGACGGTTTTCGTCGCTATGCCGACCAGCAACGCCTGCTCGAGCGCTATCCGCTGGATCGTGATCGCCGCCGACGGATCAAGCGCAGTGATGAAGAATTGTTGAAATTCGCGTTCGAATGGCTGCAGGCCGCCGTTTTCTAATGTGATACCGTTGACTCTCGTGGCGCGGCGGGTCGGCAGCGACCGCTGGGCCGGAGACGTGGTCCACTGATGGGACACTTGCAAATCATCAGAGAGCGTGGTAAAAGGAAATGTTTTGCGTTGGGTTGATAATTCCCACGCATTTTTGACAACCGCAGTATAAAACACACATCTCCGGTAGTTCTGGTGTCAGCAGGCCGGCTAAGCCGATCCGTTGATCAGGGGAGATGGAGGAAACAACCAGAAGGGAGACAAATCATGGCACGAGCAAGTGTAAAAGAGATGTTGCAGGCCGGCCTGCATTTTGGCCACCAGACCAGGCGTTGGAACCCGAAGATGAAACCATACATCTACGGCCCGCGCAATGGTATCTATATCATCAACCTCGATCTGACCAGGCGTCTGTTTGACCGTGCCTGCGATTTCGTCCAGAGTGAGGTAGCCAAGGGGGGCACGTTGCTCTTCGTCGGCACCAAGCGCCAGGCCCAGGCCATTATCCGGGAAGAAGCGCGTCGCTGTGGCATGTATTATGTCGACCACCGCTGGCTCGGCGGTATGCTTACCAACTTTCAGACGATCAAGACGAGCATTGAGCGGCTCAAGACCATCGAATCGATGCAGGCCGACGGCTCGATCAACAAGTTCCCGAAGAAAGAGATCCTGAAGATGGAAAAAGAGCGGATCAAACTTGAGCGCAACGTCGGCGGCATCAAGGACATGCGCGGACTGCCCAGTGCCCTGTTCATCGTCGACCCGAAGGCCGAAGCTATCGCCGTCAACGAGGCACGGAAACTGCATATCCCGATCATCGCCATCACCGATACCAATTGCGATCCCGACGGTATCGATTATCTGATCCCCGGTAATGACGATGCAATAAAGGCGATCAAACTGGTCAACCACTATGTCGCCGAGGCAGTGTTGCAAGGCCAGGCCATGCGTGACGGCGACCAGGCCAGTGACGCGGCCATGGAAGCAGCCATGGTCGACGCATCCAGCGAGCTTGAACAGAGCGAAGACGCGGTGGAGCCAAGCGCCGAATAGTCCACGCACCTGAATGCACCGTCCAGCGGCGGCGCGGGCATGAGTATTAAAAGAGGGGCGGTCATCTGACGGCCCCTTTTCACTATAGACAAAGCGAAAAAACGGCACACACCACTGGACACGACAGCTACGAGTCCGATCTGTGCCGGGTCCCGGGGAGCATCGTCAGCCGATACCGACGCCCCCAGGGCCGGAAATCTTAGTGATCAGCGAATTCTCAACGGAGGAATAATATGAAAGTTACCAGTCAGATGGTGAAAGAATTGCGGGATAAGACGAGCGCCGGCATGATGGACTGCAAAAAAGCGCTCAACGAAACCGACGGCGATATGGAAAAGGCCGTTGACTTGCTCCGCAAGAAAGGCTTGGCCGTTGCGGCCAAGCGAGCCGGACGGGCCACCTCGGAAGGGGTGATTGAGACATACATCCATGCCGGCGGGAAACTCGGCGTGATGATCGAACTCAATTGCGAAACCGATTTTGTCGCCAAGACCGACCAGTTCAAAGAATTGGCCCGCGATCTGGCCATGCATATCGCGGCCACCAATCCGGTGGCCATCGACCGGGAGAGTGTCCCGGAAGACGTGCTGACCAGGGAAAGAGCGATCTACGTTCAGCAGGCCCTCGAATCCGGTAAGCCGGAGAACATCGTCGAGAAAATCGTGGTCGGCAAGGTCGATAAATTCCTGGCCGAGATCTGCCTGCTGGAACAGAAGTATGTGAAGAATCCGGACCTGAGCATTCAAGACCTCCTGACCGACTGTGTCGGCAAAATGGGAGAAAATATTACCATTAAACGCTTCTCCCGTTTCCAGATCGGTGTCGAGTAGCTGCGGTTTTCGCACCTCGTTTTTCAGAAAGCGATGGTCAACCGTTGTCGGCCGGATCGCGCCGGTTCGCTGTTGATCCGGAAATCGTCTCGTCAGCCAAGGGAGTAACGAACACCATGCAGCTTGTCTATCAGCGTGTTTTATTGAAGTTGAGCGGAGAAGCTCTGATGGGAAACGACTCCTACGGAATCAATACCGGTGTCCTCGATTTTGTCGCCGGCGAAATCAAAGAGGTCGTCCGTCTCGGCGTACAGGTCGGTTTGGTGATCGGCGCCGGCAATATTTTCCGGGGTGTTGCCGGGGCCAGTAAGGGCATGGACCGGGCCACGGCAGACAACATGGGGATGCTGGCCACGGTGATGAACAGCCTGGCCATGCAGGATGCGCTGGAACGGGTCGACGTCGACACCCGCGTCCAGTCCGCCATTCCGATGCAATCGATCTGCGAACCATATATCCGCAGACGGGCGGTCAGGCATCTGGAAAAAGGGCGTACCGTCATTTTTGCCGCCGGGACCGGCAACCCCTATTTCACCACAGACTCCGCCGGTGTGCTGCGCGCCCTTGAAATCGATGCCGATGTGATTATCAAAGCAACCAAGGTCGACGGTGTTTACGACAAGGATCCGGTCAGCAATGCCGACGCGGTCAAATACCGGCGGCTCACGTACGAAGAAGTCTTGAGCAGGGGACTCAGAGTCATGGACGCCGCCGGCATCGCTTTGGCCAAAGAGGATGAGAAACCGATCATGGTCATGAACATGACGGTTGCCGGCAATATCAGAAGAGCTGTGCTCGGTGAAGAGGTTGGTACCGTGATCCATTGCTGAGCGGGGACAGGAGCATTGCCAAACCACAGGAACAGGTGACAAGCATGAGCGAAGTGATACTTGAAATGGCCGAGAAAATGGAAAAGAGCGTCGAGACCTTTAAAATCGAGCTGGGCAAGGTTCGTACCGGCCGCGCCTCGCTGGCGCTGCTCGACGATATCAAGGTCAATGCCTACGGTAGCATCATGCCGCTCAACCAGGTCGGATCCCTGACCATTCCGGAAAGCCGGACGATCGCTATCCAGCCGTGGGACCCGCAGGTTCTGCCGGCAATCGAGAAGGCGATTTTGAAATCAGACATCGGTCTGACTCCGGTCAGCGACGGCAAGATTATCCGGCTCAATATCCCGCAACTCACCGAGGAACGGCGCAAGGAACTGGTTCGGCACGTCAAGAAAATCGCCGAAGAATTCAGGGTGGCGATCAGGAATGTGCGCCGGGATGCCATCGATACCCTGAAACAACAGAAGAAAGACAAGGACATCTCCGAGGACGATCTCTTTAAGCTGCAGGACGAGGCCCAGACCGAAACCGACACGTATATCGCCCAGATCGACGAGATAACCGCGGCGAAAGAGAAAGAGATGCTCGACGTCTGAGACAGGCTCTTCATTTCAGAAATGTTTCCGAACCACGGGCCTCTTTATGACTGTTCCCGAAGCACTCGATCCGCAGCGCCTGCCCACCCATGTGGCGATCGTCATGGACGGCAACGGCCGCTGGGCGAGAAAGCGGAAAAAACCCCGTATCTACGGCCATAAAATCGGTGCCGATTCGGTCCGTGACATCGTCGAGACCTGCGGCGAACTCGGCATCTCCTATCTGACCTTGTATGCCTTTTCGGCCGAAAACTGGAAGCGGCCGCATCAGGAGGTCTCCGGCCTGATGAACATCCTGAAGTCTTATCTGGTCTCCGAATTGGACCGGATGGAAAAAAACCAGATCCGACTGCGATGTTTCGGCGAGATCTCCCGTCTACCCGACTCGGTCCAGGAGGTGTTGCGCACTTCCGTTCAGCGGACCGCCGACAACACCAAACTCACCCTCAACCTGGCACTGAGTTATGGCGCGCGTGATGAAATCTGCCGGGCCGTGCAGTCGATCGCCGCACAATGCCGGGCCGGCACAATGGATCCCGATCAGGTCGATCACCAGGTTATTGCCGACCATCTCTATACGGCCGGCCAACCGGACCCGGACCTGCTGATTCGCACCGGCGGCGAATGCCGACTCTCCAATTTTCTGCTCTGGCAGGCGTCCTACAGCGAGATCTATTTCACTGAAACCATGTGGCCCGATTTCCGCCGCGCGGCCTTTATCGAGGCGATTCGTGATTATCAGCAGCGGGAACGGCGATTCGGCCGGACCACGGAGCAGCTTGGGGGGCAGAATTCATGAAGCGCATCGTTCCCGGACTGTTGTTGGCTGCCGCTTGGCTGCTGTTGTTGATGACCGGTTCGTTCCTGCTGTTTTGGGCGGCCGCGGTGCTGATTGGTGTCATCGGGGCCCGGGAATATTGCCGGATGACGATGCCGACCGAGCTTTTCGAGAGTGATCGGATCGTGCTGATTGTGTTGATGTGCCTGCCGGTCCTGGCGGCCGTCTTTGCCGGTCACCCGGCTTTTGAACCGTCTTTCGGTCTGTTTCTCGGATTCTGCGGTTTGATCGGTTTTGTCTTTTATCATTTCGGCAGGTTTGCCAACCCGTTGCTGATTCTCTATCGTTGCGTTCTCGGTCTGGTTTTTATCGGCTTTCTCGCCGCTCATCTGGTCTTGCTCCATGCCCTGCCGGACGGTGCCCACTGGCTTGCCATCCTGACCGCGATTACCGCCGGCTCAGATACCGCCGCCTATCTGGTCGGCAGCCGGTGGGGGAAAAACAAACTCTGTCCGCAGATCAGCCCGAAAAAGACCGTGGAAGGGGCGATGGGCGGGGTTGTCGGTGCGGTGGTCGGTGCCTTGTTGCTGTCTCTCTTCTTCCCGGTATCCTGGGGCTGGCCGATCATCCTGGTATCGGCCGTCGGCCTGTCGCTGGTCGGGATGGCCGGTGACTTGCTGGAATCGGCGATCAAGCGGGGTACCGGCAGCAAGGACTCCGGACGATTGCTCGCCGGTCATGGCGGGGTGCTCGATCGTGTCGATTCATTGTTCCTGTCCGCCCCGGTGCTCTACTATCTGCTCATCTTCTCAGGATATTGATGAAACATTTAGCCGTACTCGGCTCCACCGGGTCCATCGGGGTGAACGTGTTGTCCGTCGTTCGTCAGTTTCCCGAGCGATTTCGGATCGCCGGACTGGCCGCCGGGACCAATGTCTCGCTGCTGGCCGAGCAGGCCGTTGCCTTTCAGCCCGAACTGCTGTCGGTTATCGACGAGTATCATGCGGAAAAGCTCGCCGCCCTCTTGCCTGAAGACTACCGCGGACGAATAGTGTATGGAGTGGAAGGTGCGACGCGGGTAGCCGCCATCGAGCAAGCCGACATGACTGTTTCCGCCGTTGTCGGTGCAGCCGGGTTGCTGCCGACCATCGCCGCTATTGAGGCGGGTAAGGACATTGGGCTGGCCAACAAGGAAACCCTCGTTCTGGCCGGTCGTCTGGTGATGAACAAGGTGCGGCAAAACAGCGTGAAGCTGCTGCCGATCGACTCGGAGCACAGTGCCATTTTTCAGGCCTTGGAAGCCGGCCGCCGAGAAGATGTGGCGAGGATCATCCTGACCGCATCGGGAGGGCCGTTCCTCGACAAGAACGTGGAGCAGCTGCACCATGTCTCCTGTGACGAAGCGCTGGACCATCCGAACTGGAGCATGGGGAAAAAGATCAGCATCGATTCGGCGACATTGATGAACAAAGGACTCGAAGTTATCGAGGCCCGCTGGCTCTTTGATATGGACCCGGAGGCTATCAACGTTGTTGTTCATCCGCAGTCGATCGTCCATTCGCTCGTCGAGTTTCGCGACGGTTCCGTGCTGGCGCAACTCGGCATTCCGGACATGAGAATTCCGATCGCCTACGCCCTGTCATACCCGGAACGGATGGACTTGCAGCTCAAGCAGCTCAACCTCTGGCAGTGCGACAACCTGGTCTTTCGCGAGCCTGATTTTCATCGTTTTCCTGCACTGCGGCTGGCTTTCGAAGCCCTGGCGCGGGGCGGCACCGCGCCTGCCGTGCTCAACGGCGCCAATGAAGTGGCGGTGGCCGCCTTTCTTGCGCGAAAGATTTCTTTTCTGCGTATTTCTGCTATTGTGGAGCAGGCCTTGAACCAGGTGACGGGCGGCAAAGACACCGAGCTATCCGATCTGCTTGCCGCCGACGGGGCGGCGAGACAATGCGCCGAAGCGCTGATTGCCGGGTCTCCGGCCTGATTCTCTAAGATGTTATCTGATTATGAATACACTCGTTTCTTTCGTTATCGTCCTCGGTATCCTGATTTTTGTTCATGAATTTGGACATTTCTTGTTTGCCAAGTTATTCCGGGTAAAAGTACTGCGTTTTTCCCTCGGCTTCGGACCAAAGCTCGTCGGCAGGGTGCTCGGAGAGACCGAGTACCTGATTTCAGCGGTGCCGCTCGGCGGCTACGTGAAGATGCTCGGAGAGTCTCCCGATGACCGGCAGGCAGGGGACGACGAGGACCGGTCGTTTGCCGGTAAACCGGTCTGGCAACGCTTCTGCATCGTGCTGGCCGGGCCGCTGTTCAACCTGCTGTTCTCCGTTATCCTCTTCTTCGCCATCTTCCTCTTTATGGGCATGCCCGAAAGCCGGGAAAGCACCGTAATCGGTGAAGTGAACGCATCCTCTCCGGCCGACCAGGCGGGAATTGCGGTGGCCGACCGAATTCTGGCCATCGACGGCCGACCGGTGAGCGAGTGGCTTGACGTGCTCAATGCGGTCAAGGACAGTGGCGGGCGCCCGCTCGAATTCCTGATCGAACGTGACGGGCGGGAGATACCGGTGACGGTGGAGCCGCAACTCGACAGCGTTAAAAATATTTTCGGCGAGGAGCAGGAACAGCGCTACATGATCGGCATCGTCAAACTCGACGAGATAGAGTATCGGCCGGCCGGCCTGTTCGAAGCATTGCAGGCCGCCTTGTGGCAGACCTGGATGTTCATCTATCTGACCTTTATGGGGGTGGTCAAGATCATCCAGAAAGTGATTCCCGCCTCTGAACTGGGCGGGCCGATCCTGATCGCCCAACTGGCCGGTGAACAAGCGCGGGCCGGACTGCTCAACCTGGCCCATTTCATGGGACTGCTCAGCGTCAATCTCGGCATCCTCAATCTGCTGCCAATCCCGGTACTCGATGGCGGGCATCTGGTTTTCTTGACCATCGAGGGCATCCGGCGCAAGCCGATGAGCGAACGACTGCAGATTATCGCCCAGCAGGTCGGCATCGCCCTGCTCGGCACTTTGATGATTTTTGTCTTCTATAACGATATCATAAGGTTGTTCAGTTAGTGATGGCGGTAAACGATGCCCCGCTGGTCCTGGCGTTCGATACGGCGACCCGTTCGTGCTCAGTCGCGCTGACCAGGGGCGGTGCCACCGACGGATCGGTACTCGCTTCGCTGACGCTGGCGCTGGAGATCACCCATTCCCGGCGACTGCTCGGCTCGATCGACTGGCTGCTGCGCGAGGCGGAGGTAACCATCGATGATGTGGCGGCGGTTGCTTTCGGCCTTGGCCCGGGGAGCTTTACCGGTTTGCGGATCGGCATGGCGACGGCCAAAGGCCTCTGCCACGGCGCCGGCAAACCGCTGATCGGCATTCCGTCGCTGGATGCGATCGGCTGTGGGGTCGAGTCTGACGAGTTGATCTGCGTCGTGCTCGATGCCCGTAAACAGGAAGTCTACAGCGGTTTTTACCGGCGCGGCGAGGACGGCATGGTGAGACGCTGCAGTAACTATTCGGTCGGTCGGCCTGAAACGGTGGCCCGGACCATTACCGGGCCGGTGGTCATGGCCGGCGACGGTGTCGCCGCCTACGCGTCGGTCTGGCAGGAGTTGCTCGGGAACCGCATGCGCGAGGCGATGGCCCATCATCGCTATCCAAGTGCGGCAACGATCGGGCTGCTGGCCTCGGCCTCGCTGGCCGCCGGCGACGTTCTCGATCTCGACCTGGCAACGCCGCTCTATGTCAGATCCTCTGATGCCGAACTGAGCCTGGTCCAGCCGGCCGGACCGACACATACCGCGGCGACGGGAGCCGGTACAGAAAAATGACGATGATCAAACGACGAACGACCAGACAAATCATGGTCGGTCCGGTGGTGGTCGGCGGCGGCGCCCCGATCAGCGTCCAGTCGATGACCAATACCGATACCACCCACATCGACGCGACGGTGGCGCAGATCAAGCGGCTCGAGCAGGCCGGCTGCGAGATCATCCGGGTGGCGGTGCCGGATATGGATGCGGCTCGGGCGGTGCGTGCCATTCGCGAGGCTATCGTCATTCCGTTGATTGCCGATATCCACTTTGACTGGCGGCTCGCTGTTGCGGCCATGGAGCATGGCGCCCAGGCCATCCGGATCAACCCCGGCAACCTTGGCGGGCCGGACAAGCTGGCTCGTACCGTCGACGCGGCGAAGCACCATCGGGTGCCGATCAGGGTCGGGGTGAACAGCGGCTCGATTGAAAAGGATCTGTTGCACCGGTACGGATACCCGACCCCCGATCGGCCGACCGCGCTGATCGAGAGTGCCCTGCGCAACGTCACGCTGCTGGAGCAGCAGGGGTTTGCCGAGATCAAGATCTCGATCAAGTCTTCCGACGTACTGACCACGATCAGCGCCTATCGACAGCTCTCCGAGCGGACCGACTATCCGCTTCACCTCGGGGTCACCGAGGCGGGCGGCCTGATCGCCGGTACGGTCAAGTCCAGCGTTGCGCTCGGCATCCTGCTTTCCGAGGGGATCGGCGACACCTTCCGGATATCTTTGACTCGGGACCCGGTCGAGGAGGTGCAGGTCGGTTATGCGTTGCTGCGCTCCCTGCAGATCAGACAGCGCGGTCCGGAGCTGATTTCCTGCCCGACCTGCGGGCGGACCCGGATCGATCTGTTCGGTCTGGCTGAGGCGGTGGAACGATACATTCAGACCATGCGGGCACCGCTCAAGATCGCGGTGATGGGTTGTGTCGTCAACGGCCCCGGAGAAGCGCGCGAGGCCGATATCGGCGTGGCCGGCGGTAATGGGGTTGGTATCATTTTCAAAAAAGGCGAGATCTACCGGAAAGTGCCGGAAGCGGAGCTGCTTGCGGTCTTTCTCGAGGAATTGCAGAAACTGGAACAGGAACGGCTGGCTCAAGTGTGAGCCTTTTAACTGGCGCAGCGATGCGCCGCAGATCCGGACAGAGGAGACGATGCGCTACTCACAGATGCTCATACCAACCTTGAAAGAGGTGCCCGCCGAAGCGGAGGTGATCAGTCACCGGCTGTTGCTTCGCGGTGGTTGTATCCGGAAATTGACGGCCGGTATTTACACCTATCTGCCGTATGGTCTGGCGGCCATCCGCCGGGTCGAAACCATCGTCCGGGAGGAGATGAACCGGGCCGGCGCCCAGGAGTTGCTGATGCCGATGGTCCAGCCCGCCGATCTCTGGAAGGAGTCGGGGCGTCATGAGAAATACGGGCCGGAGCTGTTGCGCTTTCGCGACCGCCACGATCGGGAATCGTGCCTCGGGCCGACCCACGAAGAGGTGATCACCGATATCGCCCGCCGTGCGCTGCACTCTTATCGTGATTTGCCGGTCAATCTCTACCAGGTCCAGACCAAGTTCCGTGATGAGATCAGGCCCCGCTTCGGTCTGATGCGTGGACGCGAGTTCATCATGAAGGATGCCTATTCCTTCGACGTCAGCGACCAGGCGGCCGAGGAATCGTACCGCAAAATGTACGAGGCCTATAACCGTATCTTTACCCGTTGCGGCCTCGAATTTCGCTGCGTCGAGGCCGATTCCGGTGCGATTGGCGGCAGTTTTTCCCATGAGTTCATGGTGCTGGCCGCGACCGGAGAAGATACCATTGCCGTCTGCAGCGAATGCAGCTGGGCGGCGAACCTGGAAAAGGCCGCGATCCGGCCGACCGACACGCCGTCCGGGGCGAGAGGCGATCAGTTTCCGGCCATGGAACGGGTGGAGACGCCGGGGCAGCGCAAAGTTGAGACGGTCTGTGCGTTTCTCGACATTGTCCCGCAGCAGCTGGTCAAGACCATGGTCTATATTGCCGACGGGGATCCGGTGGCGGTCCTGCTCAGGGGCGATCGGACCCTGGAAGAGGTCAAGCTGAAGAATCATCTCGGTGTCAAGGATATCCGGCTGGCCGAGGATCAGGAAGTATTCGACGCCACCGGCGTGCCGGTCGGCTATCTCGGGCCGGTCGGACTGACGATCCGGTTGCTGGCCGACCAGGAAGTGATGGGCCTGGGTCCGATTATCGTCGGGGCCAACGAAAAGAACGCCCATCTGCGCTCTGTCGTGCCCGGCCGGGACTTTCAGGTCGGAGAGGTGGCCGATCTGCGCCAGATCTGCGAAACCGATCCGTGTCCTTCCTGCGGCGGTGCCTTGCGCCTGGTCCAAGGGATCGAAGTGGGCCACATCTTCAAACTGGGCACCGCTTATTCGGAGGCGATGAATGCCCGCTTCCAGGACCAGGAGGGTAACGACCTGCCTTTGGTCATGGGTTGCTACGGTATTGGTGTGAGCCGCGTGGTGGCGGCGGCCATTGAACAGAACCATGACGATGCCGGCATCATCTTCCCGGTGCCGTTGGCTCCGTACCAGGTCGTTATTTTAAATCTGGGCGTCAATGACGAGGCGATTACCGAAATGGCGGAGCGGCTCTATGCCGAACTCGGTGCGGCCGGTGTCGACGTCTTTCTCGACGATCGCGACGAACGGCCCGGCAGCAAGTTCAAGGATGCCGATCTGCTCGGTTTCCCGTACCGCATCACGGTCGGTAAGCGATTCGCGGAGAGCGGGCTCATCGAAGTGCGCCGTCGTCGTGACGGTTTCACTGAAGAGGTCGAAGCGGCGGGCGTTGTCAAGCTGCTCCGGACACGTCTTGACGAGGACGTAAACAAAGGCTGATCTGAATTATGGTGTACGGTTCGGTTATCCATCCGGGTGGGCTGAAGCTGCTGGCCGCCAATTACCTGCACGACGTCGACCTGTCGCCGATCGATACGGCCTGGGAACTTGCCGTTCAGGTCCATCAGGGGGGCAAGCATTTTTCCGGCGAACCGTATCTGATCCATGTCCTCGAGGTGGCCTCGACACTGGCTTCGATGCACCTCGACCTCGATACCATTCTGGCCGGTCTGCTGCACGGTGCGTTGAAAAACGGTGTCAGTTTCGAGGATCTGGAAAAACAGTTCGGTAGCGATGTCGCCTACATCGTCAGCGGCACCACGAAGATTACCAGCGTCCAGTACAACAACAAGCTGACCAGCCAGGCCGAAAACGTCCGTCGCATGCTGCTGGCCATGGCCAAGGACATCAGGGTCCTGTTGGTCCGCCTGATCGATCGGTTGCAGGATATGCTGCTGCTCGATCTGGTCGATCGCCCCCGGCAGCTGGAGGTGGCCCGGGAGACCATGGACCTGTTTGCCCCGCTGGCCGGCAGATTGGGTATCGACTGGTTGAAGCGGCAGCTTGAGGATTTTTCGTTCAAATATCTCTATCCCAGCGAATACGAGGACCTGAACGAACGGCTGGAGAGTTCGCTGGAAGAGCGGCAGCGCTACGTCGATGAGATGATCGCCATCCTCTACGCCAAGCTGCAAGAGGGTAATGTCAGACCGGCCCGCATCCTCGGCCGGCCGAAACATCTCTATTCGATCTACAAGAAGCTGGTCGCCCAGAATATCCCGTTGGAGCGGGTCTTCGACAAGGTTGCCTTCCGCATCATCGTCGACAGCGTCAAGGAGTGCTACGAAGCCCTCGGCATCATCCACGCCAATTGGGCGCCGGTGCCCGGTCGGATCAAGGATTTTATCTCGGTGCCCAAGGCCAACAATTACCAGTCGATGCACACCACCGTCGTCGGGCCGCACGAGCACTTCATCGAGATCCAGATCCGCACCGAAGAGATGGATCGGGTCGCCCAGGAGGGAATCGCCGCCCACTGGGCCTATAAAGAAGGGCAGCAGGTCGACGATCGCGATGCCCGACTGTTCAGGGAGTTGAAAAAGCTCGTCACCTCCCTGCAGGATGTCGAGGATTCACGTGAGTTTCTGGAGAGTCTGCGGGGCGAGTTGCACGACCCCGAGGTATTCGCACTGACGCCAAACGGCGAGGTCAAGGAATTCCCGGCCCGCAGTTGCCCGATTGATTTCGCCTACACGATCCACACCGAGGTCGGTGACCACTGCGCCGGGGCCAAGGTCAACGGCCGCCTCGTGCCGCTCAAGTATGAACTGCAAAACGGCGACATTGTCGAGATCATCACGTCGCCGAACCAGCGGCCCCGTCGAGGGTGGCTGGACATGGTCAAGACCAGCCGGGCCCGGGCCCGGATCAGGTCCTGGCTCCGGCGTGAGGAGAACGAGAAGGCCCTGCTGCTCGGCCGGGAGATCTGTGAGCGGGAGTTGAAAAAGCACGACATGACCTTGAAGCGGATGGTCAAGAGCGGCCATATCAAGCTGCTGCTCAAGACCTTGCGCTGCAACAGTCTCGATGATATGCTCATCAAGGTCGGCAGCGGTGCGATTACCATCCAGAACCTGCTCAAGGCCCTTGATCCGCCGGAGATGCGCCAGGACAAGGAGACTGCGACTCAACAGCTGAGTCCCGAGGAGCTGGCGGCCTCGATGGTCACCCCGCAGCGCGGCACCGGCAGCCGGAGCGGGTCGGCGATCAGCATCGACGGGATCGACGACATGCTGGCCAAGGTCAGCCTCTGCTGCCAGCCGGTTCCCGGCGACCCGATCGTCGGCTTTATTACCACTGGCCGCGGCGTGTCCGTGCACAAAGCGGACTGCCCGAACCTGCTCAGTTCCGATCCGCAGCGCTGGATCGAGGTGTATTGGAATAATCCCGAGAGCCAACAGTATCGAGCTGAAATCCAGGTGGTCACGGACAATAGCAAAGGGGTTTTCGTCGATATCAGTTCGGCCGTTGCGGCGGATCTGGCGACCATCGTCGAAATTTCCGCACACAAAACGCCGACGGATACCGTCGAATTTTCCATCGCGCTGGAAATCAGGGATCTGGAGCACCTGCAGCAGCTGCTCAAGCATCTGCGCCAGATGGAATCGGTAATCTCGGCGCGGCGGGTGTGAGCAGGCGGCAGGGCCGCAAGAGAGGATCAGGACATGGAGGTGTGCCCCGTCTGCGGGAATGAGGTTGCCCTTGACGATACGACCTGCCCGTTCTGCGGTGCAACGATATGCAGGGAAGCCGGGAGCGGCAGGAAGTCGGCGCCCTTGTCCCGCACCGTCAACCTCAAACAGGGTCTGCCGGTGGTCGACGTTGCGTTGCAGCGGATGAACGGCGAACTGGCCCTGGCCGAGGCGCTGGGTATCAAGGTCCTTGTTTTCATTCACGGCTACGGTTCGTCCGGAAAAGGCGGCCGGATTCGTGATGAATGCCGGAAGGTGCTCGATGAGATGGTTTGTCACCGGCGCCTGCGGACCGTTATTGCCGGAGAGGAATGTAACCGGCGAACCGGACCCGGCAAGACGCTGTTGCGCCGCTTTCCGCGTCTGGCGGATGATTGCGCGACGGTTTTTAATAACCCGGGAGTAACCATTGCCGTGCTGTAAACCGGGTGGTGGCCTGAGTGTTAGGCCGCTTTCCCGAAGGGACGGTTTTTCCGGGTGTATCATGGTTCCCGCATCCGGCGGGAATCGAATCAACGGTAATCTTTGTATTGCCAAGCTAAGGAGACATCATGAAGAATATTATGGCAGGCCTGGCGCTTGGGCTGTTTCTGGTTCCGGTCGGCATCACCGGTGCCGCCGT